>NZ_RQGA01000013.1 GCF_004769575.1 Leptospira perdikensis | reverse complement strand
GTAATCATATTTCTAATATAAATGAAATCATCCCATCTTTAAGGGATTCAATCAATTTCGTTAAACTATTCAATCGTAAAACAAATAAATGAACAAAAACAATTACCTATATTTGCTTTCAACAATGTTCGGTTATACAGCAATAGTGATGTTTAATTACTTTGTTATAGTTTATTCGCATGATCTAACTAAAGCCGATTCGTTGGGAGCTTCATTATTTCTATTAATTCACATTCCCTTTGTATTATTTGGTTTAATCACTGGGATCATAATTGATTTCAATTCAAAACGAAAAATTTTAATAATAAGCCAAACTATATATATAATAGGAAATTTATTTTTCGCGCTTTTGATTTATACAACGGACAACCAGGTTTATATTTCGAATTATTTGTTTTTGTTATCGATCATTCTAGGGTTTTCCTTTTCATTTTTGCCAGCAACAAGGTTAGCAATTATCGGGCAGCTAACAAAGGATGAGTTAAAGGGAAAAATGACAGTTTTTGTGAATTTAAGTTATATTTTCGCTTTCGGATTTGGACCTCTCTTTGTTGGTTTTATTAAGGAATATTATCCTAATTTTTTGATTCCGTTGATAATTGCGTTATTGTTTTTCATCAGTAATTTTTTGCTGATCTTCGTAAAATTGATTCCTTTAGAAGTCAAACAATTTGTTTCCATCAGGACAGGTATTAATGATTTGATTCATTACTTGAATCAAAATCGCGAAATTGTTTATTTATTAATGTTAGTGCCATTAACAACTTTTCTTTTAGGTCCTTTTCAGATTTTAATTCCAACCTATGGTGAAACTATTTTTAAGTTAGGAGATTCGGTTAAACCAATTTATTTTTTGATATTGGCTATTGGTTTGGGATTCGGTGGGTTTTTGCAACTAGTGTTAAAAGATGTAAAATTGGTTTATATTATATTTGGTGCATCTATCATTTCTGCAGTTTCAATTTTTGTTTTTATGCCAATTGAGATTTTAACTCTTAATATTTTAATTATTTTTATATCTTCTATTTGTTGCAGTATATCAACAAATTATTTGGTTTCCTTGATCCAAATGCGACTAAACGAAGAATACCGATCTAGAATTTTGAGTTTATACTCTATACTTCAACTTGGAGTATCTGCAGTCCTTGGACTTATCGCTGCAAAAGTTTCTGATAAGTTTGGTCCTGTAATTGCGTTTCAAAATTTTGGTCTTTTATTGTTTGTGTTTAGTATATTGATTATCTTAATATTTAGAATCAGAAACTTTAACTTAGACCTTCGGCTTAAAAAACAAACGCTATAGTTATACATTTTATATAACTATAGCGCATAAGTTTTAGAAAAGTAAAAATAGTTTTATTTTGCTTCAGGATTGACGATGATTGGCAATCCATCTTTTCCATTTGGCACAAAGATTAACTTATTATTTGGATTTTCCATAGCTTTCAGTTGAATGTATTTCTGAGTTAAAGATTCAGAAATCATTCTTTGTGCTTTTGCTTGAGCTTCTGCTTCAATGAGGACAGCTTTGGCTTTACCATCTGCGGAGATTTGTTGGATTTCTGCATCACGTTTAGCAATATTGATTTCGAACTTCATTTGTTCTTGTTCTTGTTGTTTCGTAAGTTTACTTTCAATCGCTTTCAAAATCGATGGACTGTATTCTACATCATCAATAATCACATCATCAATTTCTACGTGTTTGTCTTTTAACTTTTCTGAAAGAGATTTTTTAATCTGTGCAGAAACGTTTGGTGTTTCTTTGGAGATAGAAACCATATTATAAGCAGATAGAATATTTCGGATCGCTGTTCGAAATTGAGGTTTAACAACCTTCTCATAGTAACCGCGGCCAATTTCCATTTCTAATTCATAAATTTCGTTCTGGATTGGCCGGATGATGATCGCCGCGCTGACAGTAATTGTCAAATCATCACGGGTGAGTACTTCTACTTTTTCTTGGTAGCTGCTCCATTGGACTGAGTAGACATAAACACTATTCCAAGGCATATAGGTTTGAACCCGAGATTCTAAGGGTTTCTGGCTGAGTCCCGTGCTATACGGTCGCCACATCAGGCCCACCTCTCCCGGACTAATGATGGAGAGGCACGATGTAAATAAAAGGCTCACACCCAAAATGGAAAGGAACTGGAAACTGGCTGGAAAAATGGATCGACGTTTCATGGTTAAACCATTAGACTAAAACTGATGTTACGATTTCTATCCAGTCGATTTTTATTCCAATCGTTATCCGCTGTCATTTTTTTATTAATGATTGGATCCACCTTTTCCTGTATGGAAGATGAAACTGTAGTCAAAGCTCCGATGAGTCGGGAGCTTCGCCTGTTCCAGGCAGTCGAAAAGGGAAATTTAGAATTAGTAAAAATAATTTTGGCAGAAGGTGTATCCGTCAATGCAAAGGACTCCCTAGGTAATTCCTCCCTAATCAAAGCGGCGGATGACGAAGAATTGGAGATGGCCAAGTTTTTGATCGAAAAAGGTGCCAATGTCAATCTTCGCAACACCACTGGTGAAACAGCACTCTATCGAGCTGTTTACCGTGGGAATTTGGATTTGGTCAAACTTTTGGTTAAAGCAGGCGCCGAAACCAAAGTCAAAACTGTGGGTGGGGTTAGTATTGCAGAACTTGCCGAAGAACGAGGGGAAGACGGAATATTGAAGTATCTTTCCTCGCTCAAATAATCGTTGTTACTGGTTCATTTCCACTAAAGTTTCAAAAAGAATTTTTGTCCCTAATTCCAAATTATCAACAGTCATATTTTCATTTTTTCCGTGCATTCCGTCGATATCTTCCGATTTGAGGACTGCCGGAATGAGACCGTAAGCTTTGATCCCCACTCTCCGTAAGTAAGAATTGTCGGTTTTACCAGGAGAAAGAAAAGGAGTCACCGTACTATTTGGGAATTTATTTACGGAAACGGCAGCCAAAGTACTAAAAAATCTTGTGTTGATCGGAGAGGCAACTGCCGCATTGATATCGGAAAAAGAAATTTGAACGTTGTATTTATCACCGATTTTTTTTACCTTATCTGCAAATTCATTAATATCAATTCCAGGTAAAACACGAATATCCAAACGACCATTAGCTTCCCCGGCGATTACATTTTCCCCACCTTCTCCTTCTGTCGTACGAAATCCGGTTATCGATTTAGTATTTGTTGTCATTGCTGTTAGGTGGCGATTACTTCGAATGGTTCCATGTAACAAAGGTTTAATCAATGGATTTCTTGCATTTTTTAGAAAAAATGATTTAGGAAAGGAACTGATAGTTCCCAATTGATAGAAAAAAGCTTCTGTTTCTTCTGTGATACGAATCTCTGGTTCGAGTTCTCTAACTTCGTTAAAAAATTGTATGAGTGACAAAGCAGCATATTGGTTTGGAGGAGAAGATCCATGTCCGCTGGTTCCTGTGATTTTAGCTCGTAACCATATGTTTCCCTTTTCCGCATACTGGATGTTAAAGATCGTAGATCCAGGAATCACAATGTCTCTTGTGGCAACTCCTCCTTCATTGATTGCATATTCATATCCTTCTAATAATTGTTTATGATTTGAAGTGATATATCGGCTACCTAACACAGAGCCTGATTCCTCGTCAGCTAAACCTAAATACATGATTTTTCTTGTTCTTGGAATTCCGGATCGTTTGATTTCTAAAAAGGCAAGTAATTCCATAACTGCCATACCTTTCATATCAATGGCCCCACGACCCCAAACTCGGCCTTCACTCACAGATCCAGAAAGTGGTCCTACCTTCCATTCTTTCGAATCATATTCAACTGTATCTAAATGGTTTGCGAGAATGATTCCTGGTTCTGGATTAGAAACTGTTGGTTGTAACTCTGCGATTAAGTTGGGTCTTGTGGGATGTTTGGGATCGAAGATCAGGCGTGAAGGAATTCCTTCCTTTGAGAGAACTGCTTGGATGTATTTAGCAATTTGGATTTCATTTCCGCGAACAGAAGGGATTTTTAATAGGTCGGATAAAAGTTTAACTGCTTCAGATCTACGGGCTTCCCAATTCACTTTGGGATAGGATTGTTTTAATTCGGCATACTTTACTTTTTGCCCAAAGGAACATTGGAAACAGAATATCGTTATTACTAAAATCGAAATGAAAAATTTCATAAAAATGAATCTCCCTCTTCTTCCGGAGAAAGAGAATCATGGATTTCAAAACTTGAAAGAAAAATCTATTTTAGTTTTTTCGATTTAATAGAAACGAAGTAAATCTTCTGACGATTCTCTGGGAGTGTGGTAACTATTTAGTTCCGAATTTGGTTTTGGATATCCAATACTCAATCCCAGAATCACTTTTTCTTCTTCTGGCAACTCGAGAGAATTTCTTACCACATCGGGAAAAGAACCAAGGGAAGCCTGAGCACATGTCCCCAAACCTTCTTCTCTTGCTAATAAAAGAACAGATTGGAGAAAACAACCTAAATCGATTCCTACAAAATAATTAAGTTCAAATTTGGTTGTAATGAAAACAGCTGTCGGAGCTCCAAAGAAATCAAAGTTACGTAACATAAATTCGTTCCTAGCATCTTTATCTTTCCTATCAATACCTGCAGCTTCGTAGATTTTCATTCCCAAATCAAACATTCGTCTTTTGGCATCACTAGGATAAGATTCTGGCCAACTTGTTTCTGGCCTAGGTGGAAATTCTCGGGCGGTTTGGATGAGTTCTTTGGACAATTCCTCTCTTTTGTTTCCATTCACAATGTGAACTTTCCAAGGTTGTGAATTTTTCCAACTAGGAGTACGCAATGCTTTGCTAAATACCCTATGTAAAATTTCATTTGGGATGCGTTTCGGAAGGTATTCTCGGATACTATGTCTAGTTTCCAAGGCTTCGGATACAGAGGTCGCAGTAGTATGGAACGAAATCAATTCAGTGTTCATTTGAATTCTCCTTATCTGTAAACATACATACCAGTCGGTATGTATTTGCAAGAACTTTTCATACATACCGGTTGGTATATTGTTTGCATAGTTTTCTCTTTTTTCGGAAATTGTAGGTGCTATGAAAAAAGAACCCACTCGCATTCGCCTTTTGCAAGTCAGCCGCCATCTCTTTCTAAAACAAGGGTATTCGGGGACGGGACTGAATCAAATTGTGGAAGAGGCAAAAACAGTCAAAGCTAGCCTCTACCAACATTTTGCTTCTAAGGAAATGTTGGGAAAGGAAGTGATTCGGATGTATTCGAATGAAAATCTAACACTTCTTAAATCTTTAATGAAACGAAATCCAAAACCTTTGGATTTTGTTAAGGCTTGGGTTCGGATTCTTTCTAGGGAAGCTCGGTTGTCACAACTTTTTGGTTGCGGTATGGCAAACTTTCGGGCACAAATTGCGCCAGATGAGTTGGAAATTCAGAAAGAAATTGAAGAAATCGCAAGTAGAACCATCGATTTGTTGGCGGATTATCTGGAAGGTTCAAAAGAAAATGGGTATTTAAATTCTAAAGTAGATTGTCGTTTGCTTGCCAAACATCTATTTTTTGTCTATGAAGGAGTTTTACAAGGGTATCGTTTGCTTGATGACAAAAAGTCATTGGACGAATTATATCGAATTGCAGAAAGTTTGATTCCCGTTCCTAAATGAAATATACTCAGCCCCTTTTACTGGTTTTATGTTTTCTTTGGTTTAGTCCTACCTTCGCCGATGGAAATATAGAAGTTGTTTTTCAAATTGTAAAATCCAATTCAGGAAAACCAGTAACTAATGCTGTAGTCATTTCTAAAAAAGGAAAAACCAGTGCGGTTTCTAATGACGAAGGGATCGCCAAACTTCGATTTCCCGAACCTGGATATTATGAAATCAAAGTATCCACAGCAGACAGAACCGAATCTGTATTTCGAGAAGTTCGATTTAAAGGCCAGGTCATCCTTGTTACAATTTCCGAAGCCAATCTATCGGGGATAGTTGTCAGTGGAGAAAGAGACAAAACTCCCCTTTCACGGTATGGACTTGTCCAGGATGAAATCAAACGCCTTCCAGGAGTTTCTGGTGATTCTTTGAAAGCTTTACAAACCATTCCCGGAGTTGTGATTGGGGCACCTGTTGGAATTTTACCATCAGTGTTTACAAACATCGGCTCCAATTTACTGACAGGAAATCCTTATTCCAATAGCGAAAGAGGGGATCTCTCTTTACGTGGTGGTGGAACCAGACAAAACCAATATTACTTTGATGGTTTTCCTCTTCCCTATCCATTCCATTTAGGAAACCAGTCCTCTGTATTAAATAATAATTTAATCAAATCTTTTGATGTGTTTACGGGAGCATTTCCAGCTAAATATGGTTATGCGACTGGTGGAATCATCGCCATCGAAGGAACAGATCGTGTGGATGAAAATAAAACCATCATCAATACAAATTTGTTTTTATCTGATATCTATAACCAATCTAAAATCCTACCTGGCCTTGCTATGATTAGTTCGGGTAGAAAAAACTATCCCAATGTTGTATTATTACAAGTTTATCCCCAAGGGATTCCGGAAGATGCGAAGTACGCAGAATACCAAGACTATCAATGGAAACTTATCTGGGATATCAATGCAGAACACAGACTCACAGTCCAAACTTTTGGAACGCGTGATAGGCAAGCATATACGAAAGCCCAAGCAGATTTAGAAAGGGGAGGGGATGACCCACGTCCGCCAACTGGACTTGACCGAATGTTTCGAACGGATGCCATTCGTTATGTTTGGAAAGGGAAAACGTTTCGAAATACAATTTCTTATTCACGCACTTCCTTTAATGAATTTTTTGAACTCAAATTTACAAATCCACTGACTGCTGAAAACATCTTTGGATTACAAAATCGTACCACAGATACAATCACTTATGTCCAAAATACATTTGAATGGGAACTTTGGGAGGAACACCTCAAACTAGAAGCAGGGGTGCAAGGTCGGTTTCGAGAGACAACTTTAAAAGGTGAAAATATCTCTTCTTATAATCGTTTATTTTATAACATCTTTAATGATCTTTTGAATTCCAATGCAGCTTTTCGCTCTGTGATTGACGGTGATCGAATTCGTTATAGAGAAAAATCGGCATATGCAGAACTTCCATTTAAATATGGTGGATTTCGCCTAACACCGGGTGCACGAGTGGATCATTATTCGGGAAGTAATGAAACAAATTTAGCACCCAGGATCACTGGCGGTTATTTATTTGAATCTACAAAAACAGGGATTATGGCGGGACATGGAATCCATTATAATGCTCCCGTTTCAGTAGAAGCATTGTCGGCCAAGTCAGGAAATCCCAATCTCTTTATGGAAAGAGCCGAACACAATTCGATAGGTGTAAGCCAAGAATTTGCGAACAACTGGCAAATTAAAATCGAAGGTTTTCGGAATATCTTTCAAAACATCATTGTTCCGGATGCTTATATTGTGGATCCGTATGCTCTAAATAATGATACACGTGTTTTTGTGAATGAAACGGCAAAAGTTTTAGCAAATCCAATTACTCCTAAAAATTTAAATTATTCCAATGCGGGTTATGGGCATTCAGAAGGTGTAGAAATTTTTATTAAAAAAACAAAAGATCCAAGAGAACAGTCCGGACTTTTTGGTTGGATTTCCTATACAAACTCCATCACCAAACGAATCAATAACCAGTCCAGATTGAATAGTGAAGAAACCAGGAACAGAACCTTACTCAATAATTCGAGAACACTACTTGGCCAAGCTAAAATGGGAACCAACTATATCAATTATTATGATGATAACAATTTAGAGGTCATTTATAATAATGATAAAGAACAATTGTATGATTTAGACAGAACTCATATTTTGAATGTTGTATTTGGATATAAATTCAATCCAGAATGGATGGTGGGGGGAAGGTTTCGATATTTTTCGGGGACTCCATACACTCCCATTACAAGTGCTACACGAGCAAACCAAGCTGCCACTTTTGGTTTGAATTTATATTTCCCCAATTATTCCGGAAATTATAACAGTGATCGGTTTTTACCTTTCCACCAATTTGATTTGCGGATTGATCGAATCGAAAATTATTCTTGGGGTTATATCAATACCTATATAGAATTTGTAAATTTTTACGGTCGCAGGAACCAAGCAGGGTTTGAATTTGATAACACAAAAAATTACCAAAGAAACCAAAACCCGGCTCCGACTTATGATACGGTAAATTCTCCCTATATTGTTTCTCAAACACCTAATGGAAAAATGGCGATCATTCCTCTTGTCAATATTGGTATTGAGGTAAGATTTTGAAAAAATTTACCATTGGAATCAGTTTGTTACTTTGTTTGATTTCTTGTTTTGAGGGTGGGGGAGAGAAACAAAAAGAAGAGGAAAACAAACAAACGATTACTCTCACTACTTTATATCTAGTAAGGCAATCCGGAAATTGTATCAAAACAAATACAACTTTAAGTTCCAATAACCAATTTTGTAGTCGGCGGCCTTTGGGAATCTGTAATGTAAACCAACTCATTCTCACTCAAAGTGAATTGAACGTGATTCTAAATGATACTAGAACCATTCAGGCGAGGACCACTGATTGCCAAGAATCGGTTTTACAGTCTGGAGTTTTGAGTTTGAAGGCAACGACGGTTGCTAGTAGTGATAGTTTTAAATCTCAATATAGTTTCCGTGTTGCTGAAACTTGTGAATTAGAAGGATTCCAAACTTCAGCCGGAACAAGGTTTGCTACTTTTACGGAAATCCAGTGGTTAGAATCTGCCCGTGGGAAAATCGCAAAGGCCGCAAAATCCATCTCAGCCAATACTTTTTTACCCCAAGCCAATCGTGACCGTGCTAACAGCTGTTTGAATTTGGAGTTTAAGGATTGGGAAAAAGACCTAGCACAAGGAAACAATGAAAATAAAATCCTGGTCGAAATCGTTCATCCATAAATTCAAAATCCGCTTTCCTTAACCTTGCCATCCCACATTTTGTCTTTAATCCAAAGGAAATTGAATTTTATGACTTTGAATCGATACAGCCGCACTCTTACCCAAGACGAATCCCTTCCCGCTTCCCAAGCGATGATCATTGGATCTGGAGTTCCTTATGAAGATCTGAATAAACCTTTCATAGGAATTGGAAGTACAGGATTTGATGGAAATCCATGTAACATGCACCTAACCACTCTTTCTGCCCTACAAAAGAAAAGTGTTTTAGATACAAAAGAAATGGTTGGGTTGTTGTTCAATACAATAGGTGTGAGTGATGGGATTACTAATGGAAATGATGGAATGCGATTTTCCTTACCATCCCGAGAAATCATTGCAGACTCCATTGAAACCATTGCTGGTGCTCATTATTATGACGGACTTCTTTTTACTGCAGGTTGTGATAAAAATATGCCAGGTGCCATCATGGCAATGGCAAGACTCAACCGACCATCCATTATGGTTTATGGTGGAACCATCAACGGTGGTCATTACAAAGGTGAAAAATTAAATATAGTTTCTGCTTTTGAAGCTTATGGAAAAAAAATTAACGGCAAAATCACAGAAGATGATTTTAAAGAAGTGATTAAAAATTCCTGCCCTGGTCCTGGAGCTTGTGGTGGAATGTACACTGCTAACACTATGGCCACTGCCATTGAAGTCATGGGAATGAGTTTGCCTTATAGTTCTTCTTCTCCTGCTCGCAGTGAAGAAAAAAAGAAAGAATGTATGAATATTGGAAAGTATATGTACAATCTTTTAGAAAAGGACATCAAACCTTCTGATATCATTACTCCTAAATCTATTTTGAATGCACTTCGAGTTGTGACCATTCTCGGTGGTTCCACAAACGCAGCCTTACATATGATCGCCATTGCAAGAACCATGGGCATTCCTCTAGACTTAGAACAAATTCAAAAAGTAACCGATACAACTCCGCTCCTTGCAGACATGAAACCAAGTGGAAAGTATCTAATGGAAGACCTTCATGCCATTGGGGGAACACCTGCGATCATGAAATTCATGTTACGCGAAGGATTGATTGATGGCTCTTGTTTGACTGTCACTGGAAAAACCATTGCAGAAAACTTGGAGGGTCTTCCTGATCTTCCGAGTGACCAGGACTTACTCAGACCAGTCAGTAACCCGATTAAAAAAGAAGGCCATATCCAAGTTCTCTATGGCAATATCGCCAAAAAAGGGGCAGTGGCAAAAATCACTGGCCACGAAGGGGAAATGTTCGAAGGAAAAGCCATTTGTTTTGATTCCGAACTGGAAGCCAATACAGGCATTCGTGATGGGAAAGTCAAACCAGGCCATGTGGTTGTGATTCGCTACGTAGGTCCGAAAGGTGGCCCAGGGATGCCGGAAATGTTAAAACCGACTTCTGCCATCATTGGAGCAGGGCTTGGGGATAATGTAGCTCTCATTACTGATGGAAGGTTCTCCGGAGGAAGCCACGGATTTGTTGTGGGTCATATCACTCCAGAAGCAATGGAAGGAGGAGAGTTGGCATTTGTAAAAGACGGAGACAACATCCTCATCGATGCTCGCACGAACAAACTCGAATTACAAATTTCACCTGAGGAATTAGAAAAAAGAAGAGCGGCCTGGAAAAAACCACCATACCGCATTACCACCGGATATCTTTGGAAGTACATCCAGATGGTAAAAGATGCAAGTACTGGTTGCCTAACGGACCGTTAGGTGCAATTTAGAAGTTCCTACTTGTTTAAGTAGGAACTTCTTCCTTTCCGTCCGCATGTCTGGCAAATCTTCCTTTGCCAACATGAACGGGATCATAAGAATCCCAAGGCCAACCACCAAATTGCGTTTTGCGATAATCATCAAACGCTTGTTGGATTTCCTCTTGTTTGTTCATCACAAAAGGCCCATACTGTACCACTGGTTCAGCAATGGGTTTTCCTTCTAAAATCAAAATGCGTCCGGGCTCTGATCCGTTTTTCAGTTCTACAGAAACATCAGATGTCAAATTGTACATATGTTTTCCTGGAACCACAACTTCATCCATAACTAAGCCTTCCCCACGGAAGTAGTAAAGGTTTCTGTTATTACCCGAAGAACTTCCTGGAATTACAAAACTGACTTCGGGATCTAAATCTAAAATATAAATTCCTACTTCATTTTTAGGATCACCTGCCCAGGAATCTGGAGGAGGATCTAGCGGTTTTTCGCCAAACAAAGATCCTGCGACAGTTTTGATTTTTATTTTTTTCCCAGAGGCATCACTTACAACTTTCACAGGAATCTCTTTGTTCCAAAACATTTTGAAATGAGGATCTACAAATTTATTTTTTGCAGGAAGATTCAACCAAATCTGAAAGAGCTCCAAAGT
Organism: Leptospira perdikensis; assembly: GCF_004769575.1. Classification (NCBI taxonomy): domain Bacteria; kingdom Pseudomonadati; phylum Spirochaetota; class Leptospiria; order Leptospirales; family Leptospiraceae; genus Leptospira; species Leptospira perdikensis. Next base: position 353,660 of record NZ_RQGA01000013.1, on the reverse strand, counting down.
GTTATCACCGGATTCATCCACCAAAGGAAACATTTCTGAATGTTGGATTCCAGCACCGGCAGTCATCCATTGTACATCTCCATCTCCGTATCTACCGGCAGCGCCTTGAGAGTCAGCATGATCAATGAGTCCTCTTTGGACAACAGTGACGGTTTCAAAGCCGCGGTGAGGGTGGCCAGGAAACCCAGGAATGGTTTCTCCGTGATACATCCTCCATCCATCTTTGCCGGCAAAGTCTTGGCCGATTTGTCTTCCTTGTAAGGAAGCATCCGGACCAAACTTCCCATTCCCTTTTGGATAAAAATCTTCGTGGTGAACACAAAACAAAAATGGGTCCGAGGTCGGCCATTGGAAGTCGAGTTTTTGGGCGTATAAAATCGATTTGTGTTTCATGTAAAAATCCTGTTTTTGCGACACCAGTCGCTATCTATAAGACAGTGGATAGGAATCAAAAGTTTTTCACAATAGAAACATTCATCCCAAAAGAGCCGTATTGTTTCGAACTTTGAGAAGAATTGAGGTTGGGAATTGAGCTGATTTCCACAGGTGTTTTGCCTGATCCTAAATTAAAACCATTCACTTCAGACACACTAAAGGAGGAGATTTGATAGAAGCCGCCATATTTCAATCCAATGGTATCAAAGATTTTCCAAACAAGCCCCATCTCAAGTGCTAAGGTGGCACCGCCAAGTCCTTTTACCAAACCCTCTTTGGATTGGAAAATTGTTAGATCTGTTTTTGTTACAGGGGCACTAAAAACGACTTGGTTACTTGCATTCAATGATCCAGTGGATGAGGTTTCTACTCCGTATGAAGATAGTTTCAATCGTCCCGCAAAGATGGTAACATCGGCCATCATGTACAAGTTCAACCAATCTAGTAGAGAAAAAACAAATCCATAATTCATTCCATAGTTTTTAGTTCTGAATTCTACAGTTCCTGCATAGAACCCGTAACCTTCTGTTATGGTTTGATCTCCCGTTCTTAAAAAAGGAAATTTTAATTGAAAGGATTGGAACGGTCCTTTTGAAGATAACTCTGAATAGGTGAAGCTTAATTCCATAGAATCAGAATTTGTTAAATAATTGATAGGACCAAGGCCAATTTTAAATCCAACTTCATTGATCCCTGAACGGATACGGTCATTTACATAAAGTCCGTTTGTACTAAAATTGGTTCGAGTGTCGTTGTATTGTTCTCCCTTTGCATAAACAAATCCGATAAAAAAATCTTCCGAAATTTGGTGAGAGTATTTAATTCGAGGAGATAGAGTGGATGCTGGTCTTGATTCGGAACTTTCAGTAATGATGCCCGGTGGGTTTAGGTTGTTTGCTGTGTTGGCATTGACAAGGCTCGAAGCAAGACGGGTAGAATTTAGGATATTGGAAACTGACTGGGGTCCACCTTCCGATGGTGTTTGTACAAACTCTCCAGTAAATTCTAATACTTTTAATCCGGATCCAAAGATAGAAGGGGCCTTGGATTGTTTATTTGTTTTAGATGTCGAGGGATCGGTTCCATTTTCTGCAAAAACCGGGAAGACCAATAGAGTAAATATTAGAAAAAAACTTTTGCATATTCTTTTCGTCATAGTGATTAAAGATTTTTTGAGTTTTGAAATAACTGAAAGAAAAATGTAGAACCGAATCCAGGTTTACTTTCCACCCAAATTTTGCCTTTGTGTTGTTCTAAAAATTCCTTACAGAGAATGAGTCCAAGGCCAGTTCCTGCTTCCTGTCCAGTGCCGAGAGTTGAGCTTTTTTGATCCAATCGAAATAGATTTTCTATTTGTTCTTTATGCATCCCCACTCCTTCATCTTTCACAAAGAAGGTGATTTGATTCGAATTTGATTGTAGTTCCGATGGCAAAACTCCAATTGTAATTACTTCTTGGGAGTTACTGTATTTGATTGCATTGGAAATTAAATTGCGAACTACAGTTTCAATCATAAACGAATCAGCAACGATTTCTAATTGTTCAGGGATTTGATTGGAAATGGTCATTTGTTTTTTGTTAGCAGAAAGGGTTAAAACCCCAATCACTCGTTGCACTAAGTCATAAACATCAATGGGAACTGGTTGGAATTGAATGGCTCCAGTTTGGGAACGTGCCCAATCTAATAAATTTTCTAACAAAGAGTATACCAAATCCGATGATTCCTCTAACATTTTTAAATAAGTGGATCTTTCTGCATCAGTGAAGGATGAATCTTTTTCATTGAGGATTTTTGTAAATTCTCGTTGGGTTCCTAGAGGCCCACGTAAGTCATGGGCAATGATAGAAAAGAATTTATCTTTAGTTGAGTTTAGCTCCGCCAAACGAATGGCAGATTGTTTTAAATTATTTTCCGCAAGTTTTCTTTCAGTGATGTTCCGAACGATGGCACAGTTGTATTGTTTTCCACCATATTCTACTAGATTGACAGTTACTTCAATAGGGAAGGAGGTTCCATCTTTTGTCCGATTCACAGTTTCGATGGAAAAAGATTTGCGTTCCAATATTTCTTGCCAATGAGCTTTCCACATTTCAACTGTAAACAAAGGATCTACTTGGAACATTTGCATAGAAAGTAATTCTTCTTTCGTGTATCCATAGTTTCTACAGGTTGCTTCATTTACAAAAACGTAATTTCCTTCTTCGTCCGTCCAAACAATCGCTTCAGAGATTGAATCAATTGAAAATTGTGTAAATTGTAATGCATGAATCAGATCGGAATGATGGGAGTTCTTATCTTTTAAACTTTGTTTTAACATTTGGTTTTCTTCTTCCAAACGTTTGAGGTCTGCTAGTAAAACTTCGTATGTCTTGGGAACAGTTGACATGGATTATTGGTAGAATACAATTTTTGAAATAAATTGCCAAGAAATAAGTGAGTGTATAGGTTTATTTCGTTAGTTCAGAATCCGACTTGACTCAAGGTTGAAACTTAGATATACCTAGACTCCCGAAACGATATGGCCTGTCTTTTTTGTCAGAAAGGATCTTCTCAGTTTTCTAGGTCAGAACCGGCCCGGGAGGAAACATGGACTCCTACCTTTCCTACCGATGATATTGTAGGACATTCCCTCAGTCGATTCCATGAAATTTATGAATGTGAAGATTGCCACAGCCTTTGGTGGATCAAAACTCGAGGTACAGGCGATCCAAGGTCCACCTATCCAGAGTTTTACGAGCAAACGGCCGAACGAATTGATGACCAGCGTTCAGAACTAATCCGAAAACCCACAGTGGCGGGAATCATTCTCCATAAAGATTCTCCACTTCCTTATTCTTTTTTTGAAGAAATTTTGGAAATAGTATCTCTGTCTGAAAAAGAAAATTTAAAGGAACTTTTTCTCAAACGAGACCAAAATTTACCTTCTTCCGTTAAGCGCTGGTTACGTGAATGGTTTCCGAAAGAATATCCTGATGAATTTAAGGAAGTCCAAAAAAGCGGATTTCAATCTTATTCCGATTTATTATTACTTCTGAAAGAAAACGAATCAGTTTTTGTCTCTGAATTTATCGCGAGAGACCAGTTTGCTTTTATCACTTGCTGTGAAGACGAATGGAAATTACAAACCTATGATCTTACGAATCGACAAATTTTTTGGACCAAGAAAATCGAAAGACCTTTTTTGGAGGGTGTACAAATTCCCATTTTATTTTACCAATCTGGTTATCTTTGTTATTACCAGGGTTTTCAGAAAGGATCGGAATTTTATTCTAAACTCAATCGGCCAGAAACTTTATGTATTTATGATTTAAGCGGAAAGGAAATTTTAACGATTCCTCTCCGATTCAAATGTTACGAAATTCTTTCCACAGAAGAAAGGGATGTATCTGAAAATCGAATTTCGCATAACTTTTATTTTTCGATCCTAGCGGATAAATTATATCTTCCTTTTGAGTCTAAAATTCAAGTTTATGATTTAAAAACGGGTAATCATTTAAAAACCATCTCACTTCCTGGATGGGAAGTTTTTTCAGGCAAAGCATTTGAAACTGAATCCGGCCAGATATTATTCCATACCTTAAAAGGAATAGTCGGAATGAATGAAAAGGACCAAGTGACCTTCCACTATTCTTCCCCATATCATCCTGTGTTTATAGATTCAAATTTTCATTTATACTATTACTACTCCATTGTAGAATCTGCGGATTCCGGAAAAAAAATAGAGTTCAAAAAAACCTATGAATCTAGCGTGAGTTTGGTTCGGCAGTTGTCTTCCAAACCGGTAGAATACCCCGGTGGAATTTTTTTGCCTTTTTCTTTGGACGGATCTTATCTTTTGGATTCCAATTTAAAAATATTAAAAGAATTCCCATTTAGTACAACAGACACAATCGGCCCACATGCTTTTGGAATTGAAAAAAATCCTGTCCTTGTAACGGAAGATCGTATTACCATCACAGACGATTATACTGGTATATATATGATTGATTTTTCTGGAAATCTTTTGTTAGAGAAACCAATCCAATCGGAAGTTTTATCCGTATTTACCTTTGATGGAAAACATGTGATAGTTGTTCTTACAAAGCAGGATGATTATAGTAATGATGATCAAATCGAAGTGATTTTGTTTTCTCCCAAAGGAGAGAGTATCACAGAAAAAATATTACCGAATTTTGTAGGTTTATCTGTAAATTTTGATGGAATGACTGTGTTTGCAAAAGGGAATCAAATCTTTTTGATCGATTTGTTTTCGATGGATCAATCGAAATGAAAGGATTTTATAATCGATCTTTGGCTCTCATTTTATCCTTGTTTTTAGGAAGTTTTGAAATTTTTGCAGACGATCTAAAAATCAATATTAATAGTATCGGATCTTCTCCTTTATATCTCACCAATTCTATGTTAGTTCTAGAAGATCCAACAAACATTCTGTCCTTTGAGGCTGTTCAATCCGCTAGTTACCAATCCAAGTTTATTAAAGTCCCTTCTTCTAAAGAAGCCTTCAATTTTTCCTACTCCAAATCTACTTATTGGCTTCGGGTTCATTTGCAGAATTCGGATCCAACTCCAAAAGATATCGTGATTGTGGTTGCCTACCCCAGATTAAAAACAATGGATTTATACTTTCAAAGTCCAAAGGAATTTATACAGATTCATTCTGGTTATTCGGTTCCACTTTCATTTCGCCCTTACAAAAGTCGTTTTTTTGTTTTTCCGATCCAATTTTCTGGAAATTCAAATGCTACCATATATTTAAAAGTAAATTCACCCAATGCCATCAACCTTCCCATTCAACTCTGGGACAAAGTAGCTTATGACAGACATGAGATTGATGATCATGTCGTTCAAGCCCTCTACTTTGGAATTGCATTTGCTATGGCAGTTTTTAATTTATTTGTATTTTTTATCCTCAAAGATTCTAATTATCTTTTTTATGTTTTATTAGTTCTTTCCACTGCATTGACCATTGCTTCGCATAACGGAATTGCATCGGAGTATTTATGGCAAAACTCACCGTGGATGGATCAGTATTCGATCAATCTTCTAATTTCTATTGTTTTGATTTTATTTTTAGTATTTATGCGGAATTTATTAAATACTAAAAAGTTAGTACCAAAACTGGATTTTGTTAGCAAAGTATTGATTATCATTCAAATGATTCTGCCAGTATTATATATTTTATCTTTTGATTCTTTTATCAAAATCATGGTAGTCAGTCATTCCTTTACAGCCTTTTGGATTTTGGTCAATGCCATCACCTGTTCTTTTCGAAAGGAAAGAATAGCCTATTTTTTTCTACTAGCCTTTGCATTTTTATTTTCTGCGTTAATTGTTTCTACACTTAGAGCACTCGGATTTATTCCTACCAATTCATTTACGATTGATGGACCACAATTTGGATCTGCTGCTGAAATGTTGTTACTCGCCTTTGCTCTTGCCGATCGTTACAATACCATCATCAAAGAAAAGGAAACAGCAGAAACACTAGTTAAATTCAATTTAGAAAAATCCAATTTTGATTTAGAAGAAAAAGTAAAAGAACGCACTCAAATTTTAAATCGTACACTTAGTGCTATGAGACGAGATCTTTTTGTTGCTAAAAAAATCCAAGAGAATTCTCTCATCACCGACCCAACTCTCATCAAACGATTAAATCTTGTGTATCGTTATCTTCCTGTATCAGAAGTAGGTGGGGACTTTTTTGATATTTGCCAATTGAACGAATTCAAATATAGAATTCTCATTGCGGATGCAACAGGTCACGGAGTCCATGCGGCCATGATTACCATGGCTATTAAAGGTTTGTATGATAATATCAAAACCTTTGAATTAAGCCCCTCCAAAGTAATGGAAATTTTTAATGAAGAGTTTATGGATAATTTTGTATCTCTGAATAGTCTTTTGACCGCTTTGATTGTAGATATCGATATTGCTACAAAAACAATCCAGTTTGCATCTGCAGGCCACCCACCAGCTGTACTTTTGCGAAAAAACCAAATCCAACTTTTAGAAAAAACCGGCAGAATGATGGGTCTCAAAAAACAAACCCATTATGGGCAATCGGAACTTACCTGGGATGTGGGTGATCGGCTTTTTGTATTTACTGATGGAGTCTTTGAGGCCTTCAATTTGAAAGAAGAAGAGTTTGGGGAAGAATCCCTCTATCACCTCTTCCAATCTACCAGGAATCTAGGCCTTGCAGAAGTAGAAGACCACCTATTAAAAACACTACAAATATTTCTAAATGGTCAAGATCGCCAGGACGACTTAACCATCCTTGGGATTGATTTTTGATTTTTTTTGAAAATTAGTTTAATATTAAATAATTACAACATCGAATCACTTCATATTGTAGTCTATTTTCTAATAGTAAATCAATATTGGAGAACCTTGTGAAATCATTATTTTCAGAAGCAAAGTTAGGAAATCTTTCCTTAAAAAATAAAGTGGTGATGGCCCCTATGACTCGTTCCCGTTCCCTTGGAAATGTACCGGGTGATATCGTTGCCAAGTATTATGAACAAAGAGCAGAAGCAGGACTTATAGTAACCGAAGGAACCTCTCCATCACCGAATGGTCTTGGTTATGCGAGAATTCCTGGAATTTTTTCAGAAGAACAAACCAAAGCTTGGAAAAAAGTAACCGACAAAGTCCATACAAAGGGAAGTAAAATTTTTGTTCAATTGATGCATACCGGTCGCATTGGACATGAACTGAATTTACCGAAAGGGGCTAAAGTTCTTGGACCATCGGCAATTTTGGCAAAAGGACAAATGTGGACAGATGCAGAAGGAATGAAAGACCATCCTATACCACAAGAGATGTCCAAATCAGATCTAAAATCTACGATAGAAGAATTCGTTAATGCATCTAAAAATGCAATCCAAGCAGGTTTTGATGGAGTGGAATTACATGCAGCAAACGGATATTTGCTCGACCAATTTTTACATCCATCTTCCAACCAACGAACAGACGAATACGGTGGTTCGATTGAAAACAGAATTCGTTTTGTTCTGGAAGTTGCCGCTGCAGTAAGTGTTGCCATTGGAAAAGAAAAAACAGCAATTCGTTTGTCTCCTTACGGCGCCTACAATGATCTTTTCCCTTTCCCAGAAACTCATGACGAATATTCGTTGTTAGCTGAAAAGTTAAACGAAATCGGAATTGTATACATCCATTTAGTAGACCATTCTTCAATGGGAGCACCGACTGTGGATCCAGAAACAGTTTACAACATTCGTAAGGCGTTTAAAGGAACTTTGATTCTCAGTGGTGGTTATGATGCAGAACGTGCGGAAAAAGATCTTTCTTCCGGAGTTGCTGACCTGGTTGCCTTTGGAAAACCGTTCCTTGCCAATCCAGATCTTGTCACAAGATTTCAAAAAAACATCCCTCTTGCGTCCTTTGACCAAACCACTCTTTACACACCTGGCGAAAAAGGATATAGTGACTATGTTTTTGCAAACTAACAACAATTAGTTAACAATAACTTACTTTTTTTTGGGCGGTTCAAATTTGACCAAAACAAAGATCCTTTGGTAACCTTGACCGGGCTACTCCAGGGTCCGCATTCGCTCCCGTCACCTACCATCTAACGATGGCAGGTGACCAAGCCTTCCGTATCCCTACCGCAGGAATGGCCCTTAACCCAAACCCCTCCAATCCCTTGGCCGTTTGCCAAATGCAATGTGCAGATCTGGCAGAGAAATCCATCCCTCGAAAAATGTTTTCTTGCAAGTTCTGTTATATTGGACTTTATTTCCACTATGTCAAACACACTCATACAGCAAGAAACAAGCAAAGTTCATAAAGAAGTCATTGGTGCGAACGAAAAGTACGTATCCGAATTTGGGAAGAAAGGGGAACTCGCCCTCCCACCAGCGAGAAGTTTTACCATCCTTACCTGTATGGATGCAAGACTTGATCCCGCTAAATATGCGGGCCTTGCCGAAGGGGATGCCCATGTGATTCGTAATGCCGGTGGTCGTGCAAGTGATGATGCAATTCGGTCTCTCGTAATTTCTTATAAACTTCTAGGAACCAAAGAATTTTTTGTCATCCACCACTCCGATTGTGGAATGCAATTATTTACTGATCCAATCATTCGGAACCTTCTCGCCAAAAGTTTGAAAACGGCAACCGTCGATGCCAATGGATGGCGCAATTTGGAAGAGTCGGGTGGTTCGGAAGAAGCAAAGTTTGTTCCCTTTCTCACATTTGAAAATTTAGAACAAAGTGTGATCGATGATGTAAAACGGATTCGAAACCATCCTTTGATTCCCAAAGACATTCCTGTTTATGGATACTATTACGATGTCAAAACAGGAAAACTAGTAGAAGTAACGGAGGCCACAAAGATAGGAAGAGCCTCCTGATAACAAACCTTAGTCCAACAATACACGAATCTCCTTTTTGACCCCATCTAATCATACGTTAGTTGGGGTCTTTCGGTTTCTCCTAAGCCAACAAAATGGAATTTGGCTGTCCTCCAAAAAAGATCCCCCGAATCCAAAAGTACGATCTGAAAATCTAAAATACGAACTTATCAAAATTAAATTCCAGACTTTCGAGATTTGGATTTTGGAAATGAGATCTTTGTGATAGAAGGAAGGCAATGGGTGGCGGGTCTAGTTCCCCACCCTCTAATCGGGCGGGGATACTTATATCCAACCTGTACAGGCCCATCCCTTTTTTCAGACCATTCACCCCATAAAACCCCTTGACAAAATTTTACTTTCGCTAAACTTTACCAAAAGGTTAATTAACTAAATGGTTAAATTAAAGGAATCCGAAGAAGCACTGAATGCCACGTTCCAGGCATTGGCAGACCCGACTCGTCGCAAGATCCTTATGCAATTGGTCTCAGGCGAAGCGACAGTCCTCCAATTGGCAGAACCTTTCGAAATGAGCCTACCTGGAATTTCTAAACATCTTAAAGTTTTGGAAAAGGCTGGGCTCATCGAAAAAGGTAAATCGGCTCAGTCTCGGCCTTGTCGTTTGAAGGTAGAAGCACTGCAAGAAGCCAACCAATGGTTGGAACAATACAAACGGTTATGGGAAGAACGATTGGATCGTTTGGATGCATACTTACTAGAGTTACAAAAATCAAAAGGAAAAAATTAATATGTTTAAATCAGATGTAGTCCTCACATTAGAAGAAAAAATAGTTCGCATTGAACGTTTGTTCGACGCTCCCATTCAACTTGTTTGGGAGGTTTGGACAAACCCGGTACATATCGAAAAATGGTGGGGGCCAAAAGGATTTACGAACCCGACAGTAGAATTTGATTTTAAAGTGGGCGGAGCATATCGAATTGTTATGCGGTCTCCCGAGGGAGTTGATTATCCAATCAAAGGAAAGTTTTTAGAAATTACACCATTTCAAAGTTTTGTGATTAGTGATTTAGTGGATGAACATCCAGACGAATGGATAAAGGATGTTCAGAAAATGACTGGAACCACTGGTGATCGAGACATCTTAAATTCTAAATTGAGAATTCTATTTGAAGAAACAGAGGGAAAAACAAAAGTAACTCTCTTTACCGAATTTGCGAACAATCAAATTCGCGATGGATTTGCTAGCTCAGGTATGAAAGAAGGTTGGTCGGACAGTTTCGAAAAATTAGAATCGAATGCTTTACCTAACCAGAATCAAATTAGCTTAGAAAAAAAATTAAATCATCCTCAAGAATTAGTTTTTAATGCATTATCAAATCCTTTGACCATTGATTCATGGTGGGGTCCAAGTGGATTCAAAACGACTACTACAAAAATGGACTTCAAAGTTGGTGGAAAATGGGTATTTACTATGCTTGGGCCAGATGGAAAGGTTTGGCCCAATACCATCGAATACAAAGTGATCAGAAAATTTGATTACTTGGAATACCTACATGGATCTGGTGAAGAAAATAAAAATGATGATTTTTTAGTGAACGTATATCTAATTGCCATCGATAAGAATCAAACATTAGTAAAGATGCAAATGACTTTTTCTGATACAAACGTTCGAAATGCAGTGATTGGTTTTGGAGCAATAGAAAGTGGGCAGCAGACACTTTCTAGACTCAATCTATATTTGGATACAGAACATAAGTCCTCATAGAATCATCTTATCTTTTAGTTTTCAATAAATCTGGAAGAAATAATTTTTAAAGGAAATTAATAAACATGTTAAAAAGTTTTATTGCCGTTTTTGTTGGACTTTTGTCCAATATTATCCTTTCTATTCTATCAGACTTGATTCTAAAAGTCACAGGATTTCTTCCTTATGATCATTTGTTCGTAGCTACACATATAGTTTTATTTGTGTTAGGTTATCGAATCGTTTTTAGTATATTTGGATGTTATTTGACCGCGAGGTTGGCACCTCAAAATCCGATGAAACATTCTTATATTTTGGGTGGAGTAGGTTTGATCCTAGGAATTGCCGGCGTTATTTTTGCCGGACATTTAGGACCTTGGTGGTATTCTTGGTCTCTAGTCATCCTAACTCCACCAATAGCTTATTTAGGTGGTAAACTTTATGTATGGCAGGAAAGTAAAAAATGACAAGTGCTAGTTTATGGAATGATTTAAAAAAGGCCCTTGCGGGTTCTGAAGAAGACTATACGGAAGTTAGTATACGCAAAGCATTGTTTCTACTTTCCGTTCCTATGGTATTGGAACTCGTTTTAGAGTCTGTATTTGCCGTTGTTGATATTTATTTTGTAAGTGCCCTTGGTGCTTCTGCAGTTGCAACGGTTGGCCTTACAGAAACTTATTTGTTTCTTTTATACTCTGTAGCAATGGGATTGTCTTTTTCTGTAACAGCCATTGTCGCACGAAGGATTGGAGAAAAAGAAAAAGATAAAGCTGGAGTTGCAGCCGTTCAATCCATTTGGATTGCTATCATTGCATCTGTTCCCTTTGCAATAGCAGGTATATTTTTCTCAAAAGAACTTCTTACACTTATGGGTGGAGATGAGTGGGTTCTAACTGAGGGATATCATTATATGCAGTGGATGTTAGGTGGGAATATAGTGATCGTATTACTCTTTTTGATTAATGCAGTTTTTCGTGGTGCTGGCGATGCAGCAATCTCCATGAGAGTATTATGGATTTCCAATGGATTAAATATCGTTTTAGATCCCATTTTTATTTTTGGGTGGGGGCCCGTGCCTGCCTACGGAATTACTGGTGCAGCCATTGCGACAAACCTGGGACGCGGAATAGGAGTATTGTTTCAATTATGGTTATTGTTTCAAGGTGGGAAACACATTCGAATTCTTAAATCTCACCTAAAAATTGAATGGGAAACAATCCAAGGTTTATTAAAAACCTCACTTGGTGGAATTGGGCAGATGATTGTGGGTATGACATCTTGGATTTTTATTATGAGAATCCTTTCCGAATTTGGAAGTCAAACAGTCGCCGGAGCAACTATAGCGATGAGAACTATGATGTTTACTATGATGCCCTCTTGGGGAATGTCTAATGCGGTCGCAACCTTAGTAGGTCAAAATTTGGGAGCAGGAAAACCCGAACGAGCTGAACAATCCGTATGGTTTACTGGATTCTGTAACATGGGTTATCTGATTATCGTTGCCATAGTATACTACTTTTGGGGAGAAAACCTAATTGCTATCTTTACCAATGATAAAGAAGTAATTAGCATTGGTGGTGAATGGTTACAGATTGTATCCTATTCGTATTTTATTTATGCTTGGTGGATGGCTGCCGGACAGGCGTTTAATGGTGCCGGTGATACCATCACTCCCACAAAAATCAATGTGGTTTTCTTTTGGATCATTCAGATCCCGCTGGCATATGTATTAGGAAAACACTTAGCATTTGGTCCGACTGGCGTTTTTTGGGCCATTATGATTTCAGAAACTTCCGTTGGAGTGTTCACACTATGGTTGTTTACAAAGGGATCTTGGAAACAAGCGAAGGTTTAGAGAATTTTAATCTATGAAATCAAAGATTCCGAAATCAATCGATGAATATATAGGAAATTTTCCGAAGGATGTTCAAATCATCCTTCAAAAAATTCGAAGTACAATTCAGAAGGAAGTACCGGAAGCAACAGAAAAAATTAGTTATGCAATGCCGACGTTTGCATTGAATGGAAACTTGGTACATTTTGCAGCATATGCAAAACATATCGGATTTTATGCACTTCCATCGGGGAATATTGCATTCCAAAAAGAAATTTCAAAATATAAATTTGGAAAGGGTTCCATTCAATTTCCTTTGGATGAACCCATTCCTTATGTTCTGATCAAAAAAATAGTTAAATTCAGAGTGGGCGAAAATTTAGAAAAAACTAAAAAGAAAATTCAAAAAAAAAAGATTACCCGTCCTCAAAAATCGATCTCAAAGAAATTTTGAAAGATGAGTTATTAGTATTACGCTGTTATTACTTTCTTTTTTAAAAAGAGGATCCTAGATGGAGTTTGAAAGTAAAAGCATACTTTATTTATGGAACAGTCGTGTTATGTTTGCAACGAACAGTATGCAGACAGATTTTCATTCGCATTATGCAGCCACACTCGCCATTTCGCTTAAAAAAAACATCACTATTGAAACTGAGTTGGGTAAAGAAGAATATCGAGTGGCTCTCGTCGGCCCCAATACTCATCACAGAACTATTTCTCCAGGAGTGGAGATGGTTGCTTTGCTCATTGATCCAGAAACTTATGAGTTTGGTTCCATATCTGGGACTATTTCTTCCGGTGAAGTCAAACGGTTGGACATTCAAAAATTTCTCCCTTTGATTAATTCTCTTTGGTCATTGTATTATGGTGATCTTAATGATGAAGATGCCACCAAACTTCAATTAAATTTACTGCGTACAGTTTACCCATTTGATACATTGGAAGCTAGTATAGATCCACGAATTCAAAAAATTGCCCAAAAAATTAGAATGGAAGTTCCGAGTAGCATTCGAATGAAAGAAATCGGCAAGGATTTTTCGATTTCAGAAGATAGGCTGATTCGTTTGTTTAAAGAAAATCTAGGAATTCCTTTAAGAAGGTATTTGTTATGGGTTCGTATTTTACGTGCGGTGAAAGAAATAAAGGCAGGTAATAATCTGACTGATGCAGCTCATGCTGCAGGGTTCTCCGATTCGGCTCATTTTTCCAGAACATTCAAAGAAAATTTTGGGTTTATACCTTCTTTATTCTTTGGGCATCTCAAAACTGCAGAAGTTCGATTTTGTGAACCAAACGAAATTCTTTAATAAATTTTAAAAATACCGGAATCATTCAAGCAGAGATATTTATAATTTGTTATTCTCTTTTTCTACCAAGGAAAAGAAAAACCAATGCCCTTAACCAAAGAAAGAGGATTGTTTTCCAAACTCTCCTCGAAGTTTTCAAAATTTAACTCTGAATCGATACGAATTCCCAATTCAGAAGAAAAAGTTGGGTTTTTAAAAGCACAACGATTGGCTTACGATTGTGTTACCACTATAGAAAAAGAAATGTTACCCGGTTGGACGGAAAAACAAACCGCCAAACGTATGGATGAATATTTACGTGATCATGGCGTTAAAGTTTTTTTACATAGACCCTTTGCTTGGTTCGGTGAACACGCAAGATTCGATGGATACAAACGTTTCACTCAATTCCATCCTGGCAAAAAAATTCTAAAGGAAGAAGAATCGTTTATTTTAGATGTATCTCCTGTAGTTGATGGTTACATCGGTGACATTGGGTATTCATCCTCCTTAATTAAAAATTCTGCACTCGACCAAGGTATGGAATATTTATTAAACCTCCGAAAAGAAATTCCAACGTACTTTAGCTCTTCCATGACACCTTCAGAGATTTGGTGGAAAATTGATTCCGATGCAAAAAATGCAGGATTCGATAATGTACATGCATTATATCCTTTTGCAGTACTTGGACATAGAGTGTATAAAGTAAACCTGCCGAACATTTCCTTTCCTTTGTTACCAATTAGTTTTGCAAGTTGGTTTAGTTTACAGGGATCCTACGAATTTTTATCACACAAAGTTTTGCCAGAACTATTAACTCCTGATCATGAAGGAGATAAAGTTGGACTTTGGGCCATCGAACCACATCTAGGAAGAGGAAAAACTGGTTTTAAATTTGAAGAAATCTTAGTTGTGGAAAAAGACAAAGCGTACTGGTTAGACGACGATGTCCCACATGTAAATAAATACAAAATACGAAAGGAAACAGTATGAAATTTTTATCCTCTATAAACTATATCTGTTCAATTTCCTTTTTTCTATTTGTCGGATGTAATTCCGGTAATATCAAAATTGGAGAAGCTTATAAACTGGGTAAAGTACCTGATACAATTCTAGAAGTTACAAAACCAGATCCTTTTTTGAATCATTTAAAGGTCAGCTTTCCTGAGTTACCTGGTCATGATGATCTTATCTTCGATAACAAAAATCAAACTGCTTATGCATCCGGAATGGATGGATGGATTTGGAAATTAAATTTCAAAACAAATTCAGCCGAAGCTTGGGTAAAACCTCCTGTGAATCCAGCTGGACTACAATTTTCAAATCAATCCAATGAATCCATACTTGCTTGCGCTTCAAGACTTGGTGGAGTTAGTTATGAAGAAACCTCTCGTGTTGGTTTATATGAAATCAATATCAAAACAAAATCAGTAGTTCCTTTGTTACTCAACTTACCAAAATTAGAACAAACAGATTTCGAAACGGTTTATCCAGAAGCAAAAAGACCAACCTTCTCACTTAAAAATTTAAACGAATCCAACTCTAGAGCTTTCGCTTTATGTAATGACCTCGCCGTATCTAAAGATGGAAATCGAATCTACATTTCAGAACCCTTTGAAAGACCTAATGCAGCAATGGGAAGTGGCGCCGTTCCTGAAGCAATCGGCCTTTATCCTCATGGTAAACTTTGGATGTATGATAGAAAACAAAATTCAGTTTCTCTCATCATGAGTGGATTTACTTTTGTGGATGGTATTGTCATTGCAGACCATTCAGCTTCTAAAGAAGAATCTGTAATTATCACCGAGACAACAAAGTTCAGAATCATCAAAGCAAACATTAGTGGCAAACAAGAAGGAAAGTTTGAAATTTTATTTGAAAATCTTCCGGGCCTCGCCGACGGTTTGGAACGAGATTCCAAAGATAGGATTTGGGTCGGTATCATCAAACCTCGTTCTGGTCTTGTCAATTTGATTCACAACAATCCTTGGCTCAAACCATTTCTTTTATCACTTCCACAAAGAATTTTACCTATCGCAAAGAAAACGGGAATTCTTGTTCTTGATCCTTCCGGTAAAAAAGCACTTTATTATTCTATGCATGATGGTTCAAAAATTAAAGATATTTCCGTTGCTGTCCCCAATTTGAATTCTATCTACTTACCATCTTTTGATACATCTTCCCGAGGTTTATATTCTCTTCCAACCGTTAGTTTCGAGTTAGGTGATTGATTCTATGGGTAAAAACAAAAAAATATCATTTTTCCATCGTCTAAATAATTTACTCTTTTCAATGATTGTTTTTTATCTGGTTTTAGTTTCTTGTAGAACGCCAGAAGAATATTTTAAAAAACAAATCAAAGGGCCAGTAGAACTTTCTTATCATCCTGCATTTGATTCTATAAAATCAGAAGGTGATCCCATCAAACAAAACGTAACCATTAGCGGATCCGTTTTGCCTGCTCAAGATGAAATTCTTTTGCAAGAAGATTTGGGAAGAGCCTTTGTTGCTTCCATTGATGGATGGATTTGGAAGGTGGATTTGAAAAACAATACAACCGAGCCATTTCTAAAAACTCCGCTTTTACCAGGGGGAATGGTATTTCATCCAAAGAATCCTGATATCATCTTTATGTGTTTGTCTCGAGGAAAACAGCATGATATAAACCTTGTTGATGGACCTGGAATTTACGAATTAACCATTTCAACAAAACAATTACGTAAAATTGGAACCCGAGTCCCTCTTGTTGATAAAACCAAAGAGCCATTGGACAACCAAATCGGTATATTTTTCTCTAAAGGAAAAGAAACCAAGATACCAATCTCTAAATTAAATGAGACAAACAGTCGTAATGTGGAAAAAGCAGATGACTTAGCTATCAGTAATGATGGAGAAAGAATTTATTTTACAGAACCATACGATCATCCAAACTCAATTCTTGGTGTCAGTTCCCAATCTAAACATGAAGTCCTTACTTTAGGTCGTAACGGCCATCTATGGAAATATGATTTAAAAGATAACACTGCAAGTTTGATTGCATACCAATACACCTATTTAGATGGAATTCTATTGGAATACTCTCAAGGAGAAACCGAAACTTCTATTCTTCTAAATGAATTATCAAAATCAAGACTCGTTCGTTTACACCTAACTGGCGATAAAGAAGGAAAAGATGAGATAGTGATCGAAGGCCTTCCTGGATTTCCTGATGGTATGGATCGTGATGCCACTGGGCGCATATGGATCGCCGTCCCAGTAGAAAGATCGAAACTAATTACATGGTTACACAAACACCCTTTTTGGAAAAGTCTTGTTCTTTATATACCGGAAAGTCTCCAACCTGTTTCTAAAAAAACAGGAATCATTGCTCTTTCACCTAATGGAAGTAAACCTATATATTACTCTGTGCACGATGGTAGTTTATTTTCGTATATCATTGTAGTTGTTCCAGGAAAAGAAAAACTTTATTTGGCTGTATATCAAGACGGGTTCAAAGGATTAGTCACTTTACCATATCCTAATAATATTTAGTTGATAGTCTGGGGCGCCTCGCATTCTATTCATTAGTCAACTAATATAGATGAGGCGATCCCGCTCTCCGTTCCAATCTTTCCCTTCAGGAAACGATTTCCACTGCGATCGGTGGCGCAAAAAAATTTTCCCAACATAAACTTAAACCAAACTGGGCCTAAACTAAATATGAACTTTTCGAAACTATTTTTGTAAGATTTCGAAAAGGAATATTCTGATGGAAAGGATTATGGTATTTAGAAGCCATTGGGAGGCGGGTCTAGTTCCCCACCCTAATCGGGCGGGGATACCTATATACAATTCAGTACCACTGAAAGCAGCCCTCTCCGCTGTTCGGACATCGTGTCCTCATCGCGCTCCGAGTCACGGCGTCGCTCTTGATTCGCAATCCTGGCTTTCTTGCTGTAACAGTCGTTCCCTATGGGTCACTCCTGTTTCAGGTCGCGCCACTGTTCGATCCCTTCAGATTGAATATTAGATTAAGCTTGGATTTTTTGGAAAGTTGGAAGTCTGTCATTGCGGGCGAAGGGGCTCGAACCCTCGCCAGAAGCTTGGAAGGCTGCTGTGCTACCGTTACACCACACCCGCGACAGTAAATACATAGTTTTGGTTGTGGGTAAGGGGTCAATGATTTTTGGTTCCAGAAAGTGTGGGAGGGAGAAAATGAGACCATGGCCCTGCCCCAAGCACTCGAAAATTACCGAAAACAATATCGTAAAATCAAATTATTCCAAGATGTAGCGTCTGTACTTCATTGGGATTCGGAAGTGATGATGCCGGAGGAGGGTCGCGAATACCGATCGGCACAAATTGCTGCTGTGGCAGAGCTCACCCACGATTGGATGACAGATAAATCTTTTTTAAACCAAATCCAATCTGCGAAACAATCTATCGGTGAACTACCTGAATCCGAACGATCACTTTGGAATCGTGAGTTGGAAGTCCTGATGGAAGAAAAGGAGAAGGCTGATAAATTGCCCTCGGAGTTTGTTTCCGAATTTGCGAAAGTAACCAACCTTGCACATGCCGAATGGGCAGAAGCAAAAAGAGAAAAAAACTTCCAATCCTTTGCAAAACGATTAGAGGAACTGGTTCAATTATCTAAAAAACAAGCAGATTACTTTGGTTATACGACAGAACCTTATGATGCACTGCTCGATAGTTATGAAAAGGGTGCCAAAGCCAACAAAATCCAATCCTTGTTTTCTGATTTGAAAGCGTCTTTGGTTCCTATAGTGTCCACGGCACCTAAATTTAAAAATCCATTTCCAGGACCTATCTCTATAGAGAAACAAACTAAATTTTGTAATCGTTTGCCATCACTTCTCGGGCTTACAACAAAAGAATCGAGATTGGATACAAGTAACCATCCATTTTCTACAAGTTTGGGAAAGGGTGATAAACGAATCACAACTAGATATTCAGAAACAGATCCACTTTCTTCCATCTTTGGTGTGTTACATGAAACAGGCCATTCTCTTTATGAATCTGGATTGTCTGCAATGTCAAATTGGCCCACACCCATTACAGAATTTTTAAGTTTAGGAATTCATGAATCCCAAAGTCGATTGTGGGAAAATCAGGTAGGTCGTTCTTTGCCGTTTTGGGAATTTGTTTATCCAATCCTTTTGTCTGATTTTGGGCTTAGCGATAAGGAACTTCCTTTCAAAGAATTATACCAATACATCAATAGCACTGAAAAAACAAAAGTAAGAGTGGAAGCTGACCAGGTTACATACAACCTTCATATAATCTTGCGATTTGAAATCGAAAGAGATCTCATCAATGGAAAAATTCAAGTTAAGGACTTACCTGAAATTTGGAATACAAAGATGAAAGAAAGTTTTGGGCTTACCATTGAGAATGATGCGGAAGGTGTTTTACAGGACATTCACTGGTCGATGGGAGCCTTTGGATACTTTCCAACTTATACGTTGGGTAATATTTTCAGTTCACAATTTTTCAAAAAATTCACAGAAGAGTTTCCTGATTCGCATAACAAATTTTCCACGAAAGGTGATTTTTCCGACCTATTGGGTTGGCTTCGTAAAAACATTCATTCCAAAGGAAAAATTTATGATGTAGACACCTTGATGAAACAGACTACTGGTGAATCGGCTGATTCTAAACATTTGATTTCCTATTTGAATGGAAAAATCAAAGAAGTAACAAAATAATAAATCAATAAAGAGTTTAAAGGAATTATATGTCAGGATCAGAACCAGTACTCGAAAAACTTAGCCAATTGTCATATTTCGATAACCTAGCTTTGTATTATTTATGTATCGAAACACCTCCGCAAACACTTGCTTTGGCATTTATGCAAATGGATGAAAAAATTGCAGGATCAATGCTTGGAGTTTTAGATGTACAAAAAAGAAAGTATGTACATGAACTAATGGCACTTCAAAAGGATAGTCCGGAAGAAGCCAAAAAGGCCGCCGCAGAAGGACTGTTACTCATTGCTGACGGCTTAATTTCTAGAAATTTAATTAGTAAACAAGGTCACTATTTCTTTGGAACAAAGAGATAAAAAGATCCGAGTCCCAAACAAGTCCAACCTACTAAAAAACTCACTCCTCCTATAGGAGTGATGGCTCCTAAAACACGAATCCCTGTGATTGCCAGGGCATACAAACTAAAGGAAAAAATCAGGATTCCTAATAGAAACATCCAAGTCGCTACCTTTAACAATGTGTTACTTTTACTTGGTGAATCCAATGAAACTGATTGTTGTAATAATATAAAGCTAACAAGTGCAGCTAGCGTATGATAAAAATGATAACGATTTCCGGTTTCAAAAATCACCATAAGTTCTGGAGTTATTATCTTTTTGAGACCATGCGCACCAAAGGCTCCAATGGCAACGGCTAAAAATCCGGAAAGGCAAACTAGTAGGATTAAAACCGGAGAGGATTGCTTCTTGACAATATTCATAAACGATACTTCCTATTGCCTATGACTTCAGATACATCCGGAAAGAATACTAAATTTGTTAGAGTTTGGCGACAACTCAATGTGGAAGATGTAAAAAAACAACTACTCTATATTGATGATCTTTACGGAACTTGTGGAAATTGTAAAAAATTAGGCCTGAACTACTTAAAAGATAAAAAATGTCCTGATTGTGGAGTTACTTTCAAATATCTAGCAACTAAATTAAGTAAGGTGGCAGATATTGGAAAAATTCTAAGCCGAATTGATAAAGAAGGTTTGGATTTAACTTTAATTGAGAGAGAAGATTTTGAAAGATCCAGTGCTGCCGATGCTGCAAGGGATCTATTCAAATCCTAATAGTAATTCTAAATTTGGTTGGTGGTAAAAAGTTTAGAACTTAAATGACCAACCAAATTGTGCTGTTTTATTATGTGCTGATGTATCTTCCCAAGCATCAAAAGCTCGAACAGCTCGAGAAACTGCTAATGCGGCAAATACGCCAACTGCAT
The DNA here is from genome assembly GCF_004769575.1 of Leptospira perdikensis. NCBI lineage: Bacteria > Pseudomonadati > Spirochaetota > Leptospiria > Leptospirales > Leptospiraceae > Leptospira > Leptospira perdikensis. The sequence continues at coordinate 333,045 of NZ_RQGA01000013.1, read as the reverse complement.
TAGGTGAATCCCAAACATTTCCTGCACCTTTTACATTGGCCATATTATCCCAAATGTTTTTTTTCGGCAGATTTTCTTGAGCATACATATAAGCGCCACCTGCCAAAATCAAATCACATAACAAATAAATACTCATACTGACAAAAGTGTCTCGGCCGGAAAACAGAGGGGAATTCCAGGAGTTGTAACCAACGGAAGCCATTGGTGTGATTAAATTCAAACCTTGAGAGACAACATGATACTTTTCTGATAAAGGGACTGCCGATTCATGTGGAGGTTTTTGGAGCAACTCTTGTTCCATAATTTCTTTCCACATCCTTTCTTGACCACGTCTGGGTGATTCAATCCGGATGATGGAATCGGGTGAAGTTTTCCCTACTTTTCCTACATAAATATTAAAATCATAGGGGTTTTTCCAACGGTTTTTGTATCGATAAACAAACCCTTGCGTTTTTTCATCAGCATAAAAATCAGGATCTAACTTGTTTAAAAGTGCCACCAAGCGAAGGTTAACATCTTCAGGACCACCTAAGATTTCTACCGTTTCTCCCGCAAAAAGTGAACTTGTTACAGTTGTTGAAAGTAAAACTAGAAAACAAAAATAAAGAACAAATGATCTGAATCCTTTAATTAATTTCATGATTGGACTCCAGGAAGCTGAAGGTAAGCATTGATTAAACCTAATGAATTGTATGTTGCATGACAAGCCATAGCGATCCAAATATTTCCTGTTTTGATATAAATATAACCAAAGAACATTCCGACACCACAAATGATGAATGGAATGGCAATGGATGTTCCTTCTCCGTAATGAAGCCAGCCAAAGAGTAAGGAAACAATGAATAAACCTTCTTGGGCAAGGTTTTTATCAATAAAGGCTTTTAGCAAAAATCCTCTAAAAAAGATTTCTTCAAGAATTCCTGTAATGATTCCCACAACATAAATTCCCCAAGCCAGTAGATAACCATTTCCATGAATGGCATCATAAAGTTTTTTTGCAAACACACCTGATTCCACAGGAACCGACATTCTTTCCAATAACAAACCAAAGAGAACGACTACGATGAAACATAAAAAACCATTCGCAATCCCTCTGAGTAAAATAGGTAATGATAATTCATCCTGAAGATTGGTCACAGGAATCTGTAAAACTTTTTTATAAAGTAAATACCCCAGGCCCACATAACATAAAAACCATGGAATCGAATGCCCAAGTAAGTAATGAGGTTTTTCAGAAAACACCTTATCGTAAAACTGAGACAAAAGCAAACTTGGATTCTCAGTCATTTCTTTCTGGAATTGTTCTTTGATGGGAGTTACAATTTTTTCATATTCAGCCAACATGGTACTAAAGTCCATCTTACCTTCCCAATACTCTTCGTAGAGGGGAACTAACTGGTCTTCGGGAATTCGATCACCGAGCACCGAATTGTTGACGAAGGCTAAAAAAATAACGGAATAAAAGAAGGAACATACATAAACGAGACCCAAGGAATAGGCGGTCAGCCGGAAGATCTCAAAAAAACGATTCTGCATTTGCCTTACAGTTCCTCAATTTCGGCAAGAATCGTCATCGTTTTTTTGGGAAATGGTCGATATTCAAATTAGAAGATTATGTCTAAAACCGTCGATTTTCTGAAATGGGCCCTGTTTTTAAGCACTCTCTGTGTTTTTTCATCTCTTGTGGCAAACCCCATCACTCTGGCAAATCTGGAATATTCTAACCCTTCCTTAAAAAGTCTTCGTTCGGAAATCAAAGAAAACTTACGGATTTCCAAATCAGGTGTGAAGAGAGAAGAACTCATCCCTCTGAAATATTATGAATATAAGGTACGCAAAGAAGATAATTTTTTTAAAATCATGGCTCGCACCGGAATGGATTTGGAAACTCTTTCTTCGGTCAATGAATTAAGTTCTCCGCATGATTTATTTCCGGGTATGGTTTTAGAAATTCCCAATATGCGTGGTACCTTTCATCCTGAAGAGGGAAACGGTGATGAAAAAACCAAATTAAAGTTAGCCGAAAAATATAATGTTGATTCTAACAAATTACAATATGATTCAGAACGAGGGAAATGGTTTTTGCCTGGAATTTCTATGGGAAAATCAGAAAAATCTTTTTTCTATGGATTTGGGTTTCAGTTCCCGTTAACGGAAGCACGTATCTCTTCTGGTTTTGGGAAACGGTTGGATCCATTTACGAAAAAGGATACTTTTCATGGCGGAATTGACTTAGCCGCCGAACAAGGATCAGATGTATTTGCCTCTATGGATGGCGAAGTTATATTTAAAGGCAAACAAGGTGGTTATGGAAATTTAATCATCTTAAAACATAGTTTGGGTTATGAAACTCGTTATGGACATCTTTTTGATTTTAATATAAACATTGGTCAGAAAGTGAAAAAGGGACAAAAAATTGGAGAAGTAGGACAAACAGGTAGAGCGACCGGTCCACATTTGCATTTTGAAATTAGAAGAAATTCAAAACGTGAAAGACCTATTTTTCAATCACATTAAAAAAAGATTTTACGTTACTCATTGATTCTTGTAATTCTGGGAATCAATGGACTTTGAAATTCCCCAAGAAGTGGAAACACTTCGCAAAAACATCCAAGACTTCATTACAAATGAAATCGTTCCTCTGGAAAAACATTATGATTATGAAAAAGGTCGAATGCCAGAAGACATCAATCAACAAGCGCGTGCTAAAGTAAAAGCTGCTGGTTTTTGGACTCCTCATCTGCCTAAATCAGAAGGTGGATTGGGTTTAGATTTAATTGGTACTTGTATCATTTTTAGTGAACTGGGTCGTTCACCTATTGCTCCTTATATATTTAACTGTGATGCACCGGATGAAGGGAATATGCATTTGCTTTCTTTGGCGGCCACAGAAAAACAAAAAGAACTTATCCTCCATCCACTCATCAAAGGTAACTTAAGAACCGGTTTTGCTATGACAGAACCTGCTCCTGGTGCTGGTTCCGATCCAACCACCTTACAAACCAATGCTGAAAAACAAGGAGATAAATACATTCTCAACGGTCGTAAATGGTACTGCACTGGCGCGAATGGTGCTAAGTATTTGATCGTGATGGCAAAGGTAAATGGAAGTTTCCGTAAAACCACAATGTTCCTTGTGCCAACAGATGCGAAAGGTTATACAATGGTGCGAGAAATTGAACTTATGGGCTCTCATGGACCCGGAGGACACTGCGAACTTAATTTTGAAAATGTCGAAGTTCCAGAAGATATGATCCTCGGTCGTATTGGAGAGGGTTTTCGACTTTCCCAAGAGAGACTTGGTCCTGCTCGTTTAACTCATTGTATGCGTTGGACAGGAATGGCGAGGCGAGCATTATCGATTGCACGAAGTTATGCGAAAGAAAGGCAAGTTTTTAGTTCAAGAATCGCTGACCATCAAGGCATCCAATGGATGTTTGCAGAACGTGCCACAGAAATTGAAATGGCCTTTCTTTTGACTTTAAAAGCAGCCTGGTTGTTAAAAACAGGAAAAGATGCTCGCCAAGAAACTTCTATGGCAAAATGGAAAGTCAGCGAATCTTTGTGTAATACCATCGATATGGCGATTCAAATTTGTGGAGGAAAAGGGTATTCTAGAGACCTTCCACTCGAATTGTTTTATAGGGATGCAAGAGCAGCAAGGATTGCTGACGGTCCGTCGGAAGTTCATAAAATGGTCATTGGTCGAAACTACGTATCTGAGAAGTGGGACTTTTAGAAAGCCATGGAAATGAATGAACTACAGGAAAAAGTGGGGCTCCACTTATCGGCCGTATGGAAAGACGATGTGAAAGTCGCGCATATCCACCACCTAAGTGGAGGGGCTTGCCAAGACAATTATTCATTGGACTTGGTTTCTAAATCCGGTAAACAATCGTTAGTTTTGAGAACTGACAAAGGTGCAAGTTTACTTTCTTCTTTGTCAAAACGAGACGAATTCAAAGTGGCTGAACTTGTTTACAAAGCCGGTGTCAAAACTCCTACTCCTGTTTTTCTGGAAGAAACTCCCGATATCATTGGATCTCCCTTTTTTCTTATGGAAAAAATTGGAGGTAAAGCCACTGGCCGTTACATCACCAAAGATAAAGAATTAGATGTTTATCGTAAAACTCAAATGGTAAAGGATCTGGCAGAAAACTTAGCCAAACTCCATACAGTAAAACCTAGTTCCGTTTCGGATGAAGAGCTAAAACAAAAACTAAAAATTGTCACTAAAGAAAATTATGCATCCATTGCTATTTCCGATCTAAGACAATCGTTAGACGAACTGCCTGAAGCGCATCCGGCCATCGAATTATGTTTACATTGGTTGGAATCCAATGCTCCTTCGATTGATGAAATTGTTTTGGTTCATGGAGATTTTCGCACTGGAAATTTTATGATGAACTCTGAAGGACTCCAAGGAATTTTAGATTATGAATTCGCACACTTTGGAGATCGTCATGAAGACATTGCTTGGTTGTGTATGCGTGACTGGAGGTTCGGTCGCCTAAACAAAGAAGTCGGTGGTTTTGGAGATCGCAAAGATTTTTATGAAGCTTACGAAAAGACTTCTGGTATTCCAGTAGATCCTTTCAAAGTAACTTTCTGGGAAATTATGGGCAATGTTCGTTGGGCCATTGGAAGTGCACAACAAACGGAGAGACATCTTTCTGGCAAGGACAAGGGCATTGAGCTAGCTGCCATTGGTCGGCGTACGGCGGAGATGGAATGGGAAGCCATGCGACTCATTGAATCTCTGTAACCCAATCGATATTTTCTGTATATTATGTCCATTAATGGTATTGAGAATTAGTCTCAATTATCTTGACTCTAACTTCTACTGCACTTTCCTGGAAAGAGTGGGGGTTTCTTATGGAACAAACTCTGGATTTAGGAATGGACGTTTTCCAATTACCAAGGTATTGGGAAGAATATCAATCTTTGGAAACCATATATTGGAATGGTAGTTTTGCATCGGAATACCAACCAATCGTATCTATTTTGGAAAAGAAAACAGTGGCTTATGAAGCATTGGCGCGGTTTTATACAAATAGTGGAAAAATTGCACCCGACCGAGCTTTCCAAATTTTACACAACGATCCTGGATTCTTTTTTGATTTTGAGAAAAAATTGAAAAACTTTCAAATTGAAAATCGCCCGGAAGGATATCCATTGTTTTTGAATATGGATGCCCATGTTTATAGTAAGGAAATTCATACGGATCATTGGGAATCAGTTTTTAAGAGAGAAAAAAACATAGTTTGTGAATTGATTGAAAACACAGACTATGCTTCGGTTGAGGATTCAAAGTTTTGTATGAATCATCTAAAGCATATGAATGTTCCTTTTGCCTTGGATGATATTGGTGGACAAAATAATTTGTTTTGTTTTGAATTTTTGGAAGGTGCAAGTTATTTAAAGTTTGATCGGCGTTGGTTGTCTTTACTTCGTACCGACAAAAACTATTCTGAGATTTTAAAAGGGTTTTTGGCATTTGCAAAATTGCAAAAAATTCAATGTATTTTGGAAGGGATCGAAACTCAGGCGGATTTGGAAATTGCCACCAAAACCGGTTTTGATTTAGGGCAAGGTTTTTTATTTAAATACGGAACATTACAGGCAGTCGCTTAAGTATTGTTATGGGAGTAAATTGTGCAATATAGACCAGAAACAAAGGAACTCATTTCTGCCATTCAGGACTTTTTAATGAAAGACCTGCTTCCTAAGTTGGAAGGGGATGATTTGTTATCATACAAAACATTAGTTTCTTGGAATATGTTGGGAGTGATTGCCAGAGAAACCGAATCCTCTGAATTCGAAGGGGATTGGAATCGAATTTTAGAATTAAATTTAAAAGTATCTAAGTTAGAAACTGACTTCGATAAAATCAAATTTTCAAGTTTGAGTCGCAAAGAAAAATACAATCTCCTTTTAGATTGGAATCAAGAATTTGCTAAAAAAATTCGCAACCAATCAAAAAATCATTCCAGCTTCGAAGTAAAACCAGGAAGTAAGGTTTGGGATTTTGCAAAAAATCAATTAAAGGAAACACTTAGTATTTCCAACCCGAGGTTCCAAACATAAATGTCTTTATTGTATCTAGTGCGCCATGGACAGGCAGATCGTCTCGGAAAAAACTATGACCAACTCACAGAACATGGTTGGAAACAAGCCAGGTTACTTGGCGAATACTTCAAAAACCAAAGAATCGAATTTGATTCCGTTTACACTGGTACACTCAATCGTCAAAAACAAACTGCACAAGGAATCATCGAAAGTTTTTCCAAGGATCAATTTTGTATCCCGGAACCGGGGGTAAATTCTGCGTGGGACGAATTTGATTCCAAAATGTGGCTCGGCCTTGCAGCTAAGATTCGTCATGCGAATGATAACTTTGCCAAATTATACGAATCTTATAAAAAAGCTTGGGAAGAAGGAAAAGAGGAAACAAGAGATTATTTCCAAGAACTGATCCAAATTGTATTAAATGATTGGGTTCATGGAGTTTGGGATCCTGTAGAACCTTATACTTTCCAAGAATATGTGGAGAAAGTTTCCTTTGGCCCAAAGGAAATTCCAAAAGATGTAAAAAGTACACTTGTTGTTTCTTCAAGTACTCCCATTGCGATTATGATGGGTCTATCTTGTAAAATGCAACCGGTTGAGTTTCCAGTGTTTATGAAATCGATTACAAATTCTTCACTCAGTATTTTTAGAAGAGAAAATGATCATTGGGAACCAGTGAGTTGGAATCACACACCTCATTTACAAAATCCTGATTTGGTTACCTTGGTTTAGCCGTTTTCACTGAGCAAAAGAAGAAAGGAGTTTCATTCTATTTTTTGCTTTTTGTCCCCAACCGGTTCTTGGAAAATTTTTATACAAATGTTCCATAGCAGCTAGTTCTTCTTCGTTGGTTTTACTTTGCCGAACGGTAATTTTTGGTTCTTCTTGGAATTTAAAATCGACAGTGACATGAAAACTTCCAAGAAACACAACCGTACCTGGTTGTAGATCCACTCGCGATTTTTCAATATCCTTTCTATCAAAATCGATATCGATTTTTGTGGGTTGTTTGGTACTTCCAAAGGCAAAGTCGGAAGCACCACGATTCAAAAGATGGACAGCATCATGAATTTCATATTGGCCTTCTTTTAAATTTTGAAAGTAATAGTAGTGTTCGGAACTTTCATTATATTCAAAAGATTTTTCACCCTTTCGAAGAGTTACCTTTTGAAACCTTGGATCAATCAATTCATCTAAAATCATTTCATCTTTAACAATTGTCATATGAACAATGATAAGACTACTCTGCGCATTCTTAGGACCAAAACTGGAACATTCTGGGAACAAATAAGTAATCAAAAATAGAATCAAAAATTTTCGAAAAACCCCCGAAGTGATTTTCTCGAACTTTGAAATTTTTTTCTTCGAAGTAACTTGTTTTCCTTCGGATTTTTTTTCTAAATGATCATCGTAAGAATTAGAACTCATTGATTTTTATTTACCTTAACCCATTGGGTATTGAATCTTTTTGGAAACTAGATTGATTTCTGAAAGAATTTCATCTGATAAAATGAGATCTGTTGCTTTTAAAGACTCTTCAAGTTGGGCCACCGTGTTGGCTCCAATGATGGTAGAGGCAACAAAGTCATGTTGTTTGCTCCAAGCAACAGAAAGGACTGTCGAACTCATTCCATATTTTTCAGCAATGGTTGTGAGTTCCGCCGTGGAAGCCAAAGTGTTTTCATTAAGGAAACGACTGGCCATTCGCCTTTGTCTCTCTCCCTCGGCCATATAACGAACAAATCGAGCACCTTCTGGAGGAACAGATCCGTTGTATTTTCCTGTAAGCACACCACCAGCAAGGGGAGAATAAGGTAATAAAGAAACTCCTTCTTTTCGACAAACTTGTGCTAACTCGTCTTCGAAGCGACGATTGAGAATCGAGAAATTATTTTGAATGGAATCATATCGAATCAGATTGTGTTTGTCCGAAGTCCAAAGGCTTTTCATTAGCCCAAAAGAAGTTTCGTTGGAACATCCGGCATACCGAATTTTACCTTCTTCTTTTAGTTCTGTCAAAACTTCCATGGTTTCATCATAAGATACATCATGGTCCGGCCAATGTGTTTGGTACAAATCGATAGTTTCTATCCCTAATCTTTGTAAGGAACCTTCAATGGCACGACGAATATGGTATTTGTCTAATGCCGTTTTCCCTTCGCGGAGTGGGGGACTAAACCAACCATGACCAGGGCCGGCCACTTTTGTGGCGATGATAAGTCCATCTCGAGGTTTTGTTTTGATCCATTTTCCAAAAATTTCTTCGGTTCTGTGAACCCAAGACTTTTGTGGAGGGACAGGATAAATTTCAGCAGTGTCATAAAAATCGATTCCCGCATCGTAAGCACGATCCAAAATTCGAAACGCCTCATCTTCGTTACACGATGATCCAAAAGTCATGGTGCCCATACAAATTTCGGATACCACCATTCCTGTTTTGCCAAGTCTTCGTTTTTTCATGTTATTTTTTGATTAAAAAAGTTCTGAACTGATTTTTTGGATCACTCCATTCAATGACATGATCTTTTACTTTTGCTTTTGTGGGCCCACGTTGCATGGCTCTGTACAAATCTTCGATAAACAGTTTGTCCCCTTCCACAACCGCTTCCACTTCTCCATTCGGTAAGTTTTGCGTATAACCTTTGAGTCTCATCTCTTGGGCTTTTTGGAGGATATAGTAACGAAATCCGACTCCTTGCACAAATCCCCGTACTAATATTCTCGCTCTTGCTTCTTCTGATTTTCCCAAAGATAGTCTCCTTTCTAGAACTTACTTAGATTTTGAATTCTCTGCAATGTAATTTTGGATGGCCGATTTAAAAAGAGGAACAAACTTCGCATACACTTCTCTTTTGAATTCCACTACAGATTGAATGGTCTCTTCTATTTCCATAAACTGGATGGTTAAAAACTCTTGTTCGTGGTGTACTAAATCACATTCTTCTAAACTCCCATCCCAGTGGAACAAAATCCATCTTTGTAATTGGCCACGAAATTTTTGGAGATGGGCATTAAGACCAAGGGAATTGGGGAAGTCATAAGGAATCCAATCGGGATATTCCGTTACATAGGTTGCTTTTTTGACCCCTAACTCTTCATATAATTCCCGTTTAGCGGCCTCTAAATAATCCTCATCTTCGTCAATTCCACCCTGAGGAAACTGCCAAGACCCTGGGAATTGTACTCGTTCTCCTACAATCACTTTTCCTAAAGAATTAAAAACCACCATGCCTACGTTTTTGCGGTAGGGTTTGTCTGTCATAATCCTTAGAATGTCTTGATCATTCATTTTCGCAAGAAATTCCTTAATTTTTTGTTTCTCCGTCAGTCCGAGGTTCCAATCTTGGACTTAGGAAGTGCTATGAAGATCATTTTGGTTCGTCACGGGGAAGCTGAAAATCCAACTCCTAGTATGTCCGATTCACAAAGAGAACTTACCGATAAGGGCGTCAGTGACATTCACAAAATCGGAAGGTTTATTAAAAACTCTGCATTAGCCGTAAAACAAGTTTATTATAGTCCTTACCTTCGAACCAAACATACTGCTGAAATTCTTTCTGATGAATTGAAATACAACGGGGAGATGTTGGCATCGGATGATCTGGCTGCCGGAAAGGGATGTTCCGATATTATTTCTTGTTTGGTGAATTTTTCCAATTCCGATACAGTATTGTTAGTCGGTCATAATCCAGACATTACTTATTTTGCAGCAAGGTTGCTTGGAAATTCAAGTGTTGCTGAAAATTTAATTTTCCAACCTGGTTCAACGATAGCTATCAACGTAGCTCGAGAGAAATTTGCACATGGTCAGATTATCTGGGCCATTTCACCAGACAATCTAGGCATTTGAATTCTTAATTGTTAGTAAGACTTGACCCGTTTTGGACCGTAAGGTTTTTGGATTTCAGAACACGGGGTGTAGCGCAGCGGTAGCGCACTTGTCTGGGGGGCAAGGGGTCGCCGGTTCAAATCCGGTCACTCCGAAGTTCAGTTTAAAAAACCCAGCAGGCCTGCAAGCAAACCTGCCGGAAGAAAATTCAGGATGGTGATATACAAAATAAAACTTAAGAAGGTTTGTTTTCGTTTCCTTCTTTGACTTTGTCTAAATACTTAACTACATTGTCTTTGAGTTCGTCAAAACGAACGATTCCCCAAGCAATACCCATTTTTACTTTTAAAGCATTGTCACTGGTGTCACTTTCGCCTTGTTCTTTTAACTTTTGAAAGTTGGTTTCGAATTTGCTTTTTTTCTCGTTTAGGTCTACGACGAGTTTCTCCCAAACTTCTTTGGAAGTCTTTACAGCGCCAATCCCAGCATTTACGATATCTTGCAGCTTGTTTTCCACATTGCTCATCGGATGTTACTCCTTATGGGTCCATTATTTTGCAGTGCACAATAATGTCTAGAAAGATTTTTCTGGAGGAATCTGAAATCCTGAACCAAAATGGTCGGATGCGCACAAAAACCTTATGGACCCTCCTTTCCCTTGCCACCCTTGTTTTCTTCATTTTGGATTGTGGTGGTCAAATTCAGGAAAAGCCAATCGCCGGTTGTGAACGAATTTCTGGAACACCTGGCCCTGAAGATTTAGATCTCATTCGAGATACGTCCACAGTCATTGTATCTTCTCACGAACGTCGGAATGGACTGAAAGATATTGGAGCTTTGTTTGAAGTTTCACTCCAGGACACCAATCAAAAGTTAGAAGCTAAAAAAATTGAAACCAATTATCCAGCAAACTTTCGTCCCCATGGCATTAGTTATGCGAAAGTGAAAGGAGTGGATACTTTAGCTGTCATCTCTCATACATTAGCAGATGAGAATCCACATACCATTGAAATTTTTGAAAGATCTAAATCGGGTAAATGGACTCACACAAAAACTTTGAGTGATCCCACTCTCACAAGCCCCAATGATATTTTTATGAACGAAGCCGGAGAAATTTTTTCTTCCAATGACAATGGAACAAGCAATGCCTTTCGTAAATATTGGGATATGATCATTCGCAGTGGGCGGGCCGACATATCTTATTATGACGGAAAATCATTTCAGGCGTTAAATGTTCCCGTGATGTTAGGGAATGGAATTTACATTCGTAAAAAAGGAAATGATGAGTTGTTATACCGATCTGTGTTTGCTGAAAAAGCCATTCGAGTTTATCAAGTGGATCGCAGTTCTGGAAAGGTCAACTTAAAGTATTTGGAATCCATTGCCATCGGTGCAGGGCCTGACAATATTTTAGAAGATGAAAATGGAATGCTTTGGCTTGCGGCCCATGATTCTACTTACAAATTCATTCGCCACGTGATGAACCGAACCAATTTAGCACCCACTCGTGTTTTTAAAATCAATCCAGAAAACAAAGAAGTCACCGAAGTGTATGCCAATGAAGGCGCTGAAATTTCTGCAGGTAGTACAGGCCTTGTTTTCAAAAACAAACTTTTGATTTCACAAGTGTTTGAAGATTTTCTTTTGGTATGTCCAAGACCATAACGAAAGATTTCTATAGATATGGATATGATGGTCTTAAGTAGGCCGTCGTATTTATGTTAAATGGGCCTTCGTTGGTTGATACTTAGCGGCAAAAGATAATATATTTCTAAACTTATAAAACCTTCCAATTCGATGTCCAAATTACGTATATTTTTCCTTACATCATTTTCATTGATTGCCTTTGCAGCAAATTCTCTTCTCTGTCGATTCGCTCTCAAAGGAACCGAAATTGATGCATCAAGTTTTACCAGTATCAGATTGTTTTCAGGAGCTATTACTCTTTGGTTATTAGTTTGTATCACTCAGAGGCAAACTACAATTTCAGGGAATTGGAAATCAGCTTTTGCCTTATTTGTATACGCTGCTTGTTTTTCTTTTGCTTATGTAGGTTTGACTGCTGCGACAGGTGCACTTTTGTTATTTGGTGCAGTTCAAATTACGATGATTGGTTTCGGAATTTGGAAGGGTGAAAGGTTAGATTTTACAAAATTTTTCGGCATTATATTGGCATTCGGAGGTCTTGTTTACTTATTACTGCCTGGGATTTCATCCCCTTCATTGTTTAGTTCAGTATTCATGATGATAGCAGGTCTTGCATGGGGTATATATTCGTTGCGTGGTGGCAGAAGTAAAAACCCAACTGCTACCACTGCCGGAAACTTTATCAGAGCTGTCCCTTTTTCCATTATATTAAATATTGTTACATTAGAAAAAATCAATATAGACAGTTATGGGTTTTTGTTTGCCGTTTTGTCCGGTGCCCTCGCTTCCGGTATGGGATATGCAGTTTGGTATTCTGTATTGCCATTTTTAAAATCCACCAAAGCTTCTGTAATACAATTAATTGTTCCCGTGATTGCGTCTTTAGGTGGAGTTATTTTTATAGCGGAGCCATTAACATTAAGAATATTTGTTTCATCATTATTCATTCTATTCGGCATTGCGCTTGTAATCTTTGATAGATTTAAAGCGACTTTAAAATCTTAGTTTTTCTATATAACACCATGAAATACATCGCACTACTCAGAGGAATCAATGTCGGGGGAAACAGAAAGGTCGAAATGAAAAAACTAAGGAGCCTTATGGAATCCTTAGGATACACGGAAGTTTCCACTTATATCAATTCAGGAAATGTTATTTTTGAATCAGAGGATGACACAAAAACCGTTTTGTTAAAAATACAAAAGAGTTTTGAAAAAGTTTTCAAATTTGAAATCCCCACCATCGTAAGAACAGAAAAGGAAATGAAAAAAATTGCAAAGGCGATTCCTGCAGAATGGCAAAACGACGCCACGCAAAGGACGGATGTTGCTTACTTGTTTCCCGAAGCCGATTCCAAAAAAATCATTGAGGAACTTCCTCTCAAAAAAGAATTTTTAGAGATTCGTTATAGCAAAGGTGCAATCATTTGGAATATCAAAAGAGAAAATGTGAACAAAAGCCAACTGGCAAAACTCATCAGTCATAAATTATACAAGGCAATGACGATACGAAATGTAAACACAGCAAGGTTTTTGGCAGGAGAAATAGAGTAAAAACAATCCTGATTCTTAATCTTTTAAATACTCAATAGAGAGCTTTAAAATTATTTCGGATCAACAACTTCCAACGGAATTGCCTCCAACGAAAAAATACACTAGCAAAGATAACAATAAAAACAGTAAGCAAACCTGCTTTGATTTCAATTCTATCTATATATGTTACTAAATTTTCATGTTTAGTTTTGCGAATCAAAATCCAGTGATCCCAAGTATTAATGAGAGAACTGTAACCATTATCTCTAAGTATGAATTCATTTTGGTTGGTTTCTTTAATTTTTTCGATAACAACAGATTGGTTTCCGAGAGGGATGATTCCAAAAAGTTTCATATCAGTTAGATATTCACCATTTTCCCAATTCTCTGGAAAACTAATTTGATTGACTGGTTCAAAAACAATTAGTGGTTTTGCGATATAATGTAATGTTTTGGAAAGTTTCGCGTAACTAGTAATCCTTTCGAAATTACTCGCCAGATGAGTTTCTATATTGATAATCATCTTAAGCCAACCCCTTCAAAACAGCTTCGATCGTATCCACTAACAACGGTTCTCTATTCTCATCGGAATGTTGTGCCACAAGTTTCGGGTGTGTGAAAGCAGTTCCCGCAGAGATCAAAATTTCTGTAATTTGGTTCACATCACGTTTTTTGATTTTCTTTTGGTTGATAGCCTCTGTGACCAAACTCGACATTTGGCTGTGCATATTGGATAAATGAGTTTGGATGAAGGGTTTGGACTCTTCTGCGGCCATATCGAATGCTTTATACAATTCAGGATCTAATTTTACTTTTTCCAATTTCATCCGGTGTAGGTTTTGAAACCAGGTGAGAATCTTTTGGATGGGGTCTCGTTTTTCTTTTATGAGCAAATCCTGTTTCTCATCCAACTTCACAAGCCAACGTTCGGAAACTGCATCGAGAAGTGCTGTTTTGTCTTGAAAATGAGAATAGAGGGCCGCGTGGCTAATTCCCATTTCTTTGGCCACATCTACCAACCGAACCTTTTCAAAACCCTTGGCCCGCATTTGGTTGATGGCGATTTCCACGGCTTTGTCTTGGATTTCCGTAGCTGTAAGACCAGTTCTTGGCATAGGGAAAGGATCGGATTTGGAACCGGGGGGTCAATTCCAAATTACAAAATGAAAAAAATGTTAGTTTTGAAACTTACGGACTTGACTTTTTGTAACTTACAAAATATTATTAATGTAAGTAGGGAAACGGTACAAATTGATGCAATTGAATGGAAATACAATCCTCATCACTGGGGGAACGAGTGGGATCGGCCTCGCTCTCGCAAAACGATTTTCGGATTTAGGAAACCAAATTTTGGTTTGCGGAACGAATGCAAAAAAGATGGAAGAGATTTCGAAATCTCATCCCAGTTGGGGGACTTATTTATTTGATATCTCTCGCCCGGAAGAGAGGGAAAAGTTGTTTGAGAAAACCACAAAAGATTTTCCAGAATTGAATGTATTATTCAACAACGCGGGTATGCAAAGGTATCCCAAACTGGGCGAAGTGGAACCTTGGGCTGACTTAGGAAAGGAGATCGATGTAAATTTGGGAGGTCCCATCCATCTTTCCATGTTATTCGCTAAACACCTGTTTGCAAAGAAAAATGCCGCGATTTTGAATACTACTTCTGGATTGTCACATATCCCTTTGGCTTATGCGCCGGTGTATAGTGCAACCAAAGCGGCTTTACATTCTTTCACATTGACATTACGATTTCAGTTTCGGAATCAACCCATTGAGGTGATTGAAGTTTCTCCACCAATGGTAGATACAGATTTAGGAATCCCTAACACACATACGGCGGGACTGAACTTAGACGAATATGCTGATGGTGTGATGGAAGGATTACGGAATGGAGATTTGGAAATCACCACTGGTTTTTCTACGGTTTCTGCGAATGCCAGTCGGGAACAAAAGAATGAAATCTTTTTGTCGATGAACGGGGCAAGGAGTGCTTCAAACTAAAGAGCGACCAACAAAGGCACAAGCGATGGCGTCCCATGAGTCATCGTGGCCTTTTAGATCTTTAAATCCCAAAATCATTTGGATCGCTGCCCGAACTTCTTTTTTGGTGGCGTTCCCCTTGGCAGAGATTCCTTTTTTGATTTGTGTGGCAGTGAGAGAGACTACAGGTATCTTTTCTTCGCCGAGCGAAAGTAAAATGACCCCGCGAGATTCTGAAACCTTCATTCCGGTCGTTGTGTTCTGAACAAAGAACAGCTCTTCCACGGCCGCAACTTCTGGTTGGAATTCGGTAAGGATGTCCATTAGTTCCTTTCGGATTTGAATCAAATTATCAGGTGAAGGAGTTTTGGGAGCCACTTCAATGGTTCCGTAAGTTAATAGTTCGGGGTTCCGGCGTAATCCTTGGGGAAAGGATAAAATTGCGTACCCCACACGGTGGGAGCCAGGGTCAATGCCGATGATTTTCAATAATTTCTTTCCTTGGTTTCCACTTTCGTCCAGTTTTGACCTCCCTTACGCAAAACCTAGTCTAAAAATGAAAATGACAAGGTACTTTCCTTCCGTATAGTGGAAGAAAACCACCGCAGGAACGTTAAACACATGACCGCAACGGCAGTGAAACTCGAAAAATCCCAGGCGGAGAAGGCTCTTAGTGCCCAAGCCGCCCTCCTCAATGAAGTTACCAAACGACTAGCTCAGAAAAATTCCGATAACGGCAAAGTATCCGTAAGCAAAATGGACAAAACACAACATGTGTTTTACCAATTGGCTTGGATGACGGCTCAACAACGTGTTGCTGAGAACTTTATCGTTTATGCTTGGGATGCTTCCAAGGGAACTGGTGAATTGGAACAAAAAATGGCCCTTACTTTTGTGGCCGAAACTGTTACTAACATTCGTTCGGAACTCGCAGCTCGTCCGGCTGAGTATGAACTGACTTACCAAGAACTATTCTCCAAACTTTTTTCTGATGAGATCAATGCTTATGTAGAAGCAGCGTCAAAAATGGAAAACTACGAAGCCATCGTAGACAAGATCGTTGATCTTGGACACTTCGGTGCTTACGGTCTTTCTGAAGACCACGAAAACTTCCGCGGAATCTTTAAAGATTTTGCTGAAAACGTAGTGGTTCCTCAAGCAGAACATGTCCATAGACATGACGATTTGATTCCGGCTGAAATCATCAATGGATTAAAAGACATGGGTTGTTTCGGACTTTGTATTCCGGAAAAATTTGGTGGTATCCAACCAGATGACCGTCCAGACAACATTTCCATGTTAGTGGTAACGGAAGAACTTTCTCGTGGATCACTCGGTGCTGCAGGATCACTCATCACAAGACCAGAAATTATGTCCAAAGCTCTCCTCAAAGGGGGAACGGACGAACAAAAAAACAAATGGTTACCACTTCTTGCATCTGGCGAAAAATTCGCTGGAATCATGGTAACAGAACCTAACTACGGTTCCGATGTTGCTGGTGTATCTGTAACAGCGAAAGAAGCAAATGGCGGATTTGTGATCAACGGTGTAAAAACCTGGTGCACATTCGCAGGTTATGCGAATCTTCTTCTTATCCTTTGCAGAACAGAATCTGATCCAAACCTCAAACACAAAGGTCTTTCTATCATTTTAGCTGAAAAACCATCTTTTGACGGCCATGAGTTCAGTTACAAACAAGAAGGTGGTGGAACAATCCAAGGGAAAGCAATCGGAACCATTGGTTACCGAGGAATGCACTCTTACGAAGTTTCTTTTGAAGATTACTTTGTTCCAAAAGAAAACCTTCTTGGTGGTGATGCTGGACGTGGTAAAGGATTCTATTTCCAAATGGAAGGATTTGCTGGTGGACGTATCCAAACAGCAGCTCGTGCCAATGGTGTGATGCAAGCAGCTCTTGAAGCAGCTCTTCGTTATTCCCAAGAACGTAAAGTATTCGCAAAACCAATTTACGATTATACTTTAACTAAGTTCAAAATTGCGAAGATGGCAATGATTGTGCAAGCAACTCGTCAGTATACTAACTATGTAGCAACACTACTCGATAACCACAAAGGTCAAATGGAAGCAACACTTGTTAAATTGTATGCATCCAAAATTGCTGAGTGGGTGACTCGTGAAGCAATGCAAATTCATGGTGGTATGGGTTATGCGGAAGAGTATCCTGTATCACGTTATTTCGTAGATGCTCGTGTATTCTCAATTTTTGAAGGTGCGGAAGAAGTAATGGCTCTTCGTGTAGTAGCGAAAGACTTACTTGACCAAGCATTAGCTTCTTAATTAGAAACTAAATTTTCTTCTCTGTTGTTAGGGTTCGCTCAAACAGCAGAGGATTTGGAAAGTAGAGGCCCGAATTTTCGGGCCTTTTTTATGCGCAGAAATCAAAGCCAAAAATTTTTTCTACAAAAGGATCCATCCAAATAGAAAAAATAAAGTTGGAAACTTTGAATCCGGGACTAGAAACTAACAGTAATCTATGATCAAAAAATCAATTCCACAACTCCCATCTTTAGATCTGCAAAAGTCCAAAAATTTTTATGAAGAGAACTTAGGGTTTAAAACTCTAAAGGAATATGATGATATTTTTTTATTAGAAAAGGATGGATTTGAACTTCATTTATGGTTATGTGATGATCCATCCATACCACAAAACTCTAGTGTTTATTATCAGGTAGATTCTATAGATTCCATGTATGTTGATTTCAAAAACAAAGGAATTGTCCATAAAAATGCTCACATTATGGATAAACCTTGGGGAATGAGAGAGTTTTATGTTGTCGATTTAGATGGCAATTTATTGAAATTTGGACAGAATATAAACATATAATTTTGTATCAACTTACAAATTTAATGTCTAATGTGAGTGATATAATCTTATCCATGTTAAGTGTAATTTCATTTTGCCGATGATTACATTGTTAGTTTCATTCGAGTTTAGAATTTTACCAATGGGAAGTTTGAAATTTAAGTAAATATGAATCTAAAGCTAGTTTCCTTTTTCATTATTTTTTTGGTTTTGAATCTTTCTTGTAAAACTCCAATGCCTGAGTTGAGTTCAGAAGCGAAAATTTCCAAAACTAAAATGATTTCCATTCGATGGACTACTACAGATTCAATTTTAGCCAAGGTATTTAATGAAATTTTTCCAGTGCCACCGGCCATTCTTTTGGATGAAAATGCGAATGTAGTTGATTTAACAACAGTTCCGCTAGCGGAACCAAATCCAGACCATGCCCCAAAACCAAAACCAGAAAAACCAATCAATCCTAACGAACTACCAAGATGGGATCGTGGATTTGAGTTATCTAATATCGACAACCTGACAATTGTCATCCGAAAAGAGAGTCAAAAACCATTTTATAGTATTGGAGCCAGTCTTCTCGCATTGACTATGTTATATTATGGAACAATGGAAACAGAAGCGGAACTAGTTTGGACATCGGGTGAAACCAATTTACATAGAATTTCATTTTTATTCACTCATGAAACCATTTGGGCCCCCATGCCATTTTATATTGGGACTATGTCGAGTATCCTTTCACCAGCTTTAAATTCCAACCGATACCCTACCGTTTTGCAAAAATATTGTAATCAAGAAAAACCAACAAAACTAAGAGAGTCATTAAATCAGTCGCAGTCAGACAACTGTAAGGAATATGAAACTTTCTTAAGGCGATTATTTCTTCAAAATTATGACAACATCCATTTGCAATTAAAGGAATGGGAAAAAAGAAACCAAGATTGGTTCCAACCATAACTAAGGAACAATCGATTTGATTCAGATAAAAAAGATTATAGCCCCGCAAATTCGTAAATTTTTTCTGATTGGATCTTTCGTCATATTCTTCGCAACTTTTCCTCTAAAAGATCTAAACTCCGTTTCTATCCCAAAAGAAAATTGGAACTTGGTGATGTATGGTGGGATTTTTACCACTACCGATTTGATCCCCATTGTGTTTCGACAAAAAACTGATTATAAAGAATCGTATATAGGAAGTTTGGGAATTTCACGACCATTTGATTACCGGATTCGATGGTTTGATTTTTTATGGGAAGGTAATGTTACCAAACATTTTGGTGAAATGAACCATTGGGAAGTGAATGGATTTTACATTGTAAAAATAGATCGTATGTACGGTTCCCCATTCAGTTTATCGTTAGGTGAAGGTTTGTCTCTCGCCTCCGAAAATCCAAAATTAGAAAATAAAGCCAAAGGATATTATCTGGATGGTTTACAAAAAGATGCCATTGAATCTAGGGCTTTACTTAACTATATGATGGTAGAATTTAGTTCTTATTTACCTTTCGAAAGAAAAACAGAAATTTTTTTACGAGTCCATCACAGATCAGGAATTTTTGGTCTCTATTGTCCGCCAGATCCCAATTGTGGATCGAATTTTGTCAGTTATGGATTTCGGACTGTATTTTGACTTCACAGACAAACTATAAATAGTTCACTGTGAAGCCCGTTACAGGTCTTCATTAAACTAAAGATAGGATTTAGTTTTTTGTTGGTTCCTTGATCCAATCAAATTTTGTATCTTTATGTTTTCCTTCTTCCACTAACTTTTGTACGTTGAGAAGTGATTCATAAGGAGTGTCCGTTAAAACCAAGTTAATCACTGATTGGGGAACAGATCCACCTGGTTCAAAATGTGCTTGGTATTCAATTTTTAGTTTTCCATTGGTTTGTGGAATGATTCGCCAAACACCTTCAAAGTTTTCCATACGAGTGACACCGGAGGGTGTAGGGCGTGCATTGGAATCAAGTCGTTTGATCTTCATAATTGTAACCAAAGTTTTTTCATTTTGTTCAAAACTTCGATCCATAATCAAATCACGATCATTGACTGGCCAAGGGGCACCATTACGTAAGTAAACCACTGATTTTTTTTCTGTACCGGAAAGCACTGTGAGTTCTTTACATTGGTGGTAAAGATTTTTACAAGAAGCGGGATCCGTGAGTAGGGCAATGATTTGAGAGATGGAAGCATCTACCTCTGTTCGGCCTAAAAATTCATCTAGATTAGAGCCTGCAAAAGGACGAGTTAAAACTTGGATTCCTTTTTTACGTTTGGACTCGGACCATTCTGGTGTCTGAGCAACAAGATTGGATATGTTAGATAGAAGGGAAACTCCTATCAATGTTAGTAGAACGAATTGTTTTTTTGTCATGGTTACTTTCCTATTTGAGTATGTATGAGTGGTCTAACAGTTTCTGCAAAGAATAATGAGGTTGATGAAGCTGGTAACAAACTCAATCCATTTTTTCTTCCGATATTATTGACTGCTAAGATGGCCATATAACTTCGATTTTTATCTACCCATGGATAAAATCCGTTGATTCCAATGCTATGAGAGATAAGGTCTTTATCACATTCTGTCGGAACTTCAGTATTCGTGCAAAATCTCCAATTTCCGAGTCCATATTGCCATTTATATCCAAATGCAGAGAATTGAGAATATCCAATCTTTGCTCCTTGGTATTGGTCTGCCAAAATTTCTGTCACCGAGGTTGTGGATAAAAAATTGGCGATGTTTGCACCTGATGCATTTTTTGCTGTTCCATTGGTAAGAAGAGCATTTAACATTCTCGCATAATGTTCTGGCGAGATGGAAAGGCCAAAGGCTCCAGACAAACTTCCATCGGTGTCTTCACTGGTTCGGTAATTACCTTTCCAAACGGCTTGACTTGAATCCCATCCTAAAGGAGTGACAATGAGTTGAGTGAAAATAGTATTCCAAGTTTTTCCACAAGATACCTCTAACATACGTTGTGCGACTGCCATATGATTGGAATTGTATTGGAACAATGCTCCCGGAGTTCCTGTCGATTGGTCCCGAATGTCGTTCACACAAGTATCTTTTTGTGTACCAGAGGCACCGACGGGTAAAGTGGAAATACAAGTGGCTTGCCCTGATCCATTCCCCCCACCTGCGTTGAGACCGGAAGTAAAGGACAATAACTGACGGAGGGTGATGGATCCTTTCGTTCCGGTCCATCCAAGAATTTCACCAGTAGTTCGACTTAAGGACAAAGTCCCTCCAGTGGCGCAAGTTCCTGTCGTAACCGTTCCGCAACTTGCATAGGTTCCACTATTAGCATTACAATCTATGGCTCTCATGGCGGTGATTGCTGTTACCCATTTGGATCCAGAAGCAATCGGTCGGTAAGTACTATAATCTAAGACAGATTGTCTCGCATAAATCCTGTTACCTGATTGGTCATAAACTTGGAAACTCGCACCTTCATCAGTGGTTTTGGCATATTGATCAAAACAAATATCGATACTAAAACAAGAGCCAACAATACCTGCCATCAATATCGATTGCGCATCTTTGTCCGTCTCAACTGATTTGAGACAATCTAGAAAAAAAGAAGACGATAAGAGTAAAATTAATAATTTAAATTGATTCGATTTCATAAAACCCTCATTTAAAAACGAATTGGTTCGATCGTAATGATTTTGCCTGTATTTACTAAATCACAGGATGCAAACTCTGGCAAAAGAATGGCATCTCGAATGACCCCGCCAGTTGTTGTTAAACCATCATAGGTACTTCCTAAAATCAAAGCTCCCTTTGTACGAATATCGGATTCACATTGTAAAACAGAGGATTCCATAAAGGATTCGTTATCTTCGATTTCTGCAAGATAGGAATAAAGAATTTTGGCTAAAACACCATTGATGAGTAGAAGAGGCGAGATGGGACCTTGCCCTCCCTTCATTCCTGATTGAGCAAGCCAAAACGCAGAAGCTGTTGATTCTGCTTCTAAAATTGCATTGGAGATTCTTTTTTTTGCTTCTGCACCTTTGATCGCACCGTAGGTAGGAATTCCTATCCCTTCCGTAAGCATACAATTTGTCAGAAAAACAAAGAAAAGGATGGATAGATAGATTTGTTTCATGAGATTTTTATCCTTAATAGAGAATGAAACGATCTGTAAACTTTTCTTTTCACCACATGGTTCGAATCCCTGAACCAGAACTTATGGAAGATCCTACTCAAGTAGAATCTTATGCTAATGCTGATTTTGAAACAGCTCATTCGTTTCTCATTCGTAAATTTCAAGATAGACTCCCCCAAAGGTTTGTACCAGAATCCATTTTGGATTTAGGTTGTGGGCCCGGGGATATGTCATCTCGCTTGTATTTACAGTTTCCGATGGCGAATTTTACGTTTCTAGATGGGTCCGAATTCATGTTAGATCTTTGTAAGAAGCGTATGGATACATTGGATTCAGAAAAAAGAAACAATAAAATTGATTTTAAAAAAGAACTCATTCAGGACTTTGTTCCCGAATCCCCTTACGATTTAGTATTTTCGAATTCTTTATTACATCATATACATGATCCATTTCAATTTTGGGGAGCGATTCAAAGATCTATTCATAACGATAGTTTTATTTTCATCTCTGATCTAATGAGACCTGATTCTCTCACTCAAACAAATCAACTAATAGAACGTTATGCGAATAATGAACCAGAAATTTTAAAAAGAGATTTTTACAATAGTTTACTGGCTGCTTATCGAATCGAAGAAGTGAAAGAAATGTTAGAAATCGTTCGTTTAGATACCAAATTGAATGTGGAGCCAGTTACTGACAGACATTGGATCTGTTATACCAAACCAAGGTAATAGTGATGATTTAAGCTGGGGATATTTCTTCTAATAACCAATCGTCTACTTTCTTTGGAATTTCTTGGTTACAAAATTCACAATGGGTTGCATCCAATTCTGGAAAGTTCGCCCCACAGTTTTGACAGCTCATTTCCGAAAAACCCAAGGAAGCCGAGCGGTTCGCTGATAAACTCAGTTTGATTCGATTTCTCCTATGTTCTGGAATCATATTTTTTTTTGAAGCTGCACTCCAACGAATTTCACAAACCATCGTTTTAGGACTGGATTCCAAGTCCCAATGGATGAGCCGGCAAGAACCGATCACTGGCAGGAACAAAATTTCCTTTCCTGGTTCACCTAACAATTGAATAGCGTTCGATGTACTTTCTCTGTCCAGAACTAAACTTTGAGGTAATGATTGGAATTGTATATACTTCCAAAAAACAGCAGAGGCTCTATCTTCTAATATTTGTTTGGAGATTTCGCCTGTGTTCATTTTTCCTTTTTCAATCGAAGTCGGTTCCCATTCGACCATTTGAGTGATCTCGGTCAAAACCCAATCTGATTCTCCAGAATTAAAAATCACACCGCAATATTGGCATTTGGTAGATTGATGTGATAGTGGTGAGTTGGCTCCACAAGAAGGACAATGATTATGAACTAAATCCATTTTTGGTTTTGTTAGGGCGGAGAGTTTCCGAGTAAAGGAATGTACTTCTTCATAGATTTTTGCAGAAGAAGAGTTGAGCTCTTTTTGGATTTTTTCTTCTTTAGTCTCAATCGAAAAGGTTTGGTCTTTAGATATACATTGCAGTTTGAGATGAATGGTTTGGTATTCCGATTCCAACTCTAAATTTAAAATTTCAACAGACAAGACTGAAAAATTTTTCATTCGATTGATTTCTTTGTCTATTTCTCGTAACAAACGCAATTGAATCGAAAACCTTTGGAATACAGAGGCTGAGAGAAAATTTCGCACAGGATCCATATTTCCTTTATCCCAAGCGAAAACAATTTGTTCCGATATGTAGATGACTTTCTTTGAAAATTCATGCCAATCAAATTCTGGATCTGCTAGTTGGATTTGTTTCAGAATGAAATTTCGATTCCTATTATATTTTCGTTTAATGTTAAATTTCGAAATAAAGTAAAAGCTAATGATGGTTGTGGTGAGACCGAGGACTCCAAGGAAAATCAAATAACCAGAATGACTACCGGAACCCGGAGAATGATAGAAAGAATTGAGAACAGCATATGATACTAAAATTGGATTGTAATTGAAAGATTTGTTCGATTCTCGCACACGAACGTAAAGATTATAGTTTGATGGAATGGTTGTAGTCCATCGGATGAGAAACCCGGACTTGTTCCATTCTGGTTGAATCGGTATCAGAATTGAATTTTGGTCTTCGTAGTTGGTACAAAACTCACAATCCCCAATCACCAATTCCACAGTGGTATTGTCTTTGTCGAGATCAGATTCGCTTTCCACCTGAATTTGAAAGGATTCCATATCCAAATTATTATTTTTTTCGAGTCCGGTAACTCGAATCCAATGTTCGGAACCTTTGTCTTTTCGATTTGATGTTTCCCCTAATGTGTTATAGGCGAATGAATAATTTATAGACTTTGTATTTTGGCTTTTTTGAAAATTGGTTAAACTCGCACTGAAAAGGTGCCAAAATGAACTATCTAGTCCTTTTAGAGCATAAGTAATTTGGTATCTTGGAGTTACCATCTGATTCCAAAATGTTTCTCCGTGTTCCCGAAACTGAAATAACCCAAATGGGATCAATAAAGGCTCAGAATTTAAGTTTTGATTGGAGATTTCGATTTCTGACTGATAATTTTGACTACCATTGTCATTTAGAAAAACATATTCTTTCAATCGGTAACCATTGTTTAGCGAATCAGAAATATTTTTAATAGTTCCAGAAAGTTTCGGATTGGATTTTGAATCAAGGGATGGTAAATCAATAAAAACCATGGAATTTATTTCTTTATCATCTTTGTTCGGTGAATAATGAAGTTCGGTATTGTTTTGGTTTTTGAGGACAGGTTCTTTTACGTATTCTGCTAATTCGGAATCAATTTTTTCTTCATACAATTGTAAATTTGGAGAAATGGTATCTGGATCCCATGAAATATCTAACAAAAAAGGAACCGAATCGTTACTTGTTTTAGTAAACCGCCAATGAATTAAGGGGAGCGTACCTAACCACTCTACGGATTGGAGAATTTTGTATTCGAGTGAGATTTTGGTTTCTGGATTGTCTTTCGGTTCTTCCCAATAAATATCTATAGAATCATAGTTATGCGAAACGCTGAAATTTTCTGGAGAAACTTTTATATCGGAGATTTCTCCATTTTCTTGGTGAAAAATCTGCGGACGTCGAATTCCTAAATTGGATTGTTTTGCAAGAATCGTAAATGATTCTTTCACTAAGGCGGACCCATCAGAATACAGATGGACTGTGATTTTGTGATCTTTGGTGTTAAAATAAAGATTAGGTGATGGGGTACTCGGAGTGGAGGAAGAGGAACTATATCCTGATTTTGTATTGGAAGAATAGGAAGATTTCGAACTGGAATAAGAAGAGGAACTGGATCGATAACTACTAGAACTGGATGACGATGAAGATCTATAAGACTCCCCCATTCCAGGTCTTGGGTCGATAGATACCGAAACTAAAATCCCAAATAGAATGAAATAAAAACCTTTAAGCAAGGTATTTCTTTTCGACCCTAACTTTGTCCATATGACTAATTTTGAGTTCGTTTGCTAAATCTTCCAAAAAATGTATTTCTTCCTGATTGAGAGCTCCATCGGATGCGACAATACAAACTGCATCTTCAAAAAAATTCAATGCGTACTCATCGTTATCGGATACCACTTTGGTGATGGTTTTCATAGGAAGGGGGTTTTCAAAGGTTTTGGAAAGGATATCCAAAACGGTTTTTTTCTGGGCTTGGAATCCGCTTAAGAGGCAACCAGGTTCAAACAGTACGTTCACCAGTTCTCCGACAATGTCCCCTTCTTTCTTTTTGAACTGGCCATCCGCATTGCAAGCATATGACCACAGACTGAGAAGGACTTTGGCATATTCAATATGAAGGTCACTTTCTATCTCCAGAGTCGATTGGATCGATTCCGGATGTCTGTCCTTGTTCCCTTTGACTTGTTTCAAATTTTGAACGATTTTCTTAGCCATAACAAACGTGAATTTTATTACTTTCGATTCTTCCGTAACTTCATTTTTTTACTCTTTTCTTGATTTTTCCTAAAAATGGGCTGAATTGGAACTTCGAATCAGGAAACTGGAATTAATCTATGTCGAAAAACATACTCGTTACAAGTGCTCTTCCCTATGCCAATGGTTCCATCCACTTAGGTCATGTATTAGAAGCAGTCCAAACAGATATCTGGGTGCGTTTCCAAAAGTTAGTTGGAAATAATTGTTATTTTTTCTGTGCCGATGATACACACGGAACTCCAATTATGATCGCCGCTAAAAAAGCAGGCAAAACTCCCGAGTCCATGATTGAAGAGGTACAGAAGGAACACTATAAAGACCTATCGTCTTTTGAAGTGTCGTATGATAACTATTATACGACAAATTCGGAAGAAAATAAAAAATACTCAGAGTCCATCTATCTTACCTTAAAGAAAAACGGTCATATCGTTGCACGAAACATTGAGCAGTCATATTGCGAACATGATAAGATGTTCTTACCTGACAGGTTCATCAAAGGGATATGTCCGAAATGTGGCAGCAAAGATCAATATGGTGATTCTTGTGAAGTTTGTGGAACAAGTTATTCTCCTAAAGATCTAAAGGATTCTTATTGTTCTATCTGTGGGACAACACCAGTACTTAAAGAATCCAAACATTTATTTTTTAAACTCCAAGACTTTCAATCTCAATTACAAACTTGGATGGAAGAAGGAAGTCGTTTGAATGAAGGGGCTCAGAAAAAACTAAAGGAATGGTTTACCTCTGGGTTACAAGAATGGGATATTAGTCGCGATGGCCCTTACTTTGGTTTTGCGATTCCAGAAGAAGAAAATAAATATTTTTATGTTTGGTTGGATGCACCTGTTGGGTATATGGCATCCGCTATGAACTTTTTAAAAGATGAAAAGAAGTTCAACGAGTTTTGGAAAGAAGGAAAGGGTGAAATTGTTCACTTCATCGGAAAGGATATTCTTTACTTTCATGGGCTTTTTTGGCCAGCAATGCTTATGGGCTCTGGTTACAAAACACCGACCCAACTCAATGTACACGGATTTTTAACTGTAAACGGTGAGAAGATGTCTAAATCAAGAGGGACATTTATCAATGCTTCCACTTTTGCGAAGTATCTAGATGTAGAACATTTTCGCTTTTATCTTGCCTGCCGTTTGGGTTCAGGGATGGAAGATGTAGATATATCTTTTGATGATTTTGTTTCTCGAGTGAATTCCGATTTGATTGGAAATCTTGTGAATTTGGTTTCCCGAGTGTCTACTTCCATCCTCGATAAAATGGATCGTAAATTAGGTAATCTTTCTGCAGAAGGAAAATCGTTAGTTGGCGAACTATTATCCAAAGAATCAGAAATTCGTGAAGCCTATGAATCACGTAACTATTCTAAGGTGATGAGAGAAGTTACAGGTCTCGGAGATAAAGTTAATAAGTATGTAAATGATTATGCTCCTTGGAATCTAATTAAATCTGATGTTGAAAAAGCAAGAGAGGTTGTAACAACTTCTCTTAACTGTGCGAAGATTCTATTCACTTATTTGGCTCCGGTAACACCGAATATAGTTAGTTCTTTGGCTACATTGTTTCAGGTGCCGAATTTAAGTTTTCTGAATTTAACCGAAACCTTAGAAAACAAAGTCCTTGGGCCATACCAAATGTTATCAAAACGTGTAGAGGAAAAAAATATTTCACTTATGATTCAAGAAACCAAAGAAGCTTTTGAAAAGGCAAATCCAGAGAAGTCTAAACCAGAACAAGGGAAAACGCAAAACTCTGATTCTGCGACTGTTTCAGAAGATGGTTTTATCACAATTGACGAACTTTCCAAAGTAGAACTTCGGGTGGGTCTTATTGTAGAAGCAAACCCTGTGGAAGGCGCCGACAAACTTCTATTTGTAAAAGTTAACCTTGGAGAAAAAGGAATCAAAAATGTTTTCGCTGGGATCAAGGCAAGTTATACGGCAGAAGAATTGGTTGGAAAAAAAGTGGTAGTAGTTGCAAACTTAAAACCTCGCCAAATGAAATTCGGCCTCTCAGAGGCAATGTTACTCGCATCAGGAAAGGAGAAAACCTTGTCTTTGTTTGTTCCTGATCGTGATGCAAATCCAGGTGATCTTTTAAAATAAACCAATGGCAACAAAGTCGGAACAAATTTTACGAGAGAAGGAGATTGAAGGAATAAAATTTAGCCTTTACGGAAAAATTTTAATCTTTTCGCTTCTTACGATTGGGACCTTCTTTGTTGCTCAGACTTTATTTGAGATATTAACCATCACCTCTATTTCCTTAGCTCTAAATCTAGTTCTCTATATTTTATCAAAGTTTTTGAAAAAAGGGAAGTTTGTTTCCTTTGTTGGATTGTTTTGTGTGGTCATTGATTTATTCATCATTACCATCCTTCCATTTATTTGGTACAATGCAGTTGGCGGTGAGTCACAAGTTCCAAGAACTTATTTAATTAAAACCTATTTACATTTTATCATTGCGGGCACTTTGGTGATGAATGCCTTTAGCATCCAACCCATATATCCAATGATTTATGCATTAGGGGTTGTTATAAGCCAAGCAGGGATTCTGGTCTATGCACAACAAGATCCTAGATTTGTAAGTACGGAAAGTTTTAAAGAGGCCTTTCTTGGACCAGCAGCCCACGTAAATAATTACATTATGTCTATGGGAATCATTGGTGTTCTTGGATTCTTTTTAGCTTTTCTTACCTATCGCGTTAGGCGAACAATATTTGCTGCTGTAAATAATGAAGTGAAGATGACTCAACTTACACGATACTTTTCGCCAAACGTAGTGGCAGAAATGAATCATGCAGAAGATGATTTTTTTAAACCTGGCGGTAAAGAAACTACAATCGCTGTTTTATTTTGTGATATCGTTGGGTTTACACAAATTTCAGAAACCCTAGGTCCAGAAAAAACCATGTCCTTACTTTCCGAATACCATAGTTTTATGTTAGATGTTGTCTTTGAACATAGAGGAACACTTGATAAGTTCATTGGTGATGGGATGATGGTTACTTTTGGAACTCCAATTCCTACTAAGGAAGATGCAACCAATGCAGCCAAAGCGGGTGTTGCTATGATAAAAGCATTGTCTCTCTGGAACCAAAAACGTGAAACATTAGGTGAGAAACCTATTTTCATTCGGATTGGAATTCATTATGGACCGGTCGTTGTGGGAAATGTTGGTGTGGAGAAACGATTGGAATACACAGTGATTGGTGATACAGTTAATGCGGCGAGTAGACTAGAGTCCTTAGGAAAGGATTTAAAAAGAAACTTTCTAATTTCTAAAGAATTATACGATCAAATTTCACTTGAGTTTCGACAAAATCTAAAAGTTAAGTCTATGGGTACACTTTCTCTTCGTGGAAAAACTAAAACTACAGAAATTCTATCTGTGGAGACAAGTATATGATCCAACTTCCCGCTGACAAAGTGATCACAATCATATCCAAACCAACACTGAATTCAAAAGATGTTAGTTTAAAAGTAATGAGTTCTCCACTTGCGCAGGAATTTGTAAGCCGGTTTGATTTTGGCAAAAAACAATTGTTTGTTGATTGTGATGAAGATGCCCTGCTTGAAATCAATCCTAAATTGGAAATTTCCGACAAACTTCTGTTATGGGAATTGGGAAGTTTGAAAATAACGGAAGGAGAATGGATTTCTTTTCAAAAAACCATTCCCCCTCTTTCCCCATTTTTAGCCCAAGACATTTCAGGGAAAGATTTGATGTTGGCTTGGGGGAAAAAGGAAAGTTTGCTTTCGGCAGTGGAATCAGGCCTTGGAACTTATTTCAGCAGATCTAGAAATGGAAAATGGGTGAAAGGAGAAGAGTCTGGCCACCTTCAAAATTTATCTGCGATTTATGTACATTCTAATCCCTTTTTCATCCAATACATTACGGATCAAATTGGCGCGGCTTGCCATACAGGTTATTATTCTTGTTTTTTTCGTGAACTTGGTCTGAATGATTCTATTTCCTTCGTCTATCCTAACAAAGTAGGAGAGTAGTTTTTGAATCGTATTGTTATCATTGTTTTAGTTGTTCTTTGTGTTATTTTTATTATTTATAAATTAAAATCGGTACTTGGTGTAAACCAAACCCAATTGAAAGAAAAAATTGATTCTGGTGCTTTGGTTGTCGATGTAAGAACCGTTGCCGAATTCCAATCTGGTCATTTCCCAGGTGCCATCAATATTCCTGTGGACCAAGTTTCAAAACGATTGGATGAATTTGGAGATAAAAACAAATCCATCATTGTGTATTGTGCTTCGGGCGGTCGCAGTGGAAGTGCCAAATCATTTTTGGAATCTATTGGATACTCTGATGTTACGAACGCCGGTGGACTTTCCAATATGCCGAATCCATAACAGGATTCATTCTGATAGAGAAACTAATCATAAACTGGTAGATTGTTTCTCTATCAAACCAACTAACATACTACATACGTTTTCGTTTCATATAAAGTTGTAATCCTGTCACAGCTTCTTTTTTTACTTTGTTACCGAGTGCCGGCCACCAACCGAGAAAATAACCAATAGGACCCATAGCCATTCCTAACCATTTCCACATAGAAAAATGATCTTTGTGAATGAGGATCTTTCCGTCTTTAAAAGTAAAGTTTGCATGGATTTTGTTTTGTACTGTCCGGCCAGTTTTACTAAAACTATAATCGGCTTCCCAATCGGCGGAACCTTTTGTGTCATCTGCTTTGATATTCGAAAATCGAATCGTTAAGTTTTGACTTTTTTCGATTAACATAAGCCACATTGCGACCGCTTCTTTCCCTTTTAAATGACCAAAAGCAGGATCTTGGAATTCGATCTCGGGATGGTAGAGAGATACCATGGTTTGCCCATCTTTGTTTTGGAAGGCAGTATAAAACTTTTGAATTATCTGTTCATTTGCATGCATTGTGGAAAAGATTATGATTGATCATTCCAAGACTAAGCAAGAAAAAAAGTTATGAAACGAATTGTTCTTTTTGCTTTTGGAACCAGTTTTTTACTTATAGGGCTTGTTGTTCTTTTTTTAGCAGTCGGTTATTTCCAAGATCCGAAATTCCATTCGGAAACCAGTGAATGGTTGAAAGCAGAACCAGAAGATATCTGGGCTTACGTCACTGATGTTCGTGACCTTCCCAATCGTCGAAAGGAAGTGGTTGCGATTAAAATTTTAGAAACTAAGTCAGATGGTACGATTACAAAATGGGAGGAAACACCGGATATGGGTGGGTATATGATTTTTGAACTTCGCGAATCCATTCCGAACAAACTTTGGAAAATAGAACTGACGGATGCTAGTTTTAAAATGCGTGGGTCTTGGACTTACACCTTGGCACCGAAAATTCCTGGAACTGTCGTGACAATTACGGAAGATTCAGAAATTACAAGCATTCCTGTAAGAGGTGCTTATTTCCTCGCCGGTCGTGATGCCACTCTCCAAAAAGAAATGGAACTCATCCACAACCGGTTTAGCGGTCGTTAGGGGAATATCGGGATTATTTTAATCCCTGGATCCATTCGTCGATCCCTTTACAAATTTTTCTAACAGTTTCCCCGTGAAAAATAATCCCAAGGTGACCTTGTTCGTAATAAGTGATCACCTTGTTTTCTGATTTGAGATCTTTGAGTTCTGTTAAACTTTCTTCTGGAACAATTTTATCAACAGTGCCAACTACGCTATAAATTGGCATATTGAAGTTGTTTAGAAAGTTTTCGGTATAATTGATTCGGCCATCGTTTGACCAGAAACTTCGTTCGTTGGAGATCTGACTTTGGAAAAATTGCATAATCACAGAGACAGATTCTTCGCAAAACACATCTTCCATGAGGAAATACCATTCGGGCGGAGTGATTTCTTTATAACCCACAAAATCTTTGATGGTTAAAACTTTCGTTCCAATATTATAACTAAAACTTCTCAAGCTGGAATGAAGGTTCAATATTAGTTTAAAGAATTTTTTTAGATCAATAGTTTGGATTGTGGCTTGCATGGAAAAACTTGCCATACTCAAAATCATATCAGAAATCATTTTGTGCGGAAGCATACTGAATCCGCGTTTCAAAGTATCTAGGCCAATAAAGTTGGATTTTAAACTAATATAGTTAGGCGAAGTAATGGAAACGATCCCAGCAATGTATTCTTCTGGTTGTGGTAAGTTGAACTCTTCTTTTAGTTCTTTGATTTTATCGTAAGAAGATACATAAAAACGAGGAATCATTCCCCCCATACTATGACCAAGAACCACTGTCCTTTCACTTGGGTAGTGCCAACGAATCCAACGCAAAATTTCTGGAAAGTCATCCTGGATGTAATTATCTACAGTCCATCCTTCTTTTTTTCCATGTTTAGGCATGGTTTGTCTTGACCTTCCTCGCATATCCATTAGGAAAACTCGATATCCATATTTAAGGGCAAGTTCTTTTGCGAGTTTGTCCATTACGGAACGTCTGCAAAAAAATCCAGGAATGAGTAAAAGGTTTTTACCTGTATTGTTTAATTTTTCAGGAGTAAAACTTTTTAACGAAACCGCATAACCATCAGTTGTTGGAATGATGAAGGATGCATCCATTCTATATTCAATGTTATATTGATGGGATTTGAATATAATCGAAGTAACTGGTTCTTTTTGGTCTTTGGTTGTGGTATAAAACAAGTTCCTCGAATTAGAAACTGTATCTGCCTTTTCAATATTTTTTTGGGCAATATAATGGTCGTTACCTGATTCCATTTCTTTTGCCACAACAAATTCAATCACATCAAACAAAGAATAAAGTTGGAGAGTGAGCGGACGGATTTTGTCTTCAGGAATCGGATCTTTGGTAATCCCCCATAAAATTCCGATTGGGTTTTCGTTTACAAAAAGCGGAATCCCGATGGCGTGGTTCATTGTTTCTGAGAGTAAAACTTTTTTCTCAGGATGGATTTCTTCCTGTTTCAAATTAACGAAGATGACTTCCGGTCTAAGGCCTTTATTGAAATCGATGATCGATTTACGAATGAATCCGGCCGACTCATTTCGCGGATCCCCTAAGTGGATGGGGCGAGATTTTTTGATGTATTCTTCGATTCCCGGAATTCGACGGCGCTCCGCAATTTCCTTCAGTTTGAAGTGAGTGGCCGTGGCCACAATTTTCATTTCATCTTGGTCAATGACTTCAAAAATCGAAAAATTAAAAATGGGATCATCGTTGAAATCTACGAGAGAAACCATCTTATTTGTGAAAGATTGCCAAATATTTTCCAAAAACTGGAACGTTGTTTTTGGGACCGGAAAAATATAGATTTTGTCCGGGTTCACCATGAGACTTTTATTGCTGTCTCGGGAGGAAATTTTGATCAAACGATCTTCCAATGAATTTTCTTCAAGTGCCATTTAGCATCCTTTCTATTTATAAGGCAACGCAGCGTTATAACTCTATTTTCGACTTTTCATATGCCTGTGAACTAAAAAATAAAGCTAATATGCAACAATCTGATTTCGAATCCATTTCAAGAGTTTCCGTTCCCGAATTAGACTCCATTTTAGGAAAACCATTTCCGGTTTTGGATGATGGGTTTGTCAGACTCGTTGATTATATGGGATCTGATGAATCAATCGTTCAAGCAGCACGCGTTTCGTACGGAAAAGGCACAAAAAAAGTAAGTGAAGACCGAGGTCTCATTCGGTACCTTATGCGCCACCGTCATAGCACTCCCTTTGAAATGTGCGAACTAAAGCTACACGTTCGTGTTCCTATGGATACCTGGCGCCAGTGGATTCGACACCGAATGGCAAATGTCAATGAATACTCTACGCGTTACTCCGTAGCCATCGATTCTGCTCAAACCACTCTGCCAGGTGAATGGCGAGTCCAATCCGTTGGAAACAAACAAGGTAGCGATGGATTTTTAGAATTATCCAAAGGCGACCACCTAACAAAAAGAGAAACTGAATTTCAGAAGTTTGCAAATGATCTTTATAATGAAAGATTAGAAATGGGTGTAGCTCGCGAACAGGCTAGAAAAGATTTACCACTTGCTACTTATACAGAGGCATATTGGAAAATTGACTTACATAACTTACTTCACTTTTTAGCACTTCGTATGGATGATCATGCTCAATTGGAAGTTCGTCTCTTTGCAAAAACTATCGGTGAACAAATTGTTAAAAAATGGGTTCCAAACGCTTGGGAAGCATTTGTCGACTACCGTTTGTCTGCCCTCAATTTGACTAAATATGACACAGAAATCATCAATGCACTCAACACTTCTGGCAAAGAAGGGGCTAAAAAGAAAGCAATCGAACTGGGTTTGTTAGACGAACAAGGTTCCACCGCTAAAAAAAGCCGAGAACGTGAGGAATTAGAGTACAAATTGAAAGGTATGGGTTTTTCAATCCCTTGGTAATTTAATCTACAACCGAATTCATAAATTCGGTTGATAAATTTTTTCCTTATGTTTGTTAGAGAGATTATGAGCCTCAGAATCTTTCTAACCCTTTCCTCCTTCATCCTAACTACTGTTTCCCTTTCTGCGGAAGAATTTGCTGTTGCAACTTTTACTCGTGGGAAGGTGAGTTTTTTATCTTCCACAGATTCCTCTAAACTTTGGAAAACTTTGAAAGTTAACGACATCCTCAAGCCAGGCGATAGAATCAAAACAGGAAACGGATCCAAGGTAGACTTCCTATACCAAGAAACGGAGATTCGCATTCAACCTAACACAGATTTTACTTTAAAAGAATGGAATTCAGAAAAAAAACTCGCCAAAGCTTATGTAGAAAAAGGGGCAGCCTGGTTTCGGGTTAGTAATTTTAAAAAAGGAAGTTTTGAGGTCTCTACTCCTACAACCACTGCTGGTGTTCGCGGAACAGCTTTTGGAGTGTTCTACGAAGAAAAAGAAAAGAAGGGATATACTTGCGTTTGCGAGGGCCTTGTTAATATCAATGGTTCAGAATTTTCTAAAAGTTCTGGTGGTGCTGTTAAATTAGGGGCCACTGAATTGGAAAAAAATGATTACAAAGAATTAATCACTAAGGATGGTGCTACCATTCAGCTCAGAGAAAAACGAAAAGATAATCCAATGTTGTCTCGTTGCCTTCCTTGTCACAAACCTGTTGGTTGGGAAGATACAAGTTTTACTCCGGACGAAACTTACGGTAAAAAGTGAAATACAATTTTCAGTTCTTAATTCTTTTATACCTCTTCACCTTTTCATTATTTGGCGAAGAGGTCGTTACAACAAAAAAAGACGAACCAGATGGTTACTATGGACTAAAACTTGGGGCCATCTTAACTCCCACAGCATCTTATCGCATCCGCGACAAAGCTTCCGGCACAACAGACCTATCGCCGTCTGACAAAGCTGGTTTTTCTATGCCATGGACAATGTTTTCAATTTCCAAAGAATGGGAAAATACCGGCATTAAGACTGAATTTTGGGGAGAAATCCTACGTAATGATGCCTTAACCAACGATACTTTGGCTGGTACTGGCAATAAATCCAATCCATATGTATTTCTGGTTAGGCGAGCAAACATCTCCAAAACTTTTGAACTTGGAAATACAAAACATCAGATTCAATTTGGAATGTTTGAATTACCACATATGTTTTCTGTATGGTCTGGAAACTATGATTGGCGTTATTTTGATAAATCACCGTTAGAGTCTTTGGGTTTTGCAAAAGATCCTGTGGATCTTGGAATTAATTATATACTCCGTTGGAAATCTTTTTCCGTTCAAACTGCTGTCGTCAATGGAGAAGGTTACCGAAATACACAAAATACAACGAACACCGGATATGATGTGATTGGGAAACTAGGATGGGAACCCAGTTGGTCCGAGAATTTAAAAACGGGACTCCATCTTTTAGGAAGGGCATCGAATGCATTTGGTTATGCGAGTGATGAATGTAGAGAAGGGAAAACAAGTTGCCTCGCCAGTGATGGAAACCCAGCCACAAGAAAACAGGGTAGTGTTTCATTGAACCAAGAACAGGTGATTGCAGTCGAGTCTCACCTTGTTTGGAAAGATATACTCAACTTGGGATTGGGAGGGATGGCCAAAAAACAATTAGGTGGTCAGATTGTAGACCGTTTGGCACCGTACCAACCAGCTACCATGGTTCCCGAATCAACCGGACGAGGAGCTTATGTTTGGGCAGGACTTGGAAATGGAACAATTCGACTTGTGGCTCGCGGAGAAATTGCCACTGGTGGTCCTGCTCCCGGACTCCGAGCGACTGAGGTTGTCGAAAGAGAACCTTGGTTACGATTCAAACCAGGTACTACAGATCCTCTTTATTCCAATCAGTCCTATTATATTTCCCGTCAAATTTTTGCCGAATGGTTTATGACTCCTTCCGCACGTTTGGCTCTGGGATATACAGAGGTTCGTTCGTATGATTCTAAGGGAGAGCCAAATAAATGGTATGTAGACAGTACCGGGGAGGCATCAAATCGTGTCGAATATATAGAACAGTTTTCCAAACCTGTTTCGCATCCTATTTCCGAATATGGAAGATTGGATCGAACTATTGTTTTGAAAGCCACAGCTACGTTCTAAGACAGAGTGTATGGTATCTGAAATCCAATCCTTTATTGAAGCCCAATTATCTTCTGGTTCATTTTCGTTTTTAAGTATTTTCTTTTTAGCACTAGGTGGGCTTTTGGCAGGACTTTTACCCTGTGTGTATCCTCTATACCCTATCACAGCTGGAATTTTAAAGTCTCGTGTTTCCAAGCACAAATGGTCTCACCCACTCGTATATTATATCGGTCTTGCAACGATGTATGCTGTATTTGGTCTTGTTGCGGGTTTTAGCGGTGGGGTATTTAATTCTTTTTTACGTTACCCAGAGACTCAACTTGTACTTTCAATTTTGTTATTCATTTTGGGTTTGAGTGTAGCCGAGTTTTTATACTTTCCCTTTTTCTCTGGTGATCTCAGAAATTCAGTAAACGTAAGTTATGCGAATACTTTCTTTTTGGGAATCGGTGCCGGCCTTCTTTCCTCACCTTGTGTTGGGCCTGTCGTTGTATCCATTCTTGTCCAACTCATTACCTACCAAACCGAAGGATTCAACATTTTGCCGATCCTTTTTACTTCTTTAAAAATGTTTGTTTTTGGTTTAGGACTTGGGATCCCTTTTTTACTCATCGGAGTTTTTGGTTTTGCTTTGCCTAAGTCCGGTAAATGGATGAAGACAATTCAGTGGATTCTTGCTCTGCTCATTTTATATTTTTCATATACTTATTTGGAAAAGGCTTTTGGACTTTGGGGTTTGGATTCGAGTTTATCAACGAAGGTTTTTCTGATTTGGACTTTGGCATTAAGTTTTCTCTACTTACAAAAGAAAGAGGGTCTTCCTTTTGAGAAAATGAAACTTTCACTGTTACAAATGGGAGTTTATACTTCGATTGTTGTTCTTGTTATACTTTTACAATCTACTGTTTATAAATTTTCGTCAGTTGCATCGGGTTTAACATTTACCGCGGCCCCGACGGAAGTCCACGGGAATTTGGAATGGAACCGGTCGAAAGGGGAAGTATACCGGATCGCTAAAGAAACAGGAAAACCGATATTTATTGATTTTTATGCAGACTGGTGTACGAACTGCAAAGAGTTTCAGAAATTGACTCTAACTCAAAAGCAATGGAATGAAACTCTCAAAAACAAAGTCGTTCTTTGGAAGGTTTATGACACAGACCCAATATTCGAAGAATTCGCCAATGATCCGAATTACCCTGAATTGAAAATCGGCTTACCTTTTTTCTTGATCCTCACTCCAGAGGGAAAGATGATTTATAAGTCGAACGATTATTTAGATACCAAAGGAATGACCGAAGCCATTCTCAAAATTTAAGTTTTAAATTCATTTTTGAAAAGTAAATCAATTAGGAAAGAACGGATATAAAACTATCCTTTTTATTTGGTGCCAAACGAATCGACCTATTTGATCGATTCGTTTGATCTTTGTTTAGCGAGGAAGATTGTTCACTGTTGCCAGGTATTCACTTGCGATCTCTTTTACAATCTCACCTGCAGGTTTCACTTCATGGATTTGCGCTACCCCTTGGCCAGCAGACCAAATATCTCTCCATCGTTTGTATTCCTGTTCAATGGCTTTTTCTCCGCCAGCATGACCCGCAGCGATTTTTTTAGGCCCGTCTTCTAAAATTTCAGGGGAACGTTCTACCGATTTTGATAACCAATTTGCCGGTATTCCTGAAATTTTTTCTGTATAAACAATTTCGTCAGGACTTGAATCAATTAACATTTGTTTGTATTCATTTTGTGCTTTGGATTCAGGTGTTGCAATGAAACGAGTTCCAATGTAAACTGCATCTGCCCCTAAAGACAAAGCTGCAGCCATTTGAGAGCCAGTAGAGATGGCACCAGCTGCGATCACGGGTAACCCTACTTCTTTTTTCAAGTAAGGAATCAGTGCGAAAGGTGTGATGGCTCCGGCATGTCCACCAGCACCTTGAGAAACAGCAATGAGAGCGTCTGCCCCAGATTTTGCTACAATGTTTGCATGTTTGAGTGTGGTCACATCGCAAAACAAAGTGGATCCATTCGATTTGATTTCTTTCGCAATGGTTCTAGGAGTTCCCAGACTTGTGATGATGAGTTCTACTTTTAAATCCATAACTACTTCAAATTGTTTCGCCCAATTAGGGTTGTGTTCTTTGTGTAGGATCAAATTGACACCTATGGGTTTTTTTGTTTTTGAACGAATTTCAAGGATTCCTTCGCGCAATTGTTCTGGCGTTCTGTAGTTCAAAGACGGGAAACAACCAATCCCCCCAGCCTCGGAAACTGCCACCACTAACTCCGGATAGGAGACAAGGAACATAGGTGCTGCGATGATCGGTAGATCAATTTTCAAC
Organism: Leptospira perdikensis; assembly: GCF_004769575.1. Taxonomy (NCBI): domain Bacteria; kingdom Pseudomonadati; phylum Spirochaetota; class Leptospiria; order Leptospirales; family Leptospiraceae; genus Leptospira; species Leptospira perdikensis. The sequence goes on along the minus strand of NZ_RQGA01000013.1, from coordinate 294,207 downwards.
ATTTCGCTGATTTTTGTTTTGATTTTCATAAATCTCCTGTTATACGATTATGGTTGGGTCGGTTTTGGATTCAGATTGGGTAACTCAGCAGGATATCTTCCTGTACGAGGAATACAACTCATCGCAAAACCTTGGATAATGTAACAGATGGAATCTTTAGAGATACACTTCAGAGATTTTTGGTGTTCTTGTCCATCAATGTCCGTGGCGATGGAATAACATTCCAATTTGTCTTCCACGAATAATTCTTGGGGGGTTTTCTCTTCTTGGGCCATAAGCGTAGTAAGAGACAATAATAGGAAGGTGAGTAGGTAAAAAAATGATAGGAATCGATTGCGATTCATTGAACGTATCCTGCTTGTCCTATAGGAATAAAATTTTGAAAGAAGTCAAATCATATAAATCAATTCATACTCTCTTGCAGTTTATTCTTTATTTGGGGTTTGCAGTTTTATTTTTAGGTTGTTTGGACTTACATTCGGAAACTAAACCCGACCACCAGTTCCAACAATCTGTTTATCTTCTGGATCGGTATTACTTTTGGTCTTCCGAGGAAGTATTGGACCCGAATTCGATTCCTAACAATGTTTGGCGAAAAATGAAACCCAATGAATTGGGGATGGAATCTAAGGAAAGCCAGTATCTATATGTAAAATTTAGTGATCAATTTATAAGACAACTCAAAAGCCCTGTTTTATCTATTGGGATTGCTTTAGAACAATTTAAGATTTTCCAAGGTAGTGAATTGGTTTTTGAATCAAAACTTCATGATCATATTTTTCCTTATATCATCCCTCTAAAACAAGATCCTTCTGGTTCACTCATCATCCAATTTCATTCCAGATATCGTGGTTTTATAGGAATGGATCGTGAAGTTTTTTTTAAAGATCATTCACAAGCTTTAGTAGATTTGTTTTTGGATAATTTTTCTGAAACTTTTTTTGCTCCTATTTTACTAATCCTTTCAATCATATTTTTCGGGTTTTATTTTTTAAGAAAAAGAGAAATTATTTTTCTTAATTTTTCAATTCTGTTATTCTCTGCCTCTTTGATTGAAGTTTTGAATGGGTTTGTTGGTTTTTCATTGAGTCAGTTTTCTTATTTTGTTATACCACTTGCTTTTTTTAATTTTGCATTTTTCCCCTTTGCACTTTTACTTTTTTTGATTGGGATTTTCCCTCCATTTTTTCGAAATCTTTTTAAGGCGATCGCGGTCCTTCATTTGTTTGTGTTTTTTATTTCACTAGTGAATAATTATGAAAATGGAATTTCTTTTCTTAATAGTGAAAATGATTACGATTGGATCATTATTTTTGAAGGAATCGTTGCCATTTTTTCTTCTGTTTACGTTTTGATTAAAGGAAATAAAAATCTTCAAACCATTACCTTCGGATTATTGTTTATCGTCGTTGGTGGGCTTCATGATATTTTGATAGATCTTGGGTTTTTAAATTATGGAGTTAGACTCATTCATTATAGTTTTATAATGATGATGGTTTTGTTTGGATTTTATGTTTTCAAACATTATTGGCAACTTCTACAATCCATCAGTCGGATGAATGCCGAATTAAGAAATAAAAACAAAGAATTACAAAGATTGATCCAAATCGATAAAGATTTGGCCTTGGCCCATGCTCTCCAAAAATCATTGTTATCATCTAAATACAATGAAGATGAACGAATTCGGATCATTGGATTTTCACAAAACCTAGAATCGGTAGGTGGTGATTATTTTGACCATACAAAAGACAGTATGGGGAATTGGGCCATTCTCATGGCAGATGTTTCTGGGCATGGGATTTCTTCTGCCATGGTGGCCGCCATGTCGAAAATGGCATTTGTGGGAGCAAGTGCTTATCTGCAGTTTCCTTCGCGTGTTTTTCATTCGATGAACAGGCATTTGGTTGGAAAAACAAAAAATTTATTCATCACGGCATCTTATGTATTTATCGATACAGAATCGTTTACAGCGACATTTAGTAACGCAGGCCATCCAGGTTTTTTTCTGATTCGAAATTCCGAATCAGAGGTAATTCATTTAAATGTTAAAGGGAAACCATTAGGTTTATTCTCACATTTACCTTATGCAGAGGAGACTGTAAAATTACAATCAGGGGATAAAATTCTACTCTATACAGATGGAATCTTTGATTTGTTAAATGAGGCTGGTGATAGTTTTGGTGAAGAAAAACTCAAATCGTTATTATGGGACAATCGATATCAAAAATTCCAAGACTTGGCAAAGGTCATTCAAGATTCTCTTTTTAAATTTTCCGTTGGATGGAAGTATCAAATGGACGATTTGAGTTTCCTTCTTGTGGAAATTAAATAAACTAAAACAAAACTTAGGAATTACCAAACTTATCTAGAAATCAATGAATCAAAATTCAAATTTGATGAATCGGTCATCAATCTAAAATTTATAATTCCGGATTGATGATAAAACGAATAGGATTTCCTTTTTTCTCTTCCAAGGCATGCAAAAATTCATTGGTATCTTCTAACTTATGCACTCCACTAATAGACTTTGTCAGGCTTAATTTTTTGTCTTTATAAAGTTGGATGAGTTCGGGGATCGCCCTTCTGTCAGACCCATAAGAACCTGTGATTCTGATTTGTCGTTCAATCAGAAAAAATGGCATGGGTATTTCTAGTTTGTTTCGGCCGATACCAACAAGGACAATCCGTCCTCCTCGACTCATAGCCCGAACAGAATTTTCAATATTTGGCATATATCCCGAAAAGTCGCATAACAAATCTATGCCGCCAGATTTTTCCTTTAAAACCTTGCCCACTTGCATAGTTTTTTCGACGAGGATCAGTTCATCGGCTCCGTATGCCTTTGCATTTTCCAAAGAACCACTATCAATATCTACAGCAAAGATACGACCGGCTCCCAAAGCCTTGGCGATGGCAACAGCATGGATTCCTAAACCTCCACAGCCTATAATCGCAACCGTATCCCCTGGTTTGATTTCTCCTTGGTATTTGACTGCATGGTAGGGGGTAGAGACGGCATCGGCTAGAATGGCACCTTCTGTAAATGGGATTTCGTCAGGTAACTGATGTAGATATCGTTCTTCGATTTGTAAGTATTCTGCAAATCCTCCGCGTTGGTTAAAACCAAGAACTCCAATTTCTTCACATAGGTTTTCACGGCCCACCAAACAATGTTTACATTTTCCACAGGAAGTTCCTGCACTGACAACCACTCGGTCTCCTTTTTTGAATTTGGTAACTTCTTCTCCAACTTCTTCCACAACTCCTGAGGTTTCGTGGCCTGGAACACAAGGTGTATAACTGGCTTTCATTTTTCCATGTAAAACCAAGTGTATGTCTGATCCACAAATACCGCAGGCTTTGACTTTGAGTTTTACTTGGTTGGGAAGGAGAGGAGGGAGATCTAATTCTTGAATTTCAAGGGATCTAGAACCTTGGGGGAGGACTGCTGCTTTCATTGAAAAATTCCATCTAACTCCGATAACATGTCACTCGCATCAGTTTCATTTAATTGTTCTAACGTGATTTCAATTGTATCGGTGAGGTAGTATTTATAATTTTTATATGTAGATAAAAAATCTTTGAGTTTTTCTTTTTCATCATCGGAAAGTCGATTTTCCATATTGAGTTTACATAATGCCAAAATTCCAAATGCAGACTTAAGTTCATCTACATTCGAAGCGATGGTAAACAGTTCGCGAATATCAAGTTCTGCAAATGTCGGAAGTAAATCGGAGATAAGTTCCATGGCTCCGATGGGAATGGCGCGGTCGAGAGATTTGACATAATTCAATAAAACACGATAACTCTTAGAATCTCCAACATAGGAGAGTAGATATACCATTCCAGATAACAATGATTTATGATAACCCCAACTCAGTCGACCAGAGTCGGCTTCTCGAATGATTTGATAGATCATTGTCCAGGTGTTTTTATCACCATCTGCAGCTAATTTCATTAAATCCAAAAGACGTGATTCCCAGACCGGTTGGTCCATTTCGGATTTAAGGAGGTCAATGGCTTCCGAAGGGGAAGTTGGTAGTGATCCTAACTTTTGCACAGGTTCCTCTCGACATAATTCTAGAATATGAGACGTAGATGTCTTTTCTTTTTTATCATGCTAATGTTTTCTGTGTACGGCCGAAACTATTTCCATAGATGAAACGTTTTTCGGTAATACTACTACTCTTCCTCGCTGCAATCGGAGAGATGACACCGGACCAGTCCAGTTCCAAAGCAACTCAGTTAATTCGTGTTAGCTATGGACTTAAGGACAACTACGAGTTTCTACGCATTCTAAATTCAACAATCAGTAATAGAGGAACTGACGACCAAAAAAAGTATTTCAAACGTTGTGTACAACACCATATAGAATCAGAAATTCTGCATTTACAAATGGATTTGGGACGTTCCTATTCGGAACTTAGAAGAACACAGGGACTTCTCATCCAACTTTATATTTTTGTTTTAGAAGATGAAATTGAAGAGTTGGAAACAGAGCTGGGTCGCCTGGCAAGACTTGCTAATGGAAAGGAAAAAACAGAAACTAAGTCCTATCTTCGTTTAGGGTATCGCGAAATTGCAGTTGCAAAACAGAAGTTAATCGTAGGAAAAAACATTCGGCCTTATTTGTATTTAATGAAACTTCAGGAATTGGCATATTCCTTAAAGTCCCTCAAACAAGCAGAAAAGTATATTGTACTCCTTGGGCTATTACATGATTCTGTTGATGAATTTGATAGAGAAAGCCGAACTTTTGCTGAAATGGCCCATGAAGTGAATCGAATCATCTTTTCTGACCGCGAAAAGTATTTACGGTTGCTCTATGATAGTCATTTTGATTCTTACGGGGCTTTGGATTATTATGAAATTATTTGGAAACAACCAGATTTACATGAATTGGCAGCTGGGATTCCAGGTTTTGATCCGTCATACGTAAGAAATCCAGAAGAAGTCAAACCACCCACATTTCAATAGTTATGCGATCGTTTCTTTGGGAATTTCCCCTCACAGCTGGATTTTCATTATTCCTTTTTTTATTATACCCTGTTGTATCTATTTTTTTTCCAGAACTGGTTGGGGTATACTTTATTGCAACACCAGGTGAATTTGAGCCGATCAATTGGATTCTTTCTACCTTTTTTCATGGATCCGGTGCCCACCTTTTATCCAATTTATTTTTTCTTTTAATCCTTGGTCGGGTAGTAGAGAATCGAGTTGGTAAAGGTAAGTGGTTATTGTTTTATTTTATGGCTGGCGTATTATCTGTATTAGGTGATGCAGTAGTCAGAGGACTAATTTTAGGAGATAGGACCCCCATTGTGGGTGCGAGTGGGGCCATTTCGGGTTTGGCTTCTGCTGCCACATTACTTTCCCCTTTTCAATTTCCCATTTCCAAAAGAAAATCCATTCCTTTCCCAGTTTTTTTGTTTGGTTGGATGATGGTTTATTCTGATGTTACCAATTTGTTTGCACGTGATCAAGTGGCGCACTGGGCGCACTTAGGTGGTTTTTTCTCTGTCTTTGTTACTAGTTATTTACTTGGTGATAAAGAGAGACGAGAAATCAGACAGGGCTTTCTTTTGAACTTTACCTTTTTTACATTGACGATCATTCTTCTTTTTTTTATCAACAATAGGTAATGAACTTAAAATTTCGAGCGAAGGATTATACATCCGAAGACTCGTTTGAATCCGCAGAATACGAGTATTTTGGTAGTGAAACGGAAGGTTGGGAGATCAAACGAAACGGCCAAGAGTATCTCCATCTAGGGCCTGGTTACATTCCCCTCAAAACCATATCCTGCGGAGTTTGTTCTACCGATATCGATAGACGTTTTTTACCCTTTCCTCTTCCACAAATCATTGGGCATGAAGTCCTTGCCGAAGGTCTTGGCGCCGACCAAGGCAAACAGTTCGTTGTTGAAATTAATGATACCTTTGAGGCACGAGGAGATAAAGTCCCTGACGCATTTTGTAGGGAAGGTATCCCGACTCATTCCCCCGAAAGGAGAGTGCTCGGAATTGATCGCTTACCTGGCGGATTTGGTCCTTATATTTTAGCGCCAATACATGCTGCAATTTCTCTCGAGGGTGTTTCTTCAAAGGCAGCTGTTCTTATGGAACCATTTGCTGCCGCTTTACAAGCAATCCTTGCCTCTCCGCCGAAACCGGGAGACCATGTGGCGGTTCTCGGGCCACGTCGTTTAGGAAGTTTGATTTTGGCAGCACTTGCATCATATCGCAAAACAAATAATTCTGATTTTCGCATAACTGCGATTACCCGACATGACCATTTGGTTACCTTATCTAAAGCCATGGGTGCAGACGAGGTAGTTGATCTTCGCAAAACAGAGATTCCTGCACTCAAAAACAAGTTTGATATTGTTTATGATACAACTTCCACAACTTCAGGGTTTGAATCAGCTTTGAAAATTGCTAAACGAGAAGTCCATCTAAAAACAACCAATGGCCAAATAATGGCAGGTCTTGCTCATTTGACAGAACTAGTGGTAGATGAACTTTCAATCCTTCCTTATTCAGAATCCAATACATTGTTCCATTGGAAAAAGGAAAATCGCAAAAACAAAAATATATTTTTGTTTAACGGGGTATCTGAAACAATCAAAGGGAATCTAAAAAAACAATTCAATGTGTTTGAAGGAAGTGCAGAGGAAGCAGAAGGTATATTGAACTCACCTAAATTTTCCGATAGAGTTCCTCGCTTTGATCTAGTGATAGTTTCCAGTCCAGAAGAATTGAGCCTTGCCATCCGACCAAATCCTGCTCATGAAAATTCTTTGGTTCGACCAAGAGGAGCAATCCTTGTAGACACCAGTAATCAAAATAACTGGTCAGATGATGTTGGTTTGGTAAAACAATTCTTTGTCGACGGAAAGGAAATTCACAGTTCTCGATGTGGAGATTTCCATATGGCCATCTCTTTACTTCGTGATAATCCAGAGATCACGAACGCTCTCGAAACTAATTTAATTTCTCATCGTTTTTCTTCAGACCAATTGGAAGAGGCTTATGCAACAGCAAAAGATCCTTCCAGTGTTAAGGTAGTGGTAGATTTTAAATAACTCTATGTCAGAAAAAAAAGAGATACATACATCGCTTGGGCCTGTCCTCGTTCCGGTAGAAGATCGACTCTGGGAAATCGATCTGACAAACCTTCGGATTTTTTTTGGGCTTTCGATTCTTTCGCGAACGATTGGGGAAGAGATCGGCAACCAATTAATTTCTCTTCCTGGTGATTTGTCTTTTATTTATAAAATTAATCCGAACATAAATCATGAGTTAGTGGACATGCACATCCAACATGTTCAAGTTTTTGCGAGAGCAGGAATTCTAAAAGATTGGGTATTGTTTCGAGAACAATTTGAAGAAAACTTACGTTTTGTATTTGGATCCTTTCAACAACAATCGATAGCAAAAAAAATTCACCCGGAATTTTACGGAGAAGATCCTAATCGAAATTCTTCAGTAGCATTGTTATTTCCTTTTGAAGCCGAATTCGTTCATGATTCCGGTTATTATATTTTAATGGAAAGAGTTGCTAGTCAATATAGGATTGGTGATTTTTTTCTTCGCATAACTATTGATACGCAGGAAGATGGATGTTTGAATTTGACTAACATCAAACATGAAATCATTAGTGATGCTCATACAAGAACTTATATTGCGGGAGCTTCCAAAATTAGTGAATCCTTGAGCAACGGAATGATCAATGCAGCTCAGAAGGGAGAAACTTTTTACGAAGAAGAGAATAGTCATTTTAGTAAGGTATTTTCTCAAATTGAAAAAACTCCTCTTGGAAAACTAACAAATATAAATTTTTATTGGGAAGAGCAATATCGAAGCCTGATTTTAAGTTCTGACCCTAGTGTTTCATTATCGATTCTAAAAAAATTATTCCTTTTACTTGAAGATTCATCTGCATCTAAAAAAATCAAAGAAGGAAATACCGTCCGTGCCCTTATTGGAAAGGTTTCAGTTTATGTTGATCTTTCTCGTTTAGATCGTGTTCTAAATTTTAGTATCAACCAAAAAAGAACCTTACTTGATTCTTCTTTTTATTTAAAACGGATGCCTTTATTAGAAGAAATTGCAAACTCTCAAGGACATAATTTTAATTTTGAAGGTGTTCATGTTTTTTTAATTCATCACATTACTTCAGAAATTATTTCTCTAATAGAAACTTTCCGAAGGTTGAAGGTAAATTCTTTAGATGTCGCCTTCGTTAAGTATGGTGGAAATATTCCTCCCGTTTATTTGGATATTTTGTTGGATATTCCAACGGAAATGTTTTTTATGGCTGGCCTCGAATTCAAACTAACAAAAAATAATACTCCTTATTATGGTGTATCTCCTTTGTATAGTGACTTTGAACTTCATTCTACATTCCGTCATAAACTAGAAGAAGCAAAACTAGGTTTTTTCGACGCAATGAGACAATTGGCTGTTTTTTTGTTTTTAAATAAATTACTCGCCGTGATTACCAAAAATGAAAAAATACTTTTAATTGAAGATGGTGGTTACGTAGCACCAATTTTAAACGAACGTGCATTAGATGGTGTTTCATTCGGAGCCGTTTTGGATGAGTTTTGGGTAGAAACAAAAGATCGTTCTGTCAGGGAAAAATCGTTCCAAGAAATTCTAAAATCTTATGTGATTGGAACCATTGAACACACTCGAAATGGTTACGACCGTTTAATTCAAGTGAAAGCAGAGAAAAAATCTCTTTTTTTACCTACGTTTTCCATCGCTATTTCTACTGAAAAAACTCAGGAAGAATCAAAGGAAGTCGCTCGTTCTATTTTGAATGCTTTGGATAACACTTTGCATGGTGTCGGTAAGGTTTTATCTAAACGGAAGGTACTACTTCTCGGATCAAAAGGTAACATTGGTGGTTTTTTAAAACGTTATCTAATTGGTGGATTTCTTCACGAAAACAATTTAGATATTTTGGAAGTAGATCGAAAAACAAAAGAAGAATCGAGATACTTAAAATCCGATTTTAATCATCTATCTAATGCAGAGTTTAACGAAATTGATTTAATTATTGGTGTCACTGGAGAATCAATTATTTTACCTAAAACTTGGGAATCCTGGATACTGAATAGCAAACACAAACAATTGTTCATTGCTTCTGGCTCTACTAAGACGGTCGAATTTGCTGATTTTATCAGTTGGACTAACGAATTGAACTTATCGGAAAATCCAAAACTAGGTGGCGAAGATTTAAAAATCTTTTTTTATCGAATTTTAGATCCACAAACACAAATGGATTTGGGTTCTAAAATTATTTTTAAAATAGAAAAAAAACAAATAGAAAAAGAAGTTTTTCTTATCAGTGATGGAAGCCCCGTGAACTTTTTATTTTTTGGAGTTCCTACAGAATCGATGGATCCAATCATTTCGCAATTAGCAAGTGTTTCATTAGGTATGGTGAATGATTATAAATCTAAAAAACTTCCTAATCCAGATTTGTATGCTGTTGATCACCAAATTAATGTTTGGGGAAATTTTTTATGAGTAAACATGGTTTTTTTCAAATCACACAGAAGTTGTTTCTTCGTAATGGAGATCAAATGTTGGTGTTACGAGACAGGAAATCCGGCCATGGGGATCTTCCTGGTGGCCGGATGAACGAAGACGAATTTTTTTCTGATTGGTCAGAAAGTATTTTTCGTGAAGTTACGGAAGAATTGGGAGAACAAATAAAAATTGATGTAAATCCAGAACCAATTTTTATTCATAAACATATGGTGAACGAGGGAAATATTCCCTGCATTATCGTGGCTTATACCGCCAAACTTTTGAATGGGAAGATCCAGTTGTCGGATGAACACGATTTTATGGATTGGGTTGATATTAAAACCTTTGATCCGTCTAAACTTTTTTCGGAGTATATGTTGGAAGCTGTCCAACTCTATTTAACAAAATATGCATAATTTATATGTCCCACCATACAAAATTCTCACTTTTATTGTTTTGTTTGGATTTGGTTTTTTTTCTGCCTCGTTTTTAAAGGACGATCAGACCACCTTACCGAAGTTCGATATCCCGAAACCAGATCTTAGTTTTGACATTAAATTTGATTTTAACTTAAATTTTAGTAAACCTGAAGTAGATGAAGAAATTTCTAAACCAACGAAATCTTGGAATGATATCAGGATTCAAACCAATGGAATTGATCGAAAGTACGGAAATTTAGTTGGAATTCAGTTAGTTCTCCAACCAGAAGATTTTGTTAAAGAAGAATGGTGGAAAGAACGAATTGAAGAAACTTTAAGTAAAGGTAAAACTGCAGGAATTTTTGATCGCAAAACAATTATTATACTTCCTGAACACACTGGAACTGGACTAATATTTCTAGATGAAAAATCTAGGTTTTTGAATGCAGATTCTTTCGAATCCGCTTTAAAAACCAAAGGAGAAAATTTTACAATTTCCGATTTGTTTTATTTAAAAGCAGAGAAAATGGCTGATGTATATGTTCGAACATTTTCTGAACTAGCGAAACAATACAACGTTCCGATTTTGGCGGGAACGATCATTTTGCCGAATCCAAAAATCGTTAAGGGTAGTCTCGTCCTAGATCCTAAAGGGCCTTTGTACAATGTAGCCATTCCTTTTTCTGCCGAGGGAAAACTAATGGATCCTCTAGTTAAAAAATCAATTTTAACAGAAGAGGAATTGAAAGTTATTTCAGCCGGTGACGTCACTCAGGATCGAGTTTGGATTGTTCCTGGTTGGAAGGTTGCGATTTTCATTGGGCAGGATGTTTTTGATAGTAACATTTATACTCGCCTTGTCGGTAAACCAATTGATGGTTTGATTTCCCCATCGGCTACTTATCCCAACATGAAATGGCAATCCTTTGATTTAGAAGATCCTAATATTTGGAAACAAGAAGGTATGGCAAAATACATCAAATCAACAAAAGCACAAGACCTTGTACAAGTGTTTATGGCTGGGCATTTATATGATAAAAATTGGAACGGAAAAACATTTAACCTAAGAGATTTTTCGAATGAGGATCAGGTGGGATCGGTAGAAAGTCCTACGATCTTAAACTTGTACTTTTAATTTTCGAGGGATTGTACGGTTTTTTGAATTTTTAATTTTGTGTTCGGACCTAAAATCGATTTGACAGGGCATTCCTTTCGCCAAAAATTTTCAGAGTTATGGCACAGAAGTCCCTTCCTAAAAATGAGTTTTATGTAAAATGCCCTTTGTATTCTAAAGGACTCTCCATTTGTCCTAGTTCCAAAGATCGTTTACAAACTGAAGATCTAGAAAGACTTACTTCTCATTGTATCACTGACACTTACAAGGCATGTGATATCTTTTCTGCAAAAAAAGAAAAGGAACAGGCTGCTTAGCCATCGTTCATTTTCCTTACTTTTTTGAAATAATCATAAATCATCCAATCTTCCTCTGAAAAATTAAGATCATCTAACACTAGTTCTCCTCTTTTACTTTCATAAACGATTCGGTCCCCAGCGACTCCCCACAACCTCTCTATAAAAAATGGAAAATGTTCCTTTTTACCGGCAACCTTCCATTTCATTGGTTGGTTTGGATCATTTTGATTGGTGGCTATGAATTCGTCCTTCCCACTCATTCGCCAGGAGAACGCCTCTCTGGTTACAATGGGAATACCTCGATTGATCGAAGGAGTTTTGCCTTGGTGGTAAACTACTTCTTTCAGATAGAGATCTCCAATCTTACCACCGACAACATATCCAGAAATTCCATTGTTATAATAAAATCTGGGAAGTATGATATCTTTGGAAAGGAGAGTCACTCGTTTTGATTCCAAATTCATATAGAATAAATTGTATGATCCGCCGATCCCCGACCATACTAAAAACTCGTTTCCAATGGATGTAATGTGATTATGTGTTTTTAACTTTGGATAGGGCGTAGGAAAAAGATCGCCAATAATATACTTTTCTGGTTTTGAACTTTTGCCAGTTCTTTCGACGAAGAGTTGGTTTTCAAAGAAGTAAACTAACAAATCACCTGAATTGGTAATGGCCATACCTGTTTTACAAGGTATATGTACAATCGATTCATGTTCCAAAGCCGAATCTGAAGTGGAATAACCAAATAAGGCACAACCACCATATTGTTTCAATGGGTACTGAACCGCCACAAAATTACCATTAGCTGAAACTTGTATCGAATCTGGCCTTAGTTTCAATTCAATGGAGTTTCGACTATCGTTCACTAAGTCTTTAAAATATAGAGTTTTGTTTTCTGTCCAAACTATCTTTGTTCTATCTTCCGAAAGTGCAAATAAACGAGGTTGATTTGGTTTGTTTTTGGATAGTATTTCTGAAGTAGGACGATTGGCGGAAAGTCTGTCTTGTAATAGAACTAAAGCTTTTTCGTATTTTTCTTTGGCGATTAAATCTTCAATTTCGGATACTAATGATTCATGTTTTGATTGGCAAGAGAAAAGAAATAAAACAGCAGAGATTAAAAGGAAAAATAATTTCACTGAGACTCCAAAAATTCTCGAATTTCTTCGGAATGGATTTCTTTAGAAAAAAGATCCATAGCTGTTTTGCCAACACGTTTTGTATCGTAATAAGCAAAGGTTCCTGTCACTACAGCTCCTCCAATTGGTATCCAACGAGCAAACTGTTTGCGAAGAATTGACTTGGAAATTAATAATCCTAATTTTTCTAACATCGTTTGGAATACTTTAACAGTTGTTGGGCGAATCAAAATTTTCAACGAGGACTCTTCAATAATTTTACGAAACACATGAGCCCCGCCATGTTTAAATAGACAATAAAGTAATAATTCTTTAGTCACTTGGACTTCTTTTCCGTAGAGGGCCGCAATGTCTAAAATCAAATGCCCCTGGATTCGGTACACAAAAAGTAATTCGGGGAGGATGCTGAGAATCCCAAGGGGCCCTGGGGGCAGGGAACAGGTAGCGCTGACGAGGCCTGATTTAAAGGAAGCATTTTGAACCAATTCCTGGATGAGATTGTCCGGCGGTTGAATTGTGGGTGCGTAGGGGCTTCTATAATCCTCTAGGCCGGCAAATAATTCGACAAGGCCGTCTAAAAAACCTTCAGATTTGACCTGAGATTGTGTTTCGTTCACGGGTTTCTGAATTCCTCGTTAGATTTTGGTTTATCAAAAACAGGCATTCTATATCCTTTCCATAGACATGATAGATAGATTGAAAAAAATTCAAGAAAAATACCTGCGTATCGAGGATGAGCTCGCAAAAGCCACCGCATCCGATACATTGAAGAATCTATCGAAAGAAAGATCTCGCCTAACTCCCGTATATACTAAAGCTGATGAATATTTAAAAATAACTAAAGATTGCCAAGATGCAAAATCACTTCTTGAATCCGAAAATGACCCAGACATGCATTCCATGTTGAAATCGGAAATTGAAGAAGGTGAAAAAAAATTAGAAGAGTTAGCAAAAGAACTCGAAATCATGTTATTACCTCCAGATCCAAATTCTGGAAAAAGTATCCTTGTAGAAATTCGTGCTGGAACGGGTGGAGAAGAGTCAGGATTGTTTTGTGCGGATTTATTTCGTATGTATAACAAGTATGCCGATAAACAAGGAATCAGAGCAGAGATCATCGATGCAAGTCCTACTGGTATCGGTGGTTTTAAAGAAATTGTATTTTCTTTAGATGATGATAAAGCATATGACTTATTTAAATTTGAATCAGGTACGCACCGTGTTCAGCGAATTCCAGAAACAGAGTCTGGGGGAAGGATTCATACATCGGCAGTAACCGTTGCTATACTCCCAGAAGCAGAAGAAAAAGAAGTAGAAATCAGGGAAAGTGACTTAAGAATTGACGTATATCGGTCGTCAGGTGCTGGTGGACAACACGTTAACACAACAGACTCTGCGGTTAGGATCACTCATATTCCTACTGGCATTGTTGTTGCTTCCCAAGAAGAACGTTCTCAAATAAAAAACCGTGATAAAGCGATGCGAGTTTTACGTGCAAGGATTATTGACCAAATGGCCGATGCCGCAAAACAAAGCGCAGATGCTCTGAAAAAAGCGCAAGTTGGGTCAGGGGATAGGTCGGAACGAATTCGAACTTATAACTTTCCGCAAGGGCGTTGCACTGACCACCGAATTGGATTTACGAGTCATAATTTACCTGCCATTATGGAAGGTGACTTGGACGAATTGATTGATGCTTTGGTCCAAGAGGACAGGTCTAAACGACTCGCAGAAGCAAAAGCTTAAAAAAGATTTCAAATTTGTTTGGAATTCGATTGATTCGGGCGGTTCGAATGTTATAAGAAATAGGTCAGGAATTTCCATCAAATGAATCGAATGAAAACTGCAATTTCCATCCTTGTTTTCGTAAGTATGATTTTTGGAAATTGTACTCCTGTAAATGATAATGATCCGCTCAGCGATTCACTTTTTTATTATTTCCTTTTACAAGCAGTAGCAAACGCAAAAGAAGAAAACTGTGTTTTTGCTCCAGGCGGTAATGGGGATGCTTTATATAATGATCAGTGGCATCTGCAAAACATAGGCCAATCCGGTGGTACAGTTGGTGAGGATGCTAACGTTAATCCTATTTGGAATCAAGGAATCTCTGGAAACCAGGTTATTGTAAGTGTTGTCGATGACGGCCTCGACATTCGACATGAAGATTTGTCTTCTAATATTTCTGTCACTGCACGTGGCCTGAATCTCCTTAATAGCACTATTTATCCTACCCATACCTATCTAAAAAGTTTTCATGGAACTGCCGTCGGAGGGGTGATTGCTGCTAGAGGAGGAAATGGAATTGGTGTTCGAGGAGCTGCCCCCTGTTCTAAGTTAGTTGGTGTTAACATACTCGAAAAATCTACAATTTATACTTCTGATGAATATCGAGCTATGGTTAATGAATCTGCACGTGTTTCTATTTCTAATAACAGTTGGGGTTCTCCCGATGGGTATGGTTGGCTTTGGCCTTCTAGTTCACTTTGGCAACAGGGTGTGACTGAAGGAATTCAAAAGGGAAAAAGTGGCAAAGGTACGGTATATGTTTGGGCTGCGGGAAACGGCGCCAATGGCGGGAGTATATCTTCTCCTGTACTTGTTGACAATGCTAATTATGATGGGCAGGCCAATTATTACGGCGTAATGGCGATTGGTGGAATAGGTCAAGATGGCAAAAAGGCCAACTATTCTGAATCAGGTGCTAACTTATGGACGGTTGCCCATACCCAAGGTAATAATGCAACCGCTTACACAACGGCCATTTCTACAACGGATGCTTCGGGTGTTAATGGATTGAATGCTGGCGGTACTTCTGGAGATTA
This sequence comes from Leptospira perdikensis, assembly GCF_004769575.1. Taxonomy (NCBI): domain Bacteria; kingdom Pseudomonadati; phylum Spirochaetota; class Leptospiria; order Leptospirales; family Leptospiraceae; genus Leptospira; species Leptospira perdikensis. The sequence goes on along the minus strand of NZ_RQGA01000013.1, from coordinate 278,869 downwards.
TTCGTTTGGAAACTACACTAGAAAATTCAACGGAACTTCATCGGCCACTCCATTAGCTGCAGGTGTTATTGCACTTTTGGCAAGTTATTATCCCAACCTTACTTGGCGCGACATACGAGAGTTAGTTGCTTATTCCGCACGACAAAACGATCCAACAGATACGGATTGGAGTATAAATGCAGCCGGCTTAAACATAAATCATAAATATGGGTTTGGTGCAGTGAACGCCGATAATCTCATTCAGAGAGTAGGTACTTGGTCCCCGATTACGACACCTCAAATCATAGATACTAAGGCGACATTGTCTCCGAATACACCTATACCCGATAATGATGTAGTAACTGGGGCAACGGTTAATTATATTGTTTCCTCAAGTATCAGTTACATTGAATATGTGGATGTAGAATTCACATCATATCATACATTTTTTCCAGAGTTATACATTCTTATTACCTCTCCAAGTGGAACTACCAGTTTCCTAACAGAACCACATGCTTGTCTCAATCCTTACAGTAATTCTTTATGTTCTTCAGGGAATACTTCTATTGCAACGATGACAGGTTCTCCAACTTATCGTTTTGGCCTAGCTCGCACTCTAGGAGAAAATCCCAATGGAACCTGGATCATACGTGTGTATGATGCCAGTGCAGCGGACACGGGATCTATCAATTCCATTCGGTTACGAATTTATGGTAGGTAAGACAATGAACAAAAAACCAATGAATTTTACTAATTGGATCTGCTTATTTGCTTTAGGTTGTTGGATTTTGAACCCACTCAATGCGGATCCCAAAGACCCTCCGAGTTCGATTACATTTGTAGAAGGTGGAGTCACGAAAACTTTCTATCGAAACCCTAGTGTAGTAGCTGAATATGTGAGCCATGAGCAGGCTCAATCGAACCAACTAACAAATCAAGGTAAACAAGGGGTTAAATTTGGTTGGAATGTTCGACCTGCGGGTAAAGAACTCTTTCCGAAATCTTCAAAATCAACTGTTGCGTCTAAAACTACAGAAGTTTATTCTACTTCCGTTGGCTCTGGCGCCAATATTGTTTTACCGGGAGTTTTGATTGTTACCTTCTCTAAGAATCAATCACAAGAATCATTGGAGAAAATCTCTAAAAAATATGGAATACAGATCTTAAATCAGTTTTCTCCCCGACTGGTTAGTTTTCAAACAGAACCAGGGTTTGTGTCTGTGGAAAAAGGTAATGAAATTTTATCAGAATCGAATGTGTTGGAAGCTTATCCAGATACGGCTGTCGAAAAAAGTTTAAAATAAGTTTCGCATAATCAAAGTAATTTGGTTACATTGCGAGATAAAAATACATCAACTTTAAAATTTCCTGCTTTCTGACGGGTTTAGAAAGATAAGAAGTAATTCCGGCTAAAAAACTTTTGCTAATATCTTCTTTTTGGACATTTGCTGAAATTGCAATGATTGGAATTGAGTTAGTAGCCGTCGTTTGGTTCGCTAATTCAATTTTTCTAATTTCTCTTGTAGCCTCTAACCCATCCATTTCTGGCATTTGCATGTCCATTAATATGATATCGAATTTTTGTGATTTGAAATTTTCCAAAGCCTGTTTGCCATTATAGGCAGTTACAATGTCAATGGGATACTTTCGAAAAAAAGTTTTAATGATAAAAATATTTTCTTCTGAATCTTCAGCTAAAAGAACTTTGCAGTTAGGAAAATTTTCAGGTTCCGGCAGTTCTAAATTGAGCCAGTGTTGGTGGATTCCTGAGATTCGTTTAGTAAAACCTTCATAAGGTATTTCAAAAACAAATTTGGATCCAATTCCAACTTCACTCATAACGGAAATATCACCACCCATGAGAAGAATTAATTTTTTAGTAATGGTCAAACCAAGGCCAGTCCCGCCATATTTCCGGGTTGTGGAACTATCCACTTGAGTAAAACTTTCAAAAATAGATTTTAGTTTTTCTGCAGGAATTCCTATTCCTGAATCTTCTACGGAGATTTTTAAATTTTTCCTATTTTCGCATAACGAAGCATTAACGAATATTTTTCCCTTTTCCGTAAATTTCATCGCATTCCCAAGTAAATTGATGAGAACTTGTTGTAATCTTGTCGAATCACCTGCAATACTTTCGGATATGTCGTCTCCTACTTGAAATTCTATTTGGATTCCTTTGGCTTTTGCTTTCATGTAAAATAAAGAAACTGTTTCACTCATGAGGTTGCGAATGGAAAAATGGATATGTTCCATCTCAAATTTTCCAGATTCAATCCGAGATAAATCTAATATATCATTGATAATGTTGAACAAAGCCTTTCCTGAATTTCGAAGGACAGTTAAATACTCTTGTTGTTCCTCGGTTAACTTTGTTTCATTTAAGGTGTCAGTCATTCCAAGAATCGCATTCAAAGGAGTTCTGATTTCATGACTCATAGAAGCTAAAAAATCTGTTTTCGCCTGTGATGCTTTTTGTGCTTCGATTTCTCTTTGGTTTGCTAAAGTCATTTGTTCTCGCAGAAGTTTTTCCCTAACCACTTGTTGCGAAACATCTGAAATCTGAATCATACAAAAATGATTGGTTTCATCTTCGATGGAGATAGGAATGATATGTAAATATTGGTAAATTCGTTCTTCAGCTTCTTTTCTTTTTTCATTATCGTAAAGAGGGAATGGAAATGGATTTAGTGTATGTGTTAATATAGAATATTGTGAATAGTTTAAACACAATTCGATTGATTTGAAAGTTCGTGTATTTTTAAGTTCAGGAAAAACATCCAAAAAAGAAAAATGTAATAAATCAAATTCTTTGAATCCTGAACTTTTTAAAAACCAACTATTTGCTAAAACAATATTGAGATTTTTATCCAGAATGAGAATCCCTATCCCAGATTTTTTAACAATTGTTAGTAGGTGCTTTTCACTAAGAGTGTTCACTACTTTAACTTTTCAATGAGTACTCTGGAAAGGTTTTTGATGCTATCGAAATTAAGAATGAAAAAAATATACCCTTTAATGTCCTTTCCTTTTAGTTTGTAATCTATAAAAACTAGAAGAATGGAATTGTCTTTTTTTGAATTTCTTCCAAGAGGTAAGTCTTCATATTTTCCTGCAAAAAACTCTGGAACATGAGTTTCTATTTTATAATCAGATAATTTCGCTAAATTTGATAATATGGCGTTTAAGATAATATTCCCAATCTCACTGAGTGCATCTTTTTCAAATTGGGAAACTTCATTTAAGGCCACATAGTCCTTCATCATCATTTTGACTATTTCTAAACTTGCACTTTTATGAAATAATAGGAAGGCTGAACCGTCACCAATTCCACCAACAAACTTTTGTTCAATTGTGCATACATCTTGGTCTACAAGGTATTCTATTTTCTTTGCTTCGTCTGTTGTAATTAGTTTTAAATTTGGTACTGTTAATAATATTTCATCAGAAACCATTTCACCCATTAGTTTGGCAGCTGCACCAAGACTAATATTGAATAATTCGCATAACGAATCTCTTTCTATTTCAGTTAAAGAATTCATATTTATCCTAGGTGTGGGATGATTTTTTCTGCAGTTACTGGTTTTTCTACAAAATCAATACCAATTGACTTTGCTCTATTTTTGATCGCATCTTGAATGTTAGCTGTGATTAAGACCATTTTTGTGTTTTTGTAACTCTTCCTGAGTTCTTCTGCTAAATCTAATCCCGAAAGGGTTCCTGGCATGTTTTGGTCTAAACTAAAAAAATCAATATTTCGATGTTCGGTCACAACGGTTTTGGCATCATCGGCAGTACTTGCTTCCAAAATTTCCCAATCAGGGAAATTATCTAAAATAATCTTTCGGATCATCAAACGAGTGACCGTGCTATCGTCTACGATTAGCGCTTTTTTTTGTGACATATGTATTGCCTTATTTCCGAACTAGTTTATATATGAAATTGCACATACTAATTGACGAAAAAAAACTTCTCATCGACCAAACATGCGATCTAAAAACTTTATATTTTTATTTTTATACCTTTTCTGCTTTTGTAAGTCGAACCAAAAAATCTGCGAAGGTGAAAATTGCAGGAATGGAAAATTTCAGGTCCAATATGAAAATGGTGATCAATTTGACGGAGAGTTTTCAGAAGATATCAAACACGGTTCAGGGATTTACCGTTATGCCAATGGTGATGTTTTTGAAGGTGGTTATCAATTTGGATATAAAGAAGGTTCAGGGATTTACCGTTATGCCAACGGTGATAAATTCATTGGTTTCTATTCCAAAGGTAAACGCCAAGGATTAGGAAAATACATTTATTCTGATGGTTTGATATTGGAAGGTTATTGGGATAACAACCAATTGCAAGGGCAGGCAAAAATCATCAACGCCAAGGGAAGTTTGGTATTGGAGGGAACTTGGAAGGACAATCGGTGGATAGGAATCGCACCGACACCGACATCAACCAATACTATCGAAGTTTCGAATCCCGAGTGATTCGTATATTTTTCTAGTCGCCTTAGATTTGTTAAGCGTATACATATGGATTCCTGCAATTTTATGATCAAGTAAATCTCTTACTTGTTCCGTTGCCCAATGGATACCAACATTTTCTGCATAAGAATCGTCCTCAGCACGTGAAAGTGATTTTAACAATTTTGCAGGAAAATTAGTTCCTAAAGATAATTCTGCCATTCTCGCCATTCCTTTTCTAGAAGTGATAGGCATAATCCCTGCAATGATTGGAACTTTGATTCCAGCAATTTCACAGCGTTCTACAAAATCATAAAAATAGTTATTGTTAAAAAAAAGCTGAGTGCAAATGTAATCGGCTCCTTGGTCCACTTTCCACTTTAAATATTCGATTTCTTTTAAGCGGTTGGGAGTAGACGGATGTCCCTCTGGAAATCCTGCGATACCAATTCCCATTTCTGGAAATTCTTTTTTGATAAAACCCACCAACTCTCCGGCATATGCAAATCCGTTTTCTGTTTGTTGGAATTCGGTTTGTCCTTTCGGGGGATCTCCTCGAAGAGCCATAATATTGTGAATTCCACTTTTTTCGTATCGTTTGAGGATCTCTCGGATTTCATCTTTGGTAGAGCCAACACAGGTAAGGTGACTAACGATTGTTAAACCAGTTTGTTCTTGAAGTTTTACAACTAAATCATGTGTTAGGTCTCTTGTTGAGCCACCAGCTCCGTAAGTAACACTGACGTAAGCCGGGTTCATTTGGGATAACTCTTGGATGTTTCGGAACAAATCCTCAGATGTTTCTTCGTTTTTGGGAGGGAAAAATTCGAAGCTGATGGTCGTTTGTTTTTTACCGAGAATCTGAGAAATATGCATAAGGCCTATCCTCTAAACAGGAATATTTTTCTCAAGCCCCTTGTTTGCCAAGAGCCAACCTTTTGATGCTTTTGTTTTCACTGCCAACCAAAGCGAAAATTTAGGAAATAAGGCAGGTAGGATAACAATTGAAGCCCTTAGGTAGGATGGAACCATCACTTCCCCGGGATTTTTTTTGATCGCATAAACAATGGCATCGGCCACTTTCGAGGGTTCGATTACAGGGGTAAAAAAAGACGGTTTGACTCCATCAATCATTCTCGTATTCACCATTGTTGGACAGATCCAACTAACACCAATTTGTGTTTCATAAAGTTCCATTTTGAGGGCTTGTGAAAATCCAACCATTGCATGTTTGGTGGCCGAATAAGTAACCGTTCCTTCCGTTCCGAACTTTCCTGCAATGCTTGCTAAATTGATGATAGTTGCTTCCTTTTGTTCTTTTAGGATGGGGAGAGAAAGATAAACCAACTTCATGGGAGCTGTAATATTGATTTGGATGGCTTTATTCCAAACCGAAAAATCTTTTCCTTCATAGGAACCACTCGGAGCAATTCCTGCATTATTGATTAGGATTTGATAACTCAAATGTTTTTTTTTGATTTGTTTGATAAGAGAATCTACTTCTGTCTCTTTGGAAAGATCGCAAGCAAAACCATAGAATTTCCTACCTAAAGATTCTACTTTGGTTTGAATTTCTTTTAATAAAGATAGTTTGATATCTACACCGATGATATCATTTCCTTCTTCTGCTAACCGTTCCGCTGTTAATGCGCCGATTCCCAAACCACATCCAGTGACAAGTACCGTATTTCCAGATAATTTCATTCCCTCAAGTTAATGTATTTTTTACTTTCGTCAATCCGAATCGAATGAGAAATGGACGCATGGAATATAGATTGTTAAAATCAGAATTGGGCCACAGACTTGCCACGGTCACTTCGACGAACGAATGGATTCGTGATGTTTCAATTCCCTTTGGTTCCTGGGTGATTGCTGATGAACAGACTGCCGGTAAAGGTCGTGGACAAAATGTTTGGCAATCGTTAGGTGAAGATCCGCTAATTTTTTCTGGTAAAATCAGAATTTCGGCGGCAGAAATTTCACTTCCTTTGTTATCGATTTTTGTTTCTTCTGCTGTTCTCAAATCCATATTTCATTTTTTCCCAGAACGAGAAGTCGACACAACGGTGAAGTGGCCCAATGATATTTATCGTGGAGATAAAAAAGTGGGTGGGATTTTGGTTCAATCCGAGTTTACCAACGGAGTTTTCGATGTGGTGGTGGGTATCGGTCTTAATTTTTTTGGAAGTAATATCCCAGATCCCCTTAAAGATAAGGCCACTTTTTTGTGCGAAAAACCATTAGAAGAAGGAATTTTAGAACGATTTGCGAACCAATTGATTGTCGATTTAAATCAATCTGTAATTTCCTTACTCGACCAAGGACAAGTTCTAAAAGATTTAGTTTGGATTGAGGACCATTCGTTATTAAAACACAAGGTAATTGAAACTGAATGGGAATCCAGAATGGTTCGTGGTCGTGTTTTGGGAATTGATGAATTAGGATTCCTTCTCATCATGACTGAAACCGGCGAAAAGATTGAATTGATGGACACTTCACCAAAATTTCGGATTATATAAATGTCAGAATCACCACTATTATTAGTTATCGATGTAGGAAATACGAACACAGTGTTCGGTGTATTTCGTGAAGGAGAGGATACTCCTGACTTTCACAAACGAACAGTAACGAGAAGGGATCGTACCTCCGATGAACTTGGTCTTTTTTTGAAAGGATTTTTGACTCAGGAAAACGTAAAGGCTGACCGAGTGAAGATGGCTATATACTCGAGTGTAGTTCCTTCCCTAAACCCAATTGTGGAACGTATGTTAGAAGATTGGTTTAACGTAAATCCATTACGAGTTCACTACCAAATGAAACTTAATTTTGGCATTAGTTATCCTCGTCCCTTTGAAATTGGTGCGGACCGGTTGGTGAACGCGGCTTACTGTGCAAAAACATACCCTGGAAAAAAAGCTATCCTTGTAGACTTAGGCACCGCTACTACCTTTTGTGTGATTAGCGAAAAACCTGAATATATTGGAGGTGTGATTGCACCCGGACTTAAAATTTCCATGGATGCTTTAACTCGTAATACAGCTCAACTCCCACCTATTGTTTTTGGTTCTCCTAAGCGAGTATTAGGCGAATCTACGGTGGAATCTATCCAAGCTGGATTTTTCTTTGGTTGGATTGGTTTATTAAAGGAAATCGTGAGGGCGATCAAAGAAGAACATCCTGGAGATTATGTAGTCGTTGGAACAGGGGGACTTGTTACGACCATTCATGCTTCGCATAATCAAGTGTTCGACGAAATTGATCCTATGATGACTTTGAAAGGACTTAAGATTCTCGCAGATCTAAATTCCTAAAATTTTTTTACGGTAGGCTTCACCCATCAGTTCATATCCAATTTGGTTCGGATGGATGGGGTCGGAAATAGGGTATAAGGGAATAGTTCCTGAATAAGATTCAAAAATAGATTCAATTTCCACATAATCAACATTAGTTTTTTTTTCTTTCAGTTGACGAATCGTTTGGTTATTGATTCGAATTGTTTCTCGAATCGAAGTCATATTCGTCAAAGGGATTGTAGTGAGTATCACCTTCGAACTTAGTGAAGACTCCAAAAAAGATATAAGTTCTTTTGTTCTAACTTCAAATCCATTCGTTCCATAAACCATTGCATCGTTTGTTCCCAGTTCAATGATCCAAAGATCTGTAGGGATTGCATTCATACGATTTTTGTTCTGTAACCAATCTTCTATTGTGTAACCAGCTACCGAGATATCGGTTACTTTATATTCTGAAGGAAGTTTGGTTTTTAATCCGAAACCATCCGACCATTGGCCTAAAGAATCTCCTACAATTGTAATACGACGTTCCAAGGAAACTCCTCCGAGTAGTGATAGGTATTGGTTGGTTGGTTTGTCCGAATGGTAACAGCCAACGAATAAAACCAAACAGAAAATGGGGATTATAAAGGTTTTAGAAGGAACCTGAACTTTCATTTTTTTGTATAAACAATCGTTTTATAATGTAACCAGTGATTGCCTGGAACAGGAATCTCCCATTCTTCTCTCTGCCACGAAGACTTTTTAATAAAATCCTTTATGACAGGGTTCATTAATTGATCATCATAAAATACAAAACTATCTCGGGATTGAATGGTTTGAATGTAAGCTTCAGATGGGAGATCCAACTCTCCAGGTATGAATTCTAAAATATTTAAATCAGGTCTTTTTTTTCGTAAATCAAAATAGGGATCAGGAAGCGCTTGTAAATAAACGGATTTGGATCGATTCAAACTCATTTCTAAATGTTGAAAATGTGATTCTAAAATTTGTTTCGAATCGGTTTGAAACCAATGAATATGATTGATATAAAGTAAACTTATGAGTGATACCAGAACTCCAACCAATGCCAATTTGGAACTGTATTGTTTGGCATCATATAATAATGCCATTCCCAAAGCGAGAGGGAATAGGACGTGAAAAACATACCAACCTTCTGAAGAGGTATATAAAGAAATGAGAATCGATAAAATCCATATCCAAAACAAAATCCATTTTTGATCTAATTTTCTATTCTTTTGGAAGGACTTATAGGATATCAATATCAAGATAATGAGTTCGGTTAGGATGATAAACAATCGCAATTTTGAGAACCCAAACCCGAAGGAAAATACTTTTACTTTATCAATTAATGTAAAACTTCCGAGTAAGTTTCGTTTTCTTGCGAGTTGGGCACCGAATTGGATTTCAAACCAATCCCAATTTGGATGGATGTAATATAACCAAGAGAGAATCGGAAGTACACCACCGAGGAAAAACCAAGGAAAGGATTTCCAACCAAAGTTTCTCCAAACTAAAAAAGCGGTTACGAGTCCAAAGGAAGCACCGATGGGATGTGACAAGGAGGAAAGGGAAAGGGCCACTCCTGATAAAAAAACATACCAATATTTCGATTTGTCTTTGTTAGTTGCAAATAATAGACTTAAGATAAAGAAAAATGCTGTTAGACCTTCCATCCTTGCAGCAGTTCCAAAACGAAAGAGAAGTGGTTCCCACAAAACACTCGCAAATGCAATTTGACTTCCCCATTCAGTGATCGATTCCCTTTTTAATAAAATGTAAAAACCGAGAGCTGTGAGATATACGATGATTACATTTGCAAGACGAACGGTCGTTAGTGTGTCGGGGAATAAAGATAGGGAAAAACCAGAAAACAGGAAATATACCGGTGGCATCCAAAGAGTTTTGGATTCCATACCAGGGATGAGACCTTTTAACACATCGGTTTGTAGATGGGTATGATTCGAAAAAGACAGAGCCGGGGAAAAAAATAAAACTTCGTCCGGCCAAACGACAGGGAAGATATCCAAGTTGATCCAAACCTGGAAAAAAAAGAGTGCAGAGATAATGAAAAACGAGGCGTACGCCACGTGGGTACTATTTAGAGAGGGAATTAACGGCTTCTTGTTCCGTTTCAAAAACTTCAAACAGATCCAAAAGTTCCACTACATCAAACACCTTTTTGACGGGAGGTGTGATACAGCAGAGTTTTAATTTTCTGCCTTGTTTGTCTAACTCTCGAACCATCCCAACAAAGATACGAATTCCTGAAGAGGAAATGTAGGAGATAAGCTCAAGGTTGATGATGATATCGCCCTCGCCGTTTTGCACGTCGTCGGCCAATTTGGCCTCCACTTCATCCGAATGGGTAATGTCCAAACGACCGTTTAGGTGAACAAGTGTGTGCTTTCCGATTTTTTTGGTCTTTATTTCCAAAGCGAGCCTACTTGGTGACTAGAATCTCTGAAAACACCAAAGGTTCAAGAAATTTTTAAGCTGCCTGGTTTTTGTTTCGATTAAAAAGTCGCGGATCTGTTCGTTCTTCGACCGGAATGTGTAATAATATTCTTTGCTTAGTGGAACGAGTGGTTCTATGTCCCAAAAACTCTTGGATTTCCCAAACAGGAAAACCTTTTTTGAAAAGCTCCAATGCAATGACATCACGAAGGAAGGGAATATGGATTTCTTTGGAGATGAGAAGACTTGCATTCTTCAGAATTTTTTGAATGGTTCTTGTTCGTAATTTTCCATAACGACCGGGAAACAAATAATCAGTCGGCAGGAATTCGGATGAATACCGATACAACTCCAACGCTAAGTTAGGTTCGAGGAAGATTTTCCGTCTACGCAAACGACCGCCGTTCTTTAATTTGAATAGGTTGCGTTCGGGACTAAAGTCCGCAATTTTGAGATGGGTGAGTTCCGGGAGCGAGAGGCCTGTGCATACCAAGAATTTAATGATTAAATAATGGAGATAGTTTCTGGCGCGGAGCCGAAACAATAGAGTTCGAATCTCTGCTTGGTCGATCAAACGATTGTCGAGTGTCATAACATCAACCGTCAATACTTGTGGGAGGAGGATTGGTAGATTCAAATCATTATTTAGCATAAATTTTTCTCGCAGGAATGTAACAGTTATAACAATCCATGCAATCAAATTGTCACCAAACCTCAGTTTTGGATCGAAATTTCTAAGAAATAAATTCACTAGTTCATGTTTTCGCACCTTACCATTTTCTGCTTGATTCATATCGCAAAAACGATTCTATCTTTGGGAGAAACAAGAAAGGACAGATATTTATGGACTCTTTGGAACTAAAAACGAATGACCCGGAACTACAACTCACGAAGGAAGATTTACTAAAAGTTGAAGAACTGACGGGGCAGATACAACTCAGCAATCCGAATGATGTTGTTTCCTACGGAGCCTCGGCCCAAGCTAAAGTTTCTGAATTTGCCGATAAAGTTCTCTCAGAAATCAAAACCAAAGACTCTGGGTATGCCGGAGAATTGCTCAACAACCTTTTGTTCAAAATTACCGATTTAAACTTGGACAGTTTTGCTGGCGAAGGGAACACTTTGTCCAAAATTCCCATCATTGGAGGGCTTTTTGATGCTTCCAGGAAGTTCCTTGCTAAGTTTGAGGACTTACAATCGCAAATCGAAAAGATTGTGGAAGAATTACATTCTGCACGCACCAACCTAACAAAAGACATAACATTATTGCAGGCGTTATATGAGAAAAACTTGGAATATTTTAAAGAAATTCAGGTGTATATTGCAGCTGGTGATAAAAAAGTCCAAGAACTAAGAGACAAAATTCTACCGGAGATGTTGGCAAAAGCAAAAGCCCAAGGGGATACACTCGCTTCCCAACAGTACCAAGATATGACACAAATGGTGGATCGTTTTGAGAAAAAAATCCACGATTTGAAACTCACTCGAATCCTTTCATTGCAAACAGGGCCGCAGATTCGACTCATCCAAAATGGAAACCAAGTTCTTGTCGAAAAAATCCAAAGTTCGATTTTGAATACAATTCCGCTTTGGAAAAATCAAATAGTAATCGCATTAGGTTTGTTACGTCAAAGAAAAGCTTTAGAAGCACAAAAACAAGTTTCCAAAACTACCAATGACCTAATCCAAAAGAATGCGGAAATGTTAAAAACGGGGACTGTTGAGATCGCAAGGGAATCCGAAAAAGGAATCATTGAAATCGAAACATTAAAATCTGTAAACCAACAGCTAATTTCAACCATTACAGAGACTTTGAAAATTCAAGAAGAGGGTCGTCAAAAACGAAAAACAGCAGAACAAGAAATGATTAAAATCGAATCAGAAATCAAACAAAAACTTTTGGAATCAAAATAGAATGACTGAAGTGCAATTGGAACAAAATCAAGACGAAAAAAAATGGGCCAGACGTGCCCATATTTCAACTATCCTTACTTATCCTATGGCTTTGTTGCCGTTTCCTTTTTTTATCTCTTCTCTTGGAGCGATGATTTATCCGTTTGTGATGTGGCTTTCCAGGAATAAATCTTCTTATTCCGCAAAACAATCTTTAGAGGCAATTTATTTACAAGCTTTGTTATCACTTGGATTTTTTGGATTTGGAACTAAGTTTGGTGAAGATCGAGTTTTACTGGTATTTTCTTATGTGTTTATGGCATTTCTACATGTTATTCTTTTGGGAATTGCCATTTATAGAACTACCATCGGAAAAGCTCATAGCTACCCATTTAGTTTTTTCCCTCTTTTGTTTTCTTCTAATACAACAAAGGAGAATTGGAATGAACTAAAGAAAAAATTTGAAGATAAAGTGGAATTCACTGAATATAAATCACAAATGGAGCGATTGGATGGATTTCGACTTTTAACAGAAAAAGAATCCAAATTATTAACGGATCCAACTCTCCAAGGATTGAGTACTGAATATTTACATTCATTATCTGATTTGCGTGTCCGACTCGCAGAAGACCCGTTATCTTATAGAAAAGCAAAACAATTTTTGAATTATTTCCCTGAAACTGTATCTAAGATACTAAGTCAGTACAATAAACTTAGTGTTGATGTTGGTTCTACTGAGACAGATAAACGAAAAACGGAACTAAACTCTTTACTCAGCGAAGTGATTAAAACAACCGAACAAGTAAGAAATAAACTGAAAGCAGATGAAACCCTGAATTTAGATGTTGAGATCACCGCCATGAAGAAAAACATCGAATTTGGTGGGTATTGATGCAATCTGAGTTACTGAATAGGTCTTATCATTTTTTAAATTTCCTTCCGAATGTTGCCGACTTCCTCGTCCAAAAACATAAAGAATCAGAGCTGAAGGTAGATGAAAAAGGTTTATATAATTTAGTTACCGAAGCTGACTTAAAAGCGGAATCCATGATTTTGGATGAGATCCAAAAAAACTTTCCAACGGATGGGATTCTTTCGGAAGAACGTGGAAAGATCGAAGGCAAATCAGGTTACACTTGGGTAGTGGATCCTTTAGATGGAACTACCAACTATACTCATGGATTACCATTGTACGGAATATCTGTTGGTGTTGTGGAAACAGAAACTATGACTCCTCTTCTTGGAATGGTTTTTTTTCCAGAGTTGAATACTTATTATCATGCAATCAAAGGTCAGGGTGCTTTTCGGGACAAAACTCCCATCCAAGTTTCTAAAACTGCTTCTTTAAAGGATTCACTTTTTGTCACAGGTTTTCCTTATGATCGGAATTTATCTTTAGATACACTTATGCAGTATTATAAATCCATTTTGCAAAAATCGCGTGGCATTCGTCGAACAGGGGCTGCAACACTCGATTTATGTTGGTTAGCCGAAGGAAAGTTTGAAGGATATTATGAACTTGGATTAAAACCTTGGGATATGGCAGCGGCTGGTTTGATTGTTCTCGAAGCTAAAGGGAAAATTACTTCAATGGATGGTAACGATTTTTCTATTTTAATTCCGAGTTTACTAGCAACCAATGGTCTTGTTCATGAATATTTATTAGCTGAATTTGAAGGGCAGATCAATCGAGTAGCATACTAACCATTCGGTTTAGTTTTCTTCGAATCACGTCTTTGGTAAAGTTTGCCAAAACATATTCACGACCATTTTGACCCAATCTCGCAGTAATTTCTCGATTCTCCAATAAAAAATCCAAAGTCCTTTGAAATGAAAGGGAATCAGAATAATAAAGTCCACCTTGGCTTCGTAAACAATGTCCTCGCATTACAGAGGATTTTGCATTTACGAGCACTGCCTTTTTTTGAATCCATGCTTCCATAATGGAAATAGAAAAACTTTCAAAAGCAGAAGGATTGAGTAATAAAAGAGACTTTTGGATTTCTGAAATTTTTTTCTCTTCGCTCACATAACCAGTAAAAGAAATCAAAGGATTTGTTGGCACTTCCATGGATGATATTGACCCCAAAGATTTGATGGTAATGTCATTTCTGTTAGAAAACAATTTCCAATTTTGAAAATATTCAAAAAGTTCAGGATATCCCTTTGCCGGTTCAATTCGACCGATAGTGATCAATTGGTTGGAATTTTGATTTGAGAAATCTGCATTTACGAAACTATCATTGATATAGGTTCCAATCAAAAAATAAGAACTGGTTTTTTGTTTTGTATAAGTTTCATAAACAGACATCTCTTCTGGTGCATTGAAACTATAGACATACTGATTAGAATAAGTTTTTCTATACATGGGAAGGCGAAATGGAGGTTCATCATGAAACGTGGGTACGATTACGAAGGGAATTTTTAGTTTAGGAATACTTGCAACAACGGGATAATACAGATATCCAATGAGGATCGCTAAATCATAAGAATTTTGTTCTTTGTTTACATAGTTGATTAAGTCCGGGCAATAAGGACCTTGTTCTTTCAAAAATTCCAGCTGGTCTTTGTCTGAAACAGAATCACCTTTTTCCAAACATCGGTTTAGGATCTGATTCATTTTGGATATTTTTCGTGTTTGAGTCACTGGAAATCGGAGGATCCGAATGGAATTTTCTTTGGTTTCCCCTTTGGGAAATTCATTTTTCCAACTTACATAATCTTTGGCAGAAGAAGTACATACCGTCACATCATTGGATTCGGATAAGATAGAGGCGTAGTCATAAGCTAGTTTTTCTGCACCACCTGATGCATGTTCTAAAAAGCGTGCAGTGATGATGAGAATTTTTGCCATTACTAATCTCTCACAACTTCAAGAAGTGGAAGAATACTTGTAGATTGTAAATAATCATCTAACCTAATGTTTTGAGCTCCGATAATTGAGTTTCGAAAGTCCTGTTTTTTGAAAACAGAATCAACAAGAGAAACTATCGAGTCAAAATCTTTGGATTCGAAAAGAATTCCAGAGTGATCCAAAGTTTCAGGAACCGCACCTGCTGCAAAGGCAACAACAGGTAGATGAAAATAAATTGCCTCCATCAGAGGCACACAAAAACCTTCATGTTCACTCATCGATAAAAACATATTACTCTCTGAGTAGATTTTTTTTAACATCAATTCATCTACATAAGATATGATTTTTACTTCTTCGGTGAGATCCAAGTGGTGGATCATAAAATTAAGTTCATCTAAGTAGGATTGTTGGTTTGGGTTACAAAAACCTAACATTCGTAGAGAAAACTGGCTTCCCATTTTTGATTTCCATGTTCTGGCAAAACGAATCAAATCATCTTGTCGTTTGTTTGGTGCTATACGGCCAACAAATAAAAAAGATGGATTTGTAAAGGATTTGGATTTGAAATCTCTCGGGACGTCTTTCCATTTTTGAAAGTTGAGATGGAGGGGAAGTAGACGAGCTTGTTTGAATCCAATTTCTTGTAGTTCGTTTAAGTTAAAACGGGAAACGGCAAATGAATGATGGAATGTATCTCGAATGATTTCTAAATCTTCCCTTCCTTTGCGTAATAAATAAGAAAATTTGAGATCGTAACCAGAGAAAAAATCCTCTGGTGTGACGTTGTGATAAATCAAAATTTTCCGATTTGGATATTTTAGAATAAAATCCAAAACCTCACTGTGAATTGAATGGTGGTAAACTAATACATCGTTTGGTTTGATTTTTGCTTTGGTGATCTTTTCTGCATATTTTCTGTCATAGGAAAAGACGTTTTCTGCAAAAATTTTTCCGTTATAACCTTCCTTGGAAAGTAAACGTTTGATCTCCAACATTTCCTGGGAAATGGCATCACCTAATTGGAATCCTGCGGAAAATTGATGTATGTTCATTGGATACCAGAGTTAAGAATTCCAGAAATGACTTCTGGAAATGGAAATTGGTTATAGGATTCCAATACTCTATATTGGTTGGAAATCAGGGAAGTTCGTTTTTCTTTTTGAAATAAATTCTCTTTCATTTCTTTTGCAATCGAAGGAAAATCTTTTATATGGAATAAAAAACCACCACCTCGCATAGTTCCAGGAATGGCTCCTGCTGAATAAGCAAAAACAGGAATTCCGGAACCAAAAGCTTCAAGAATCGGTAAGCAGAAACCTTCGTGTTCACTCATCGAAACAAATGCACCTGATTCTTTTAAAATCGAAATTACTTCTGCATCTGTTTTACCTGTTAAAAAATGAATTTTATCATCCAATTTGAGATTTCGCACAACGTCTGTTAGTTTATTAAAATAACCATCAAAGGCTCCAATCACGGAACCAATACATAAACAATGTGCCTCTGGAAATTCCTTAACCCAATAGGAAAATAATTCAATAAAATCTTCCCATTTCTTTTGGGGAGAATACCGCCCTACAAATACTAAAGAATGATTTCGAGATTCTGGTTCTAATTGTGAGTTTGTTTCATATGATTTACAAATAGGAACGACATAAGGATTTCTAAATTGGTATCCCAAAATAGTTTCGAAGTTAAATTCCGAGTCACACCAAACTGAATCACAAATAATAGATAAACTTGCAATTTCCAAATAAGACAATGATTCAAATTTTTCCATCGCAGTAAAAATATCAGGTGTAGTGGTATCTTTATAAAAATGAGCAGGGGTTATATTGTGAAATCTTAAGATTTTTCTGCCAGGTAAGTTTTGAAATAAATGATAGGGATAACCTGCTCCACCATAATGAAGAATGTGAATGTCTTCAGGTGTTGTTGGGTATAGGAAAGAATCTACTAGATGGAATTTACTTTTTAATGGTTTTCCTTTTCTTTCCAATCTTGTAATAAAATGTGATTTGTAACCTAGAGAAGTAAATACTTCTGCAAGTCCCATGGCATCGTTTCCAACACCGTCAGAATCTTTGAGTTCATCTAAATGTTGAAAAACATTCATTTATCAAGTTTTGTGTATCTATATACTTTCGTCTCTTCCGTTGCAGAAAGATCTCGAACTTGTTTGAAACCAAGGGAAGACAAATAGTTTGGTAATAGATCCAAATCTATTTCAGAAACCTGCAGATCGCGGAACGGGCGATTGGTGTCATTTGGTTTAATGGAGATGGAGAAATACAAATGGTTTCCTTCGGAAAGAGAATTTGAAATTTCAGCAAATATCTTTTCAATCCAAAAAGATGGAAATCGATTCAAAGGTAAATACACCAAAACATTCGTATTTTTTTTTAAGATTTGTTTTAACGGAAAAAGTTTTTTTTCCAATTGAACCGTGGCGGTAATTTTACTTTGTATGAACGAAAATTCATTTTCATGTGAAGTGATACATTGGAAAGGAATTTTGTGAATCGATAGTTGTTTTAAAATCTCACCCCATTCCGGAAACAGGACAGTAATTTCGTTGATGTGAGAGATATCTTCTAAGGCAACTTTCCATGCGGGATTGGAACCTGCATCGGTAAAATAGGAATTTACCGCCCAACCAAAGTTAGGCAATCCATCTGAGGAACCATGTAACAAATGATCCCTATAGAATCCATCAAATCTAGTTTCGATTTGTTCTAATCTTTTTCCCAAACGAACCAACTCATGTAGAACGGAAAAAAATGCGCGAATTCGGTTCTCAGAAAGTTTTTTGTCAACAAGTCCATAAACGGAGATTAGGCGACTGATTAGATATTTGATTGGTCCTTTGATAAACCAAAATTTTGGGTTCGAGAATTTGGGACTGGATATCCCTTTTTCAAAGAGATGGGCTGTGCCGGCTGGATCAAATTTTCGGAATCCTTGAGGCGATTCAGGTTTGTAACTAATCTGAGTGAGTTCTAACCAATTGGGAGTTTGGCTTGGATCTAGAGGAATCTTGGATTCGATTCCCTGGATCAATTCCGATACATTTAACTGTGGGTCTCGGACTTCGACAAAGGGGGAGGGATTGAATTTCTTTTTGTCTTCCACAGTTTTCTTTCTTTTGTTGAGAGGATTTGAAAAATTGGAAGAATGGCAACTAAATCTTAGGGCCGAATCGGAAATTTCCCTTTTCTATGAAAAAAAAACAAACTTTAGTCACCGGAGCCAGCGGATTTGTAGGAAGTTATCTACTTCCGGCTCTTGAATCCCAAGGCGAATCCCAAATCCATTGTTTTCAAGGTGACATTCGCGATCGAAAGACTGTCCTTAAGAATCTTGAAGAGGTCAAACCAGATACCGTTGTCCATTTAGCAGCCCAAGCCTTTGTTCCGATTGCCATTGAAAATCCTTGGGAAACGGAAGAAATCAATGTTGGTGGTACATTGAATTTATTGGAATCATTACACCGCCTGCGAAGGCCGTGCAAAATATTGTACATATCTTCAGCAGATGTTTACGGGAAACAAGACCTCGCCCTTTTGCCTTTAAAAGAATCCTTTTTACCAAACCCAGTCAATCCCTATGCCGGAAGTAAATTGGCTGCCGAATCTTATTGCCGACAGTATGCGCAGTACAGTTCTTTTTTGTCTGTTGTGATTGCTCGCCCCTTCAATCATATTGGGATTGGACAACGTAAAGAGTTTGTAATCCCCAATTTCTGTTCCCAAATCATCGAAGCCAAACATTCAGGAAAGTCTTCTATTTCTGTTGGGGACCTAGAACCGACGAGGGACTTTTCTCATGTGGAAGATATCATAAGTGGATATCTAACCTTAATCGAGAAGGGGGAATCCGGTGAAATTTATAATATTTGTTCTGGGGAAGAACGAAGTATCCGTTATATGGTGGAAGAATTAGTCAAATTTTCTGGAAAAAATATTCAATTTGTTGTGGATGCCGAACGCGTAAGAGCGTCCGAAACATCCAAAGTTTATGGCGATAATTCTAAACTCAAAAGCCTTGGTTGGAGAAACAAACATAGCTTAAGCGAAACTCTCGAACAAATTTACAATCACTTAGAATCAGAATTTTTAAAATCTAAACATACAGATTGAACTTCTTTCCAAGTTTTGTCAGAAACAATTTTTTTGATCGAACCTTTTTTGCCGGACTGAATCAGAGATTCCAAAGTTTTCATTCTTTCGTCTGTCGCCGGATGAGTGCTTAAAAAATCAGTAATTGATTTTGTTACCACTTGATCGTCTTTAGCATTAGCATCTTTAGGGTTCTTTTCCGATTTGGTCATTTCTTTTTCTAATTCTTGCATTCTTTGGAAGAAGGTAAGGAGGCCAGATGTTGAAATGTTTTGGCTTTTTAAATACTCAATGGAAGTAATGTCAGCTTCCGTTTCAAAATCTCTAGAAAATTTAAGAACAAGAATTGTTGAGCCAATTTCCGTAAATGTTTCTAAAAATTCCATATTCCCAAGGCCTGGACCAACCACCAAACTAATTGCAAGCGAAGTGCCACCCGCTTTGACTAGGTTTCTCATATGGTGCCTTTTTTCCACATGGGCAACTTCGTGGGCTAAAACGCCGAGGACTTCTTCTTGTGATTTAGCATCGTTTAAGAGTCCGGAAAAAAAATAAATCTTTCCATTGGAAAGGGCAAATGCATTGGGAATGGTTGAGCCAATGACGGAAACTTGGAACTGGTGTGGACTTCCTTTGGGGACAATCCTTTTTAGGGCTTCAGAAAAGAACCTATCCGTTGCTTTTGTATTACAGGCCTCAAACTGTGCATCCATTTTGAGTTGAACAGATTCACCTAACGATTTGTCCATGGAAATCGGAATGAAGTGGGTTACTAGTTCTAACCCTTTAAAATAAAAAAAGCCAATGGTGGCAACAATGAGAATGGATAGAATCCCAAGTACAAGTGGATTCATTTCCCTGATTGAGTAGAAAAAAGCATGTGTTTTACTTTTGGTTTTTTTGGTTTGGATCCAAAGGGATTCTAATTTTTTTGCTTCTTCTTTAGAGCAGAAGATTTCTAAAACAGGGCTTTCTCTCACCTCGTCAGGTAATAAGACCAACTTACAACCTTTATGCGTCAAAGTGAATTCGGTAAATTGCGAAATTCCTAGTTTGTGGGCGGTATCTCTAGATGAAAAATCAATGGTTTGGCCGTGGATCAGAACGGTCCCTTCTTCAGGGACCGCTGATACTCCGTCAAAATATCGGGATGTAAATGTTTGGTTTTGAAACAATGTTTATGTGAGGAAGGCTTCTAAAGTTTCCGCAAGTGCTTCCAAACCTTCTGCGGTAGCATTTGCAGTTGTATCTGTTTGTGCTGAGATGGTAGAGAAATCAACCTCTGCCTCCAAACTGATCGACTCGATAAAAAGTTTGGTCAATCGGACAACAGCCCAAGCAAATCCAATTCCTAAAGTAAATAGGATAATTAAATAAGCGATGAGAAAATTAACAAAAATTTTACCACCGGTAATGTCGGATCTAAACTTTTTTCCTTGGAAACTAGTTCGGTTCCAAATGTAGTTTTGTACATCTGCCAAAAACCAGGAATAGTAGAATCCCAAGGTAAGAATACTCAGAAAAAATCCTTTTAAGTAGAGGAAAAAAATCTCCTTACCTTCTGCCGAAAACCCGAAGTTTGTATTTCCGTATCTTGTTTTGCTTTGTAAGTATGCTTCTTTTTCAGCAAAAAACCATGGGTAGTAGATTCCTAGTGTAATGATAGTTAATAGAATGCCTTTTCCGTAAAGTTTTGCTACTTCTAAAATCTTTCCGTCGAAACCAAAACGTAGGTTACGGTATCCAGTTCGAGAAGTTAGGTATTTCCGTCCACCTACTACGATGATCGGAACCAATGCTAAAAAGACTCCTAATGTTAGAAGAAATCCGACAATCATTGAAAAGTAAGGGATTGGAATGAACGTTAAGAGGTATTGGATGATATAAATTCCAATATAAAGAACTATGAATATTCCTAAAGCTTTGAGAAAACCAATGAATCTTTCTTTTCCTGTTCCATGGAAGGAAAAACGTTCGCCAGCCCATTCTAAATTCTCCGCCATAAATTTTTGGACATTGGTTCTGGCCCAAAAGCTATATATCCCTAAAGTTACTACGGTAAGGAACATGTTCTTCAGTAAAAGGACGAAGAGTTGGCCTCCCGTTGCGTGGTATTGTAGTCTCGTATTGTTCATTGGTGTCCCCAAAGGATGATTAGTGGGGAGATTATAAAAGATTTTACTCAAGGGTAAAGAAAAATATTTCCTATTCAGTAGAAATACAATTCGTACGATTGAACCTAATTCATGACTTTTTTAGGAATCACCGAACTTGTGTATCTTTAAGGCTGTCTACCTTCATAGAATGCGATCCGTTTTGTTAATCTTCTTGTTCTTCTTGGTGTTTGTCTCCGAAAGGATGGCCGATTCTAGACAAGAGTTACCTCCGACTCTTGGAGATCTAAAGGGTCAAGACAAGTCAGTACGCCAACCCCCTGACCGTAAGGACAAAAAAGGCTGCTGTAAAATTAAATATCCGGCAGGAGGATATGATTTCTTTCTTGCGACAGAAGATGATTGTCGGGCTAGTTTGTACTTTGACAGATTTTTAGGAGAAAACAACACTCTATGCTTTCGATGGGAAGGGGAATAGAATTTGTCGATTTTATGGGCGTTAGAGAACAAGTTTTACAAACATTAGTTAAAATTTTTCCATCTTATGATGTTTCCCTTGCGATCGCAGGCGGTGGCTGTAAGGCCTTTTATGCTTTAGGAGTGGGGAAAACACTTCGGGAATGGGGTGTACGTTTTACTGAGCTTTCGGGAGTTTCCGCAGGTGCTGCTATGGCACTTTGTATTCTTTCCCAAACAGAGGAAGAATCTGTAGAGTACTTTGAAGAAATCACAAAACGGAATTCACGTAACTTCCATTTTTCGAATTTCCTGCGTGGTGAGTCCACTTTTCCTCATGAAGATATGTATCGTCGAACCATTCGATTTGGAATGAGATTTGACAAAGTATTGGAATCAGGTGCTAAAATTTGGATCCATTCAGTGAAAGCTCATCCAAAGGAAGATTCATTAAAGAATAAGTTTCGTTTGGCGAGACTCATATCTGAAACGGGACGTGCCTTTATTTTGGACGATCGGGACAGATCAGAAGGAATCCCTGCCAATCGAACTGCAGAGATGATCAAAAAATGGAATATGGAAGATGTTGATTTTACGGAAAAAGATTTTGTGAATTCAGAAACCATCGAACAATTCATCATGAATTCCTCATCCATTCCTCCCATCGTTGACTTTCAATCTGTTGGGAATGAATATTATTTGGATGGCGGGCTGACAAATAATATGGTCATTGAAACTTTTTCGCATAACGCAAAAATCATTGGAATTCATTATGAACCCAATACCATTGTAGGTAAAGATTCTGATCTTTTAGCAAGGTCTTATTTGATCACTCCTTCGAAACCTTTGCCAATCACTTCTTTTGACTATACAAACCCAAAAGGAGTCAGAGAAACCTTTGAATTGGGAAAAGCCGATGCTTTGGCTCAAAAAACAGCAATTATAGATTATTTGAGAAAGGATTGAAGGGCTGAAAGTCCACTTCGTAGAACTTCTTCATCAGAAATTAAACTAATCACTAGTATACAACGGTTATGCGAAAATCCATACCATGACCCGGGATGTAAAAACACTTTGGTTGCAGATAATATTTCTAAAACCAAATCTTCATCTTTTTTATCCAAATCCAAATCCAATAGAAAATACCAACCGGCTTCCACGGCTGGTTTATTTATGATCTTGGAATTCCCTTCCGAAAATAAAATACACTGTGCAATGTTTCGCATAATTCTTGTTCGTATGCGATTTTGAATCATCGTTTTCCAGGGAATGAGTTCTGGTGTTGCAAGTTGCACAGGGGCGTTTACGGAAAGATAAGTATCCGCAATGAAACCTAAGTTTTTCTGAATTTCCGATTTGTAAACTTCTGGGCCTTTGGTAAGAATCCATCCTAATTTGAGTCCTGGAAGAGCTAACATTTTGGAAAATCCGTTACAAACGAATAGAGGGAAATTGGGAGCCTCTGGAATTTGGTGGGGCTCGCCAGAGAACTCGTAACCCACGAAGACTTCATCTAAGAGAATGGGAATTTGGAGCCCCATTGCCTCCCATTCTTTCCAAAACTTTGTAGTGGTTCTGGAACCTGTTGGGTTTGCGGGACTGACTAGAATGATGAGTTTTGTTTTCGTACTCACACAATTGGCAATGGTTTCTGCAGAATAAATCCAATTTCCGGTCTCAGGATCTTCCTTGAGTGGGTAATGGACTTCCTTTAGATTTTCGAGTCCAATAAGAAAACTAAATAGCGGATAACCAGGATTTGGTGTTAATACTTCATCACCAGGGTTTGTGAATAGTTTGAAAATATAGGAATAAGCTTCTGAAGTACTCGCCGTTAAAATCAAATCGGAAGTAGTTGTTTGAATTCCACGATTTTTGTAATCTGCGACTATGGTTTTTCTTGCAGATTCCATACCTTCTGGTTGGGGTTCATATTGGCTAAGATCTAAGTTTGAAAATATATGAGACAAAGCGGAAGGTGGAAATTCCAACCCTAGTTTTGTAGGATTGGAATTGGTAAGATCAAAAATCTCATTTCCGGATTTTTCTAAGTTTTGTTTGGTTTGGTAGATTTTGTTTTCTGAATTCAAATCACCTAACAACTGAAACCGACTAGAAAATGAAAATTTTGAATTGGTCAAATCATCCTGCTTGGTGTAAAAACTTCGCAATTTTACGAACGAGAAATCTTGGGGAGATTCGAACGGATTGTGCGACTAGAAAGTTCATAAAACCAGGAATTTTAATTACTTTTTTACTAAACAAAGCATCAAGCCCGCTATCCACTACATCTTGTGATTTCATGATTAGAAATGATGACTTTACCAAATTGATTTTAGTCATATTCGCTCTTTCGAAAAATTCAGTTTGTGTTGGTCCTGGACAAAGGCATGTTACAGTAACACCATAATCTCTCACTTCTTCTGCCAGTCCTTCGCTAAGTGAAAGGACATAGGCTTTTGATGCATAGTAGTTGGACATAAGAGGGCCAGGTTGGTAGGCTGCAGTGGATGCAACGTTAAGAATATAACCATCTTTTGCTGCGACCATATCTTGCAAAAACAAATGACAAAGTTCTGCGAGAGTTGTGACATTCAGTTGGACCAATTGGGATTCTTTTTCAAAAGAATTTTTATGGAATTCTCCATTGAGACCAAAACCAGCATTGTTCACTAAACAGTGAATGGATAACTTTAGTTTTTTGACTGCCTTGTATAGAACCTCGGCTGAGTTTGGTTTTGCTAAATCTTGAGCGATGACAACACTTTGGATCCCGTATTTGCTTTTGATCTCTGCGGCCAATGCCTTCAGTCGATTTGAGTCTCGAGCAACTAAAACAGGAGTGTAACCCTTTTTAGCCAAAGTCAGAGCAAAATCTTTTCCGAGTCCAGTGGAAGCACCTGTAATTAACGCGTATTTCATAGAGGGAAATTTATTACGGAATGTAAAAGTTGGCAATTCGAAACTAAATAGTTTTGGAAATTTTGAACGGCTGGTCAATATTAGTTTTATGAGCCAACCTCTTACCCATCCGCTTCATACCATCCAAAAAGAAAGAGCCATTATCTTCATCCTCGCAGCCCTCCAATTTTTACACATCTTGGATTTTGTCATCATGATGCCCCTGGGGCCTGTGTTTATGGACAGTTTCAAAATCAACTCCGCAGCCTTTGGCCTCCTTGTTTCCTCTTATTCTATCAGTGCCGGTATATTCGGGCTCATTGGGGCTTTGTTTTTGGATTCTTATGATCGCAAAATGAGCCTTCTTGTTTTGTTCTTCGGATTCTCTTTTGGAACTTTACTTTGTGCTTTTGCCCCTAATTACGGATTTTTACTCTTTGCTAGGATCGTTGCCGGTGGTTTTGGCGGAATGATTGGAGCAACCGTCCTTTCCATCATTGGAGATATTATCCCTGTTTTTAGAAGGGGAACAGCAACTGGTGTCGTGATGAGTTCTTTCTCAGTAGCATCCGTAATTGGAATTCCCATTGGCCTTTCGTTAGCCAATAAATACGGATGGCACTTCCCATTTTTGTCATTGGCAATTGCTGGGTTTTTGATTTTACCGATCGCATACAAAGTTTTGCCATCGATTCGTTACCATTTGGATTCTGAGGTTCATCCAAAACAATCTCAACTAAAATCATTAAAACAAGTGATTACTAAAAAAGAACATATGGCCCCTTTTCTTTTTATGGTTTTTTTGATGTTTGGTGGATTTACCATCATTCCTTTCCTAAGTCCATTTCTTGTGTCTAATGTTGGTTTGGCGGTTAGTGAACTTCCATACATTTATTTCTTTGGTGGTTTGTTTACATTTTTTACTAGCAGATTCATTGGAAAACTATCCGACCGTTACGGAAAGTTGGTTGTTTATCAAATCATTTCGATTATTGCAGTGATTCCGATTGTGGCCGTTGTGACTTTGACAAAAACATCGTTACCTGTAGTTCTTGTCATCACTACTTGTTTTATGATTTTAGTTTCGGGACGAATGGTACCAGCATTTGCTATGATCACCTCCGCTGTGGAACCAAGGATTCGTGGGAGTTTTATGTCTGTGAATTCAGCCATCCAACAAATTTCTTCGGGTGCCGCATCTTATCTTGCTGGTCTCATTTTGGTACAAACTCCCGATAATCAGTTAGTAAATTACGAATTAGTTGGGATGATATCTGTGTTTAGTTTGTTGTTTAGCATTTATCTTGCTAAAAAAGTTAAAATTGCAGGATAGGATTACCAAGTTTTGTAGAATAAACTAGCGAAGGTTAGTTTATTCTACAATTCTAATTTACCAGTTTCAAGAAAATCGATGATCATGAGTTTTTGAGATACCGTGATCATCTTTTTTTCGAGAAGTTGGTTTAAGATTTCTGAAGCTGTTCCAATTTCCATCCCGTTCAATTCCGAA
Organism: Leptospira perdikensis; assembly: GCF_004769575.1. Taxonomy (NCBI): domain Bacteria; kingdom Pseudomonadati; phylum Spirochaetota; class Leptospiria; order Leptospirales; family Leptospiraceae; genus Leptospira; species Leptospira perdikensis. Next base: position 252,834 of record NZ_RQGA01000013.1, on the reverse strand, counting down.
AAAATAAACTGAAAGTTCTTATCAATTCTATGTTCTGCTATGTAAGTATGAAGTTTTTCACTCGTTTCTAAGATCAATTGTTGTCTATGAATGAGGCCTTCCATAGTCGAAAGTATAATCGATACTTCGAAATCCTCGGCGAATAACTGCATCATATGTTCGTAGATTTTTGGCGATTGTAATGGTAATTCGTAGATCGAATCTCCAAGCGCAGTATATAAAGACTTTTCTTCTTCAAAATCGAGCCCTGTGTATTTGTTTAGGTTAGAAACGATTTCTGAAGGTAGTATGACAATAAATTGGCATGCATACTCTGGTTCTTTTAGATAACGTACAAAATACTGAATCAAATCACAAATACGCAGGTAACTTACAAAAGTCCAATATTTAAAACTTCGAATATCAAACATATGTTTGATGGACTTTTCTCTTTTAATTGAATCTCGGATGTTCATATAGTTTTCAAAATCACATTTAAAAAGATAACTTAATGTGTGATTAGAAAACGATTCAATGATCTCCCTTACAAGAGTGGGTTCACCGATGTAGAGAAAGTAAGAAATTAATTCTAAATTATCTTTGGAAGTCCAAATGAATTTTTCTAGAGTTTTTGCTGGAATTTGTGAAAATGCAGAAAATCCAATTTTGAATGTAACTTTATCCTGTAAAAATGCCTCGAGTTTATTTTTCGCAATACAATCTTCATCTACGTCTTGTTTAGCGAATGAAAGCCTGCAACTGGGAGGGCAGGCTTCATATAAGGATGTACCGAGGAAACATTTTGGCATGGATTATTGTATTAGTTCTCCACAATCCCTCATTTCAGGAGCATATGGATTCTTTACTTCTCTTCCTGTCATTAACCATGACTTATCAACCATAGGACAGTAAAAACGATTGTACTTGGATTGATTTGGTACTTCAGTTTTGATTTGAACCAATATTTCTTGTATTTTGGAAATTTTTTCATAACTAGTTTCTAAGTCGGTTCCGTTTGGTGGGAGGAGAGGGCTCAAGGTTTCGGCCCAGGCCTTTAATTTTGGATGTCCACCGGCTTTTAAAGCATCAAGTGATTCTGAAAAAACTTTCCAATTCGGCTTTGGATCATCTTTTAGATACTCTTCGAGAAGGATTTGGTTCTCAGATAAGAGTTTCGCCACTAGGTTTTCGTGGGCATTATTAAAAGGAACGACCTCTTCCTTGCAAGAAAGGGCCAAAATGGCTAAAACGATGAGTGAAATCCGAAATGCATTCATATTTTGATTCTTTTTTCCTAAGTTGGAATTGGAATTCAAATTTTAGTTTCGAGTTTGTTAGAGGGAAATTGCTTTTTTCTCGACAAAGCCGGTTTTTCAAGCATGATGACAGAAAAGTTCACGAAGGTGTAATTCCATTATGATTATTGTAGAAGGCATTGGCCACGTCAGTATCCCAGTCTCCCAACTCGACACCTCTATCGATTTTTACCGGGACATTTTTGACTTCGAAGTGGAGACAAAGAAGGCGACTGAAGCAATTCTTTCTCTGGATTCCTTTCGGATCCGATTGGTGAAGGCAGAAGTTTCAGACAGATCTCTCCCCATCCTTAGTTTTGTGATGGATGTGGATGATTTCACCGAAGCCATCAGCGAACTTGAGGAAAAAAACGTAAAGATCATCAAAGGACCAGAAGGAACTGATTCTGGGGAATGCCTTACGTTTGCCGATCCAAGCCAAAATTTAATAGAGATTTTCTACTCTAACTAAATCCTGTTGATTTTTTAAAAATCTTACTTACTATCCTCTTGGTATGTCTATAGAGAACCAAGGGGGTGGGAACGAATTAGACCTACTTACCGATTTCAAAAAAGGTTATGTGTATTTCCTCACCGGTTTTCAGAACTTGGTGGGAAGTTTCCTCCAGTTTCTTAGTACCGGACTTACCGAAGCCAACAAACGCGAAATCCTTTCCTTTCGAAAAAACCTCGATCAAGAACTAGATAAGTCCCAAAAAAAAATCAAAGAGATCATCTTTAACTTAGATGAAAAACATATGTATGCGCAAGTGAGAAAAGAATACTCCCGTTATTTCTCACGTAATTTAGATGAGGTGAGTCGAGACGATTATGTTCAATTCCACTTAATCTTTGAAATGCTTCGGTACTTTTATATAGAAACTAAAGAGGGTTGGGTTTTTTTACGAGATGCAGTTTCGAATGCTAAGTTTAGCGATTCAGATTTCCAAACCAATGCTTTGTTAAATTATCGAATTTTACCTGCATTGGAAAGGTTGAACCAACTTGAGATTTTTCTTAAACGGATGAGTTTTATTTTACAGATTGATAACCCAAATTATTTATCTGAATACAAACCCACCAAACCAAAGTTCCGTGACCGAGTCGTTTACCGATTGTCTACGATTTTTGATGAAAATTTATATGATAAACCGGCCTCTCTTGAACCAGAAGATTCTGGAATTGTATACAAAGCCGATGAAGTAATTCAAAAAGCTAATGTCGATTCGGATAAAAAAAAGGAATGGGCCAACCAAAAAGCTAAACTGAAGGAAGAGGGTGCGACTAATTATATCCAAGCTTATGGAAAATATACTTGGAACTCAGACCAACACTATTTTTTCAGATACGAGTTGGATAAATATTTGGCTGAAAAAGCCTTATTTAAAACGGCAATTAGTATGGATTTACATCTGGGTGCTGATGAACAAGTGCTACGCGCTGAACTCATTCGGTCGTTGACAAGTACAGAAAAGAAAAATAAGTCTGCAGACGATTTTGAAGTGGAATATCAGAATTTTTTAAAACAGTTCTTCCTGTTCTGTGAAAATATAATCCTGATGAATATGATGATTCCAAACCAAGTGAAATATGTGTTTTTATTTCATTTAGGGCCTTCTCATTTTTACATGATTGCAAAAAAATTCTTAATGGAAGTAAACACGGGTTATATCCATGCACGTGGAACCGATGGTAAAAAAGTAATTCGAACCATTCCTGGTGAATATGTCAAAAAACATGTGATCGATTATTGGAACGAAATCATATTGCCAAATGTAGGTGAAGAAAAAAATAATTTGGCTTTGCTCAAAAAATTAACGGAAATGATTGAAGAGAAATATAAAGAAATTTCGAAACTCACCATTCAAAAGTATGATGAATTGGATGAAGAAATAAAAAATTCAAAACCTAGAGATCTTATTTTCCGAGAACATATGAATGAGTGGATGGGCGCGGCTAATATTATTATCTTCAAACGATTTGTTAAAAACAAATCGTTTTAAAGAACTAAACTACAAGTAGCCGATTCAGCAGTAATGTAAAACTGTGTTGCAACTCCCGCAGGGAATGGGATGATTGGATCGTTTTGTAACACATAATCTGTAGCCTGACAAGACCTGTTAAATACTCTAACAGTCACAACACTCTCACATCCAATGGTTAAATTTCGGGTGGCTAACAGAGTGTCTGTATGGAAGGCTTTGGTTTCATTCCCGTCAAATTCTACAGATAGACTTTGGCCTTGTTTTAATTCAATTTCTGAACCGTATTGTTTGTTTGTCACCGCATAGCAGTCGATAAAGTATTCCATTCCAGCACAGTTGACACCCGTTTTTGAATTCGGTAAACAAGAACCACCTGACTTGGAAACTGTGATAAATCCAGAATATGCTCCATCGGGAACCTTAGTGTAAAGTTCAGTTCCAATATTTAGGGTGATGGTGGCAACAGTATCGTTGAACCGGACTATCGGTTCCAGACCAAAGTTCTCTCCTTTGATCACAACTTCTGTTGCGGAATAAGTCGCATTGAGATTGTTTTGAGCGGGAGTTCCAATCTGGGGCGTCACTGACGAAACCACTGGTGGTGAAGTCAGAAGGGCCGCTAAAGGATCTTCAGCGGAGGAGGATATACAGGAAAAACTGTTTCCAAGTACTAGTGAGAATCCGATTGTGTATAAAATCCTTCTCATGACAGCTGATTCCATTATCGGAAAATCAAAACAGTTTTCATTTCTATTTTTTCATCTGGAGGAAATTCTATGAACACTGTCACTCTCCAAACCCACCATACTTATGTAGCATTGATTGAGTTGAACCGTCCTGAGGCAAAAAATGCAATTTCCGTGCAACTCCTCGCAGAATTGAGAGAAAAGATTCAGGAAGTGAAAAAAAGCCAGGCACGTGCCCTGGTCCTCATAGGTACTGGAGATGCGTTCTCTTCAGGTGCCGATTTGAAAGAAAGGAAATCCATGTCTGAGCCACAGGTAAAAAAATTTCTTAGAGATATCAATCTTTGTTTTTCTGAATTGGCAGGTCTTTCCATTCCCACCATCGCAGCTATCAACGGATTTGCTTTTGGTGGTGGATTGGAATTAGCATTATCATGTGATATTCGTTATGCGAGTGAATCGGCACAAATGGGGCTTACAGAAACAAAACTTGGAATCATTCCAGGAGCTGGTGGAACCCAAAGGCTTTCCCGTATTGTAGGGGAGTCAACGGCCATGGAATGGATATTTTCAGGTAAAAAGCTAACGGGAAAGGAAGCAATGGCCCGAGGCCTTGTTTCGCAAAGTTTTGAACCAGACCATTTACGGGAATCTTCTCTTGCCTTAGCGCGAGAGATATCGGAATCTGCACCTATCGCTGTTTCTGCAGCCAAAAAAGCGGTACGCCGTGGACTGGAATTACCAATAGAATCTGCCTTAGAATGGGAGAGATTGTGTTATTTTGAAACTATAGGCACAAAAGATCGAATTGAGGCCTTACAAGCGTTTGCTGAAAAAAGAAAACCTAATTTTAAGGGAGAATGATCCGTGATTTTAACCGGAAAAGAAATTTTAAAAAGACTAGGGAACGATATTAAAATCGAACCATATGATGCAAATTTATTAAATCCAAATTCATATAACTTACGTTTGCATGAAGACCTTTTGGTCTATTCTGAATTTCCTTTGGATATGAAAAAACCAAATCCTGTACAGAATCTAAAGATTCCAGAAGAAGGTTTATTATTGGAACCAGGTAAACTGTACTTAGGAAGAACGATTGAATTTACAGAAACGCACAATCTAGTTCCAATGTTGGAAGGTCGTTCGTCTATTGGCCGACTGGGAATGTTTGTTCATATCACTGCTGGATTTGGGGATGTAGGATTTAAAGGATTTTGGACTTTAGAAATCCAAGTTACACACCCACTTCGTGTGTATTCTGGAGTTCAGATTTGCCAAATTTTTTATCATACAGTAGAAGGGGAAATCAGTGAATACAAATCAGGAAAGTACCAAGCCAACCAAGGCATCCAACCTTCTTTGTTGTACAAAGACTTTGAAAAGAAATAAGTTTAGATTTTTTTCGAAGAGAAACTAGAAAGATAAATTTAGACCTGCCTCCAAAACAGAAGGCAGGTATGTTTAAGAATGATTATTTTTTAGCTTTGAAAGTACAGTCCCATTTCGGGTCATCAAGATTCAAACCACCGAGTTTCACCCAATTGTTTGTTTTTCCAATGAAGGTAATGGAACAAAGTGTTCCTTTTAAATCCAAACGATTTCCACCTTCAAGAGAAGTGAATTTTCCACAGTATGTTTTTCCATCACGTGGGTTATAGATTTTTCCGTTTTTATAAACACCTTCCCCTACATAATCAAATCCATTGATAAAAACCATACCAAGGTTTGGACGGTTACGTAATTTTGGATCTTCGTTGTTATGGTCTAAGTAAGGAGTTCCTGGAACACCTTTGTCTTTTTCTTTTTCCTGGTAAGCATTGTCTTTGATACAAACTGTTTTTCCGCAGTATTTATCACCACATTTGAAAATCTCGATGACTGAGTCTTTTTCAGGTGGAAGGTATCTTCCCACTGCAACGTCAGCCTCTTGGGCAAGTAGAGAACTTCCTGTGAAGAGGATGGCCGTCCATACACTTAAAACAAGTTTTTGATTCATATAGATCCTTATTCTATAAAATTGGGTTCGCTCATTCTGACAGAAAAATTTTCTCTGGCAAGCTGGTTTTTTGAAATTCACAGCAACAATTCAGGAAAATACCAAATTGATACCAACTAGTGATAAAAAATAAAAGGATTATGTTTCTTTTTCGATAGGAACTCCCCGTTAGAGTATTTCTAACAGAGAGGTGAAGAAAAGGTGGAGGGCTTAAGTACTAACCTCAATTAATTGAGGCTAGTCGCTTTTTCTAACAACTTAGAAAGTTTGAGAACGTTTTTATTTGTTGGATCAATTGATTGTGCTCGAGTTACATAAGTAACAGCACGGTCTACGTTTCCAAGTAATCGACTAACGTCTGCAAGGTTGATTAGATTTTGAAAATTTTCAGAATCATACTTCAGAGCTTCCTGTGCGGCTTTCAGTGCACTTTCGTAATTTCCGAGTTTTTTCTCAGACATTGCTAAGTAATACCAGTATTCTCCTGAACCTTCGTTTTCTTTTAAGAACTCGGTTAGAACTTTTGCAGCGATATCGTATTCTTTACCTTTATAACTGACAAGACCAAGAAACTTGTTTAGTTTTTGGTTGGTTGGATCGCCAAGGAAGGCTTTTTTCATAACCGTGATGGCCCTTTCGATTTCTCCATTTTGATAGAGAACTTTTCCTTCTTCGAATGCTCCTGAGGTTGTAAGGGCTTCATCCCAATCGTCGCCTGGAGTGTCGAAAAAATCATCTACAGGTTGTTGTGATAGATCACCTTTTTCTGGAGAATGGTGGACTGGAGATTTTTCACTTTTGAAAACTAAGCTCAGCATGGAGATATCATCCGTAACATCTCCCGTTTTTTTTACGAGTTTTTCTACTTCATAAATATCGCCGTCAGCTTGTTCAATAAATCGTAAAACCATTGTTTCATCTTCATTGATGGTTCTTACGTCTTCATCAGGAGTTAAGTCAATATCGTCACGTCCATCGGAACCAAGAATTAATTGGTCACCAGGAAGGAGTTGGAAGGTTTGTACTTCAAAAGGATATTCAGAATCCAAGCCTAGTTTTCGAAGTTTTAATTCCTCTTCAATAAAACTAGCCTTACCATCTCGATAAAGAATACTGTAAGGGTGTTCTGCGTTGAAATACCAAATTTTCCCACTTTCATCATCAATCAACATTACCGTTGCAGAGATAACCATGGTCCCGCTGAAAGATTTGAATACTGCGTTGACTTCTTCGTATACGTCTGTTAGCCATTCTTCAGGTGTACGATTGAGAATTCTTTTGTTACCAGCGGAACGAGCCATGATAGAGTTCATAACAACACCCATCACCAAAGACCCACCAGCACCTTGCATGGATTTTCCCATAGCGTCACCGTTCATCACCATAGTGTAACGATGGAAATCATCAGGTTTTCCTAACTTTAGGTTTCCTGTAATACAAATATCACCACCAAGATCTCCAGTTTTATTACGGAATTCAAAGGTTTTCTTTTGATGAACAAAGAAGTCACATCGAATGTTATCAGACTTGTTTGCGTTAAAAAATAGAGGTTTCGCAAGTAAAGATGTAAGGAAGTAGTCACCATCTTGTTGTACTTTCAAACGATGGATCTCATCCATTTTCTCTTGAAGTTCTTTGGTACGTTCCTTCACTTTTTCTTCCAAGTTTTCTGCATAATCTTGGAGTTCTCTTCTGGCATCGCGAATGGAGGACACCATTCCATTGAATGATTCAGCCAGATATCCAATTTCATCATTTACTTTGATAGGAACTTCTACTTCTAAATTTCCTTGGTTTACTTTCTCTACCCCAGCAAGTAAGGCGTAAAGCGGATTGACTAGTGCTGATCGAAAGAACAGTGGGAATATAATAAGTAACACGAACATCACGATGGCAAGGATGATAAGTTCTAACTTCGCAGACTTGTGCATATAAGCACGATAATCGCGGTAATTAAAACCAACTTCTCTATTGATTTTTTTCTTCGCATCGTAAGTCATGTAAGCAATGTAATGCGAAACTCCATCTAAATCTTTTCTATAATGTCTTGTTAAATCCGGTTTGAAATAACGGAAGAACTTCAACATTTCGACTCGAAGATCCCTTCCTGAAATTTCTTTACCGTCCCATTTACAATCATCCACATGTTTGAGAATAGCGTCACGGAAACTGTCGACGTTTTTAACTTTTTCGACGTATTTGACGCCTTCTTCGCAAAACTGATCTGGTAAAATATCACCGAGTTTGTTTGTGTTGATAAAGGTTCTACGATTGAGTTTTTCAATGAGTTTGGAAACTTCTGACTTTAGTTCTGCTCCTTCTGAATCTGGATTTTCATCCAAAAACTGTAGGATGGCATTCTTATAACCTTCAAAGTAATATGGAGTTTTTGTTAAACTTGTTTTGAGAGCATTTCTATAATCTACTTCATCAATCTTTACAACTTCATCATACAAAGCCGTGTTATAAAGATCAGCTTGTACGAGAGGTAAATCTACATTTACGGAAGAAGGAAGGTAGGCCTTTTTTAGGTTTTGATTGGAGAGATCGTATTCAATAACGAATAAAATGTCCTTGGAACGTTCTCCTCCTTCTGCAGCTCGAAGTGCCTTTTGGATGGCAGTACTGTCATAAGATGTTTCTTTTTCTTGGTCTACCAAGTAACTGAACGCTTGCATGATGAGTAGGATGGTTACAAAGGAAATACCTACAATTTTTGCCATGAAGGTAGTTCGTTCACTACTATTGTTGATAAAGGTAATTGTAATAATGAAAAAGGTTAAAGTGAAAAGTAATACAAGTGCTGTGAGGTAAGTGGAACGTTCCATTGCACCATCACGACTCATAACGTTTGTAATGTTTGGAACAATAGCGGCAATTAAAGCCGCAATCAACATAATTAAAAGAGTGCCACGTTTGTCTCGTTTTAGATGAAACAATCGATAACCTGGCAGAACCATAAAGTTGATAAACGAGTAGGCAGCAATAAAGAAACTTAAGATTCTACTTGCACCTTCAGAATTAAAATCCCAGTGGTGGGCAGTGAAATGATATTTTCTTTCCCCTTGGGATACAGTGACTAAAAACCACAAAACAACAACGATTGCAACAGCGTGAAGGATGCCTAGGATGATGTTGGCTGCTTTTGGGTTTTCGTTATCAGGAAAACGGAAGAAGAACTGACCAAAATGGATGATTCCAAAGAGAATGATTCCACCGGTGATCCAACGATGGTAGGATGCGATCGGATGGTAGTAAAATGCTCCTAAAAGGTATCCAAACTGGAATAAACCCAAAAACAAACAGGCTAGAGCCATGTGTTTGGTTGCGACAGTTTTGTCTTTCAGTGAGAAGAAGAATGTAGTCAAGACCGCAAGGAGGACAGTGACAATTAAACTACCGAATGTATAATAATTTGTTAGTATGTGGTCAACGGATAATATGCTTTCACTCATAGGGTCTTCTAGTTGCTAATTTAATACGAAATCGTAACAGGCGGAAATGCGAAATCAATTCATTTTCCAACCTTCCCGAGCAAATCGGCAAGATAGCCATTTGCCCGGTCGGATGGGGGAAACTAACGATTTGCGATAAAACAATCAATCCCATCGTATTTCAATTTTGATTTGAGAGATTCTGCTTTGGTGCGGTCTGCAAAATCCCCAACTTGAACTACGAACTTTCCATCTCTAGGAGTTACGAACACGGATTGGTTGTATTCAGATTTCATATTTTCTTGGTATTTCAATGCTCTTTCTTTTTCCTGGAACACTCCCACTTGAACCGTAAAACCTTTTCCTGCAGCAATTGGCTTCACTGCACCAGGTTTGACAGGTGTGAGTTTTTCTGGTTTTGCAGGGGCATCATCCAGAAGGTCGGAATCATCCAAATCATCACCTAAATCATCCTCACCTTTTTTGAGAACTTTGATTCCGACTTTGGTAATCCCTTTATCCTTAAACTCTAATAGTTCTGCAGTTTTTTCAGATACATCCACAATACGTTCATCTACAAATGGACCGCGATCGTTGATTCGAACCACTGCTTCTTTATTGTTTTCTAAATTTTGGATTTTGATCACACTTCCAATCGGGAGTGTTCTATGAGCACCCGTCATTTTCATTCGATCAAATGGTTCGCCACTGGCAGTGGGGCGACCTTGAAATTTTTGTCCATACCAGGATGATAAACCAACTTCATCAAACTGGTCGGCTGGTTTTTTCACAGGGATAGCAGTGGCAACAGGAGTTGCCGTTTTTGCATTGGAATCTAAATCGTCAATGATGGATCGAGCCACTGGGTCTTCCGACTTAGTTTGACTCGTCGGTTTTGACTTCCCTGAACGTTCAAAAAAAATATCTTCCGGATCTCCGGAAGCGCTATAATCTCTTCGGGTGGCATCAGCAGAACTGCAGGACACCAGCCACAATACAATGGATATAAGTATGAGTCTTTGCATAACTTTCCCCTTCCTCTGGACTCTTGTGTGTACCTTTCGGAAGGTTTTTCCATTCTCGTGATAAATTTTCTCAGTGGAGATTCGTTTCTGAAACGATAATGGCTAGTATGGCGCAAGAAATTCAATCCTTGTTCAATGAAGCGGTCCGTTTGGAGCGAAATGGTGAATGGGATCGTGCTGAAATCCAATACAAAGTTTTATTGGAAAAGGATCCAAATTACCATTTGGCCTTACAAAATTTGGGAGTCATTTACGCCAAACAAGGGAAACATGCAGATGCCATTCCTTTGTTTTCTAAAGCATACAAACTCCATGCCAACGTTAAAAACTGTTACAACCTCGCTGTTTCCTTGTACAAACATGAAGAAACAGAAAAAGCCGTTAGTTTTCTAAAACAAACTTTAACCTTTGAAAAAAAATTCATTTCGGCTCATTTGTTACTCGCTCAAGCCTATCAGAAGTTAGGTAACGATGAAAAAACTGAAGTTTATCTCAATAATGTCATTAAAATCGAACCAGACCATAAATCAGCTTTAGGAGGGCTTGCGATGTTTTATTACGAAAGGAATCGTTTTCCAGAAAGTTTAAAAATGATTGAACGTTACTTGATTCTGTATCCCGGAAATGCTCAATTAAAAATCATCCAATCGGAAATCCTTGCCAAACAAGGAAATTACAAAGCATCGGCCACTTTACTCACCACAATGGTGAAAGAGGATGTGGGATTTACAAATTTTAATGAAAGTCTGCATGCAGCTTGGCAAGAAGAAGATGGGGTTGCTCATGAAAGTTTGGTTCGGATCCAATCGAAGGCCAAAAAGAAACTCAAAGAGTTCCAAACCAAATTAGAACTTTCCAAAGAGAATCCAGAAGAGTTTTCTCCCCCAGATGCTCAGGAAGCTTTGGATTTAAGTTTGTTATATCTTTTCAACGGCAATCCGGAAAAAGCGATGCAATATTTGGTATTTGCTCAAAAGATGAAGGAAAAGACAGACCCAGACAGGCCATCCTAGATTGAAATTTCGTATTATATACATCTTATACCTTTGTTCTATTTTGATTTCATTGGGGTGCAGATATCCCATCGCAAAACAAGATGAATTAGAATCTGATACTTTATTTTTGGAAGTGACCAACGCAAAAGCAAGCGATTGTAATGCGGAAGGCATACGATTGTCTAAGTCCGTGCAACTTGACCAAGCAGAATCGGTTTGGGACAAGTGTATTCAAACCAATCCGAATGAAGTTTCCGTACATTTGAACCGACTTCGATTTTACTTTTTGTTAGATGAATTCGAAATTTTAAAAGAAAAGGTCGCGAAGGAAGGTCCCTCACGTTCCTCCGTTACATACACGACGATTTTAAAAGAACTAGAAATCCGTTTGAGAAACGAAGAAAAAATCGTTTTGTTAGATGCGTTATCTAGAGTGAAGGGTTGGGAATTATATGCATATGAGGAACTAGCCAATTACTACATACAAACAGGTAATTTTGTTTATGCAGAAGGTTATTTGAATCAAATCTTAGAAGTGGTTCCCTTCCATGAAAATGCCCTGTATGGAATGGCGGACATCCAAGTACAAAAAAATAATTGGTATAGTTTGTTAGATTATGCAAAATCTCTAGAGATTGCCGCTAAAAAGAATAAAGAATTTCATTTTTATTTTGTAAAAGCTAACTATGAATTAGGTCGTTACGAAGAGGCTTTGAAATGGGCGGAATCAGCTACTGCTAGCGAAAAGACCCAAATCGGATTTTTAGAAGTTTGGCGAGATACCTTACTTGTTTTAAAAGACTTTCCCAAATGGGATGGGCTTTTGCCTTACTATCGTAAGGCGGTCGAAAAAGGATATGCGGTTCCCGAGTCGGTTTTTTTTCCTACTTTGTCAAAAGAGGGAAAGGATATTCGGAAGGCTTCTCGTTCGGGAAGAAGTTAAAGAAAGAAATATTCTTTCTTTAAGATTTTTTTCAATCATTCCATTTCCTGACATAAATTCCAAACTTTTTCCGCTTGTCTCAACTTAAGCACGTTATGCGTCCGAATGAAGGGAACTTTGTATAGTAATAAATGGATTTCACAGGCTAAAGTGGCAAATTCTCTATCCGGGATTGGTAAATCACCCAATACATTTCCTAGGAATGATTTTCTGGAAACTCCTACCATCAGTTGGGGGAATTCTAGTTTGAGGATTTCTAACTCTTGTAAAACTCGAAAGGAAACCATTGGATTTTCGCTGAGAAAAAAACCCATACCCGGATCATAGTGGAGTGCCGATTCCGGTATTTCCATAGCGAGTAAGTCCGAACGGCGGTCTCTAAAAAAAGCTTGGATCTTTCTCACTACTTTTTCAGGTGTAAGATCTGATTTATGTTTCGCTATATTTCTGTTATGCGAATGCATAATGATGAGTTTTAGTTCTGGGTGTTTTTGAATGGCTGATTTTAAAAAACTTCGATCACCTTCATAAGTGAAACCAGTGATATCGTTAATACAACGAACCCCTGCCTCAATTCCTTTTTTCTGAACGGCAGGTCGGAAACTATCCAAACTGATGCGGACTCCCTTGGGAACAAAATGACGAATTACAGGTTCGACTCGTTTCCATTCCTCTTCTTCAGAAACTAACGCAGCATCGATGTTAGAGGATTGACCCGATACATCTAACCAATCAGCCCCCTCTTGCAAAAGTTTATTTCCTTGTTCAATTGCGTCGTCTGGGTTAAGGAATTTTCCCCCGTCGCTAAACGAGTCTGTTGTAATGTTTAAGATTCCGAAGATTTCGGCCATGAATGAGAAGGATTATCAGTTCACCTCCCCCTAAAAGCCTTATTTTTCCCTTGGCAGAAAATTCCGATTGGCCGATACATAGGAGAGACGGCAGATGAAAAAATTCCTTATTTCCTTAATCATTTCGGCATTTCCCCTCCTGGCGCAGCCTTTACCGAAAGTGAAGGATGTAAGGTTTTACCAGCCACTCAACACACAAAATGTGGAATACAATCCCATCATTTCTCCAACAGGTCGATATCTGGTGTTCCAGTCGAACCGTCCGGGAGGTGAGGGGGGAATGGATATTTGGATTTCGGAAAATTTAAGTTTTCCCGACCGAATGAAATTGCCGGTTTGGTCTCCTCCTAAGAACTTTCGGGAATTAAATACAACGAATTTTGAAGGTATGTTTTCTATCCTCTTTGATGAAGAGGAAAAACCGTACGAACTGTACTTTACTTCTGTTCGAGATAAAACCCAAGCGGACCCCAAAAAAAATCGAGAAGGTTATGACGGTCTCAATTTATATTATACAAAAATAAATCAAAGAACTGGACTTTGGTCTGTTCCCATCCATCTGAACGAAGTCAGTTCACATTTTGAGGATAAAATGCCTGCTGTTTCACCTGATGGATGTTCTATGGTGTTTTCGTCTAATCGCCCAGGAGGACTTGGGGGTTTTGATCTCTGGATTTCTAAAAGAGAACCCACGACAGGAACAAAAGAAATCAGTCCAGATAAACCTAAAATTACTTGTAGAGATGGGGTCTGGCAAAAACCGATTTCGATGGGAACTGTCATTAACACAAAAGATGATGAAATTAGCCCCAATTACCATTGGGATGGCTTACGATTGTATTTCAGTTCGAATCGCGGTGATAAAAATCGTAAATTTAGTTTTTACTATAGTGAATACAATGAGTTACAAAATAGTTTTGAAACTCCCGTTTTGTTAGGATCTCCGTTTAATACCAAACAACAATTGTCAGGCGAATCTACTGGATTCCCTTTTGATACACCTGCTGATTATTCCACCTACAGTCTTTGGGAAGAAAGTGATAACGAAGGTATATCTGTTACCTTTGATGATTTATGGTTTTATTTCTCTTCCAACCGTCCGGGTGGAGAAGGCCAATTTGATATTTATAGAACGATGGTTCCTGAAGACCTACGTCGCAGTTATGAATTTGTATTCCGAGGGCTTGTACTCGATGGATCAGAAGCCATAATGATTGGTCTTGATTCGACTCTAAAAATTTATGATGAGACAAGACCCATTCAAGTGATCACTTCCAAACGGATTGGAGGAGATTTGTCCATTGCTGATGCGGAGAACTTTCGTACAACCATCAAAACAGGGAAATTGTATCGAGTGGAAGTTTCTTCTCCCGGATTTCATCCCACGGAAGTACTTTTGGATTTGAGGGGAAATGTGGGGAAAAATAAAGAACAATACTCACAGATCATTTTACAACCGATCCGCCCGATTAAAGAAGAACGACCTGATAAAACCATCCAAGGAATTCGTTTCATTGTCAAAGATAGGAAAACGGATCTTGTCATTCCTAACGCTATTTGTTATTACTTTGATGACTTAACTCGTAAAGGAAAATCTCTAGAAGCAAAAGATGCACGATTTGATTTAGATAAATCTCCTACGATGGATTTCGAAATTTTGGTAAGAGCCAAAGGATATAAAGAGGAAACCTTCCTCTTTTCCAAAGATAAAATTTCTGGAATGGAAGGGAAAGAAACCGTTCTTTATCTTAGAAATTTAAATGATTTTGACAATTTGTATAATACAATTATTTATTTCCCATTCAACGAACGGGTATTGAGTGATGAAGATAAGAAAAAATTGGATCTTTTTGCCGACTTCCTTATCCATCATAAGAACGAAAAAGTTGAAATTGGTGGACATACTGATAATATAGGGAATAAAGAATACAACATTAGCTTAAGCGAGGATAGAGCGCTTTCTGTTTATCAATACATGCGATTAAAAGGTGTTCCTAAGGAACGAATGAAGGTTCAGGCCTATCATTATTCCCAACCGATTGCAGAGAATGAAACGGAAGAAGGACGATCTCGCAATAGACGTGTGAATTTCAAAAAAATAGACTAGTTATGATCAATCGTGTTAAAATTCATTTCGACCAAGAAAGAGAGTATCTTCCGTTAGAAGCGGTACGTGCTTTACCTGAATTTTTTAAACAAATGATGGCTGGGAATGGATTGTTTCTCAAAGGATACGACACTCCGATTCGAGTAAAGTTCAAAGGGGAGAGACCGGATGGGGCACATATCTGGGAACTAGAAACAGTTCCAGAATTAATCGAAACTATTTTTTCCGTACAAGCAACTCCTGGATTTCATGTTGAGGTCGATTATGAACTGATCAACCAAAAGGACAACCTCCTTCTCGGAAAAATTATCGATCGTAGACAAACTTATGCTACAAGACAAGATCCTAGAAATGAGAAAGTTCGCGGTAATGCAGTAGCTTCAAACTTTTTAGTCGCTAAAACAAATATTGATTTTTCTAAACTAACTGGCGTTAGTTCACAGGTGATTCTTTCTGATATCCAGCGAACGGTTTTAAAAAATTACCCACAATCAAAAGTGGTCTTTCTTTCTGGGTCAACCCACAGCGATGAAATTGATTTGATGAAGGAACATAAAAAACCAATTTTTATATTAGATACAGAAACTTTTGAATCCTTTCCTTCGGAGGATGTATTCGATCCTAAAAAAACATTTGAAGATGATTTTTTATTGGATGATAAAATTCAAGAGTACAAAAAGAAAAAAATCGGCTCCTATATTTATTACCCGTTATTTATCCAAATGAAAGATATGCATTTTTTTGCATATCTTTCATTTGAAACCGAAAGATCAGGTATCCCAGGCGAAGTACTGGATTTGTTTAAAGAGGTTGAACGTACGTTTCAAGAAAGAATTATGGACTCAAATACCCATATTCTTGATATCAAACAAAACGTTCTCAACGTTTCCCGAGGTGGAGTCGCCTTGGAAGTTAACGATATGGAAATTATCAAAGCACTGAAAGTGAAACCTACATTTACTTTAGATATTAACTTTAAATTACAGGCACCGATCCGAATGGCAATTGAACTACGCCATCTGGAAGAGGTGAATGACTATTTTAGGTTGGGTGGAAGGATCACAGGTGTCAGCGGAGATAAAAAAGCCAAAGAGATTTACCATAGTCTAATTGAATTTTTTGCCTAATCTGCGCAAGCTTCCAAGGGCCATACATTGAAAGAACAAAAACTAACTACAGAAAACTATAAAGGCACTCGGGATTTTTATCCTGAGGATATGCGCCTTCGAAACTACTTATTTTCGGTGATGAAAGATGTCGCCAGGTCTTATGGATACGAAGAGTATGATGGACCTATGGTCGAGTCTTTGGATTTATATAGAGCTAAAACTGGTGAAGAAATTGTAGGTAAACAAATTTACAATTTTGTTGATAAGGGAGATCGCGAGGTAGCGATTCGTCCTGAAATGACACCGACTGTTGCAAGGATGGTGGCAAAAAAATTACGTGATCTTCCTCGACCCATTCGTTGGTTTTCCATTCCTAACCTTTGGCGATACGAACAACCAGGCCTTGGACGCCTTCGGGAACATTGGCAATTGAATGTGGATATGTTTGGTGTGACAAGCCAAAGAGCTGAATTGGAGATTTTGTCTTTAGCTTGCGATATACTTTTTGCCTTTGGCGCACCGAGAAATAGTTTTAAAGTTACCATTTCTCATAGGTCACTTCTCGATGAGTTTTTGTTAGATGGTTTAAAGGTAAGTCCAAACCAAGCACATGAAGTTTCAAAAATTTTAGACAAAAAAAACAAAATCACCGAAGACGAATATATTGCTCTAGTTTCGAAAACAATTCCGAACGATCCAACGGCTGTGTCGAAGATTAATTTGTTCTTAGCTGCGACAACTGATACATTGAATCAAATTCCGGGGATCAAAGACGAAACTTTAAATGCAATTCGTACTTTGTTTGAGGATCTTAAAACAATAGGATTGAATGACATTGTTTATTTTGATCCGTCAGTGGTTCGTGGGTTTGATTATTATACAGGTTTTATCTTTGAAATTTTTGATACCTCTCCGCAAAACAAACGTTCATTGTATGGTGGTGGAAGGTATGATAATTTAATTGGATTATTCTCCAATGAAGAACTTTCTGGAATTGGATTTGGACTTGGTGACGTAACTCTTCAGAATTTTTTGACCGCACATAACTTGTTACCGAATTTTTCCAGTGACTCGACAGTTTATATTCCGCTATTGGATGAGACTTCTTTTTCAGAGAATCATAACTTTGCCAGAGAACTCCGAAAGGAAAAAATTGCTACGGAGGTTTCTTTAGTTTCTCAAAAGATGGGAAAACAACTTTCTTATGCAGAAAAAAAGGGATACCGGTGGATTTTACTTCGTGGAGAAGATGAAATTAAAGCAGGAACAGTCACTCTGAAAGACATGGCAACTCGTAACCAATGGAGTTTTTCTTTTTCTGAAGCACTTCAAAAGATAAAAGAAGAGCTCTCTAAATGAATTTGATTTCTGCCATTGATTTAAAATTATCTATTTGGATTCAAAAGAACTTACACCACCCGAAACTTAGTTGGGTTTTGTCCCGAGTCAATCGCGGGGAAATGTTTGCGCTTGTATTGTTGCCACTTATGTTTCTAAGTGATCTTTACAAACCGGTTTACTTTAGTTTACCTTTTGTTTTGATTTTCACTTACCTTACAGATCGTTTGGTTTTGGTTTTGAAAAAATACTTCGCCAGAAAACGTCCTCTTGTCAGTGTTATGGGAAAAGTGGATTCCAATCCTGATATGAAACATTCGTTTCCTTCTGCACATAGTGCCAATTCGATTGTTGTATCGACGATTTTGGTATTTGCTTTTCACGAAACTCCCTATTTCTTTTTTTTCAGTTTGTTTGCCGGTGTGGGTAGATTAATCACCTTACACCATTTTGTAAGTGATATTGTGGGAGGATGGATCATTGGTTTTGGAATTGGACTTATTGCAGTTCTTTTTCATTATTATCTTTGGTCTTATTGTTTAACACTATGAAACATATTGGATATTTTTTCTCGTTTTTAATTGTTTATTTGTTCTATTTTCCTTTTAAGATTCTTCCATATAAGTGGTGTTTGTCGTATGGAATTTTTTTAACCAAACTTCTTTATCCACTTGATAAAAAACACCAAAAGGTTGCGGCCGATAACATCCGTTTCGCATTTCCAGACTATTCTGAAGACCAAATTCAAAATTTAGTGAAAGCTCATTATCGACATTTGGGTATCTTACTAGCTCATACACTTTGGGCTCCGCGAATGACAAAAAAATGGTTAGATGAAAATTTGATCATTGATTCAGAAAGTCTTCAAATAGAAGAAGAAACTAAAAAACAAGGAGTGGGAGTGATTTTGATTTCTGGTCACTTTGGAACTTGGGAAATTTTAGTTCAATTTTTGGGAATCAGAATGAAGGGCGGTGGGATCTATAAAAAAGTAAGAAATCCCTTTGTCGACCAGTTACTTCGTCGGATGCGTTCCAAAAATGGTGTAGTTCTTGTTCCTGTACAAGAATCGACACAAGTGATCAAACTTTTGAAACAAGGTTATTGGATTGGATTTGGTGCTGATCAGAATGCAGGAAAGGCAGGGATTTTTGTTCCCTTTATGAATCGGCAAGCATCTACTTTTGTTGGTCCGGCTCTTATGGCTTACTTAACTGGAGCTAAAATGTTGTATTATTCTGTGTTAGCTGGCACAGATGGTAAGGTGATCGTTCGAGTTAAGGATTTGGGTTTTGTGGATAAAAAACTTTATCCATCAAAAGATGATGTGATTCGGCATTATACAGAACTTTGGACAAAAACTTTGGAAGAAGAAGTAAAGTTGTTTCCGGAGCAATACTTTTGGGTCCACCGTCGTTGGAGAACCCAACCGCAAGTTACCGAAAACAATTAATAATCGAAAGACAAAGATTAGAAATTTAAAAATCTAATCTTTGTCTATTACTTCTCGGAATTACTCTCCGAGAAGTGCTAAAGTAGGTTTGTGACGAACCACTCCATTTTCTGCAATCATACAAGCATTGATGATTTCATCTTCTAAGTTGATGTTGAATTGTTTTTCTTTATTCACAAAAAGTTTTAGGAAGTTCACAATGTTCTTTGCATACATTTTACTTGCGTCCATTGGTTGGGTACTTTGCAGATTAGAATTTCCAATCACAGTGATCCCTTTATAAACGATAGTTTTATCATTTTCTGTAATTTCACAGTTACCACCATTGACTGCAGCTAAGTCAACAATGACTGAACCTTGTCTCATTGTATCTACCATTTCTTTGGTGATGAGTACTGGTGCTTTTTTTCCAGGAATAAGAGCTGTAGTAATGATGATATCTGCTTTTTCAGCAAATTTCGCAATTGCTTCTTTTTGCCGACGTTGGTAGTCTTCTGATTGTACAACCGCATAACCACCGGTATTCGATGCATCCGCAGCACCTTCAACTTCCACAAATTTGGCTCCAAGAGACATACATTGTTCTTTCACTTCAGGTCTTGTATCAAATACATCTACCACTGCTCCTAATCGGCGAGAAGTTGCAATGGCTTGTAAACCAGCAACACCAGCACCTAGAATGAGGACTCTTGCAGGTGTGATAGTTCCAGCAGCTGTTGTTAACATTGGAAAAAAACGACTGTAGTTGGAAGCCGCAAGTAAAACAGCTTTGTATCCAGAAACGGTTGCTTGGCTACTGAGAACGTCCATGGACTGTGCACGTGTGATTCGTGGAATGGTATCCATAGAGAAAATTTTGAAAGAAGCATTTGCGATTTCTTTTACTTTTTTGGGGAAAGCAAGAGGGGAGAGAGTTGCGATGTAGATTTTATCTTTTCCAATCTTTTTGGCACTTGCTTCATCCAATGTATGGATAGATACCACGATGTCAGATCCAGAAAGAATTGCATCTCTTGATTCTACTGTAGCACCAACATCTTTATAATCTTTGTCGGAGAAATATGCATTGTCCCCTGCAGTTGTTTCAACTGAAACAGTAAAACCTAACTTTTTCAAAGGTTCGACAACGTCCGGAGTGATTGCCACTCGGTTTTCATAAGATGGTTCTTTGATTACGCCTATTTTCATTTTATACTCTTTTGCTAAAATATTCGATGGTTTTTTTTACGCCTTCCACTAACGGAACGGTCGTTGAATAATTCAATTTTTCTTTCGCCAAACTCAAGTTTGGTTTTCTTCTCGTTGGGTCATCTTGCGGAAGTGGTAGGTAAATGATTTTTGATTTACTTCCCGTTTCTTTGATCACAAGTTCAGCCAATTCCTTTACAGTAAATTCGCCTTCATTGCCCAAGTTTACTGGCCCTATGAAATTTTCTGTATTCATCATAGTAATGATCCCACGAGCTAAATCATCTACATAACAGAAGGAACGAGTTTGACTTCCGTCGCCGTAAATAGTAATGTTTTCTCCACGTAACGCTTGTACAATGAAGTTACTCACCACACGACCGTCGTCAGGAATCATTCTTGGACCATAAGTATTAAAAATACGGATCACTCGGATGTCCACCCCATGTTGGCGGTGGTAGTCGAAACATAAAGTTTCAGCAACACGTTTTCCTTCATCGTAACAACTGCGGATTCCAATGGTATTCACATTTCCCCAATACGATTCTGTTTGCGGATGTTCGAGTGGGTTTCCGTACACTTCGGAAGTGCTGGCTTGTAAAATTCTTGCTTTCACTCGTTTAGCGAGCCCAAGCATATTCGTCATACCCAAAACATTTGTTTTGATCGTTTTAATGGGATTACTTTGGTAATGAACTGGGGAGGCAGGGCATGCCATATTGTAGATCTCGTCTACTTCCAATTTGATTGGATCCGTAATATCGTGTCGGATGAGTTCAAAATTTGGATTTGAGAGGAGGTGGTTTAAGTTTTCTTTTCGTCCGGTGTGGAAATTGTCCAATACGATGATTTGGTTCCCAGCGTTCAAAAGAGTTTCTGCCAGATGCGAACCGATGAATCCGGCTCCACCTGTGATTAGGATTCTTTTTGCCATTGAGATTCTATATTTATGAAGTCGGTGTCCTACGCAAATGAAAATTTGCGAGAAGCCTTAAGGACTGTTGTCTTTGGGAGGGAAGTCTTGGAACAAATTGGGGGGCAAAACGATCCCACTTTCAGGGTCCACCCCACGTTTTTCCAACCAAAGTTTTGCTTCGGGAGAAAGGTCACCTGGGAACCGTTCAAAACTTTCATCCATCTCAGGAAAATCATGGATTTCTTCATGGCTGAGGGAACTGCGTAGGGACATAAAAATGATCCCGATGCTTAGGAGGGACCAAAGGGTTGCAATCATGTATCCAAGCACCACAACAACGGTAGGAACTTCCTGATTTTGTAGGTCTTCCGGGCCAAGTCCTGCCATCCAAAAAGCAAGGATTCCAGCATCCGTTTCTGTTAATCTTTCTGCAAAATCAGAAAGATCGTATAAAGAATAAAGGGAGATACTTGTGCCTAAAAAAACTAAGGAAAGGATGGATATTGTTTCACCTAACATTCCGGCGACGAGAATTCCTACTCCCCAAAAGATCCCGGTAAAATAAGCAAGATCGCCCAGTTTGGAATACAATACGCTGACTGAGATGAGAAACAAACCAAACAAAATCATTGTTTGGCGAGCATGACGCCCTTGGAAACCTAAACGAAGTAAAAAAGCACCGACAAGGGAGGAACCAATGTATCCGGCTGAAACAACAAGAATAAAGGAACCACGAAAAGAAGCAGGAACGGCAATGGTTTCCCCACCTTCGTTTCCGTGAAGGGTTATCCCTTTCACAATTCCACCGCTAAATAGAGCGGCCGTTGCATGACAAATTTCATGGATGAGTACAACAAATTCTTTGAGATAAGATGTGAATTGGTGATCCCAAAACGCAACTAAACTCAAAATCAGAGATAGAAAAATGACAAACTTAACCGGTTTTTCTGCCATCATCAATTTGAATATCGGCTAGTTCGGTGTAAAAGAAAGACCAATAAATGTAATATCATCCGATTGTTCCCGGTTCCCACGAAAATTTGTCATCTTAGTTTCTAACAAAGTAGGGATTTCTTTGACCGTTTTTTCTGCATTGAAATGTAAAAATTCGATAAGAGTTTCTTCCCCAAAAATTTCATCCCGTTCACTGAAGGCTTCTGTGATTCCATCCGAGTAGAGGAAAAGTTTAGTTCCTGGAAGTAATTTTAATTCTTGGGCATGATAATCAGTTTCTAAAATGCCAAGTACACGTTGTGTTTTGGAATGCAGTTTGATTTGTCCATCGGCTCGCATCTCAATCAAAGAGAGATGGCCTGCATTGACGTATTTAAAGATATTTTCATTGGAATCAAAAATTCCGCCAAGGAGAGTCATAAACTCGTTTCCTTTGTATCTTGCTCGGAAAAACGAATTGATTTCGCGAAATAATCCTTCTAGGGAAGTTCCATTTCTAAGTTGTTCTCTTACGATTCCTTTGATGGCACTCACTAAAAATCCTGTTCCAAGTCCATGTCCTGCAACGTCACCTAACAAAACGATCATTTTTGTTTGAGAAATAGGAATGATATCTAAATAATCTCCTGAGATTCCAACGGCAGGTTTAGAAATATAACCGTAATCAATTCCTTTGACTTCGCTTGGTAAAATAAGCCTAAGGGTGTTGTCGACAATCGAAGCCGTTTGGATATCTCTGACAATTTTACGTTTTTGGATCTCGTCTTCTAACAAACTATAGTTTTCGAGTAACATCCCTGAAATTTTTACCACTTCATTGATAAATTTTAATTCTCCAATAGAGAAATATTTTTTATCTAACTTTTCTCCGATGAGAATCATTGCCTGGATATTTTTTTTGTTCGAAGAGGAATCGTAAGCAGGAAATGCTAATTGAACATGTAAACCTTTCAAAAAATTGTATAAAGTTTCTCTGAGTCCAATTCCGTATTCGAGATGTGAGGTGACAGTGACTCGATCAGTACTTGTAAAATAATTCCAAATTTCTGATTGAGGTGAGATACGAACAAAATCAATATTTCTGAGATCGGTGCTGGCAAACTGATCACCAGGAATTAAGATTATGATATTCGAAACATTCACTGTATCTTTTACAGTTCGATTGATGGTTAAAATCGTTTTTCGCATTGAAAGTGGTGAAGATAACAGAGCTGTGATTTTGTTTATCCCTTCACTCAACTTTGGATTTTGTTCAAAGAACCAATAGTCAAATAATTCTTTGACTCGCAATTTCAATGGGATGAGATACGCAGTAACCAGGAAAAGATAAATTAAATTAAACACCCAACGATCCTTCAGATAACGAATGGGTATAATGAAATCTAAAATAAAAATAGTACCAATATAGGTTCCTAAAATAATCAAAACTAAGATTAAGGTTACGATACTCGGTGTAAAAATTACCAAAGAGGGTACAAAAGTGTAACGATAGGTTCCGTAAAAGAAAGATAAGATAAATAAAAGATAGGTTACGATAATCAGTGACCGCTGCACGAATAACCATGGGTATCCATCGAAAAAGAGGATACTGATGGGAAGTGCTACATAAAGAAAAATAGAAAACACCAAAACAAGTCTTTTGAGAAGGGCTTCCTCTTGAGGTTTGGAGCGAACAATTTCATAAATATTTGCAATGATATTGATGGAACCAAATAGAACCGTAATTGCGTGGGCAACTAATACAATTCTTTCGATGAGAATCATATCATACTTTTCCTGAGAGGCAATCATAGCCATGATAAATGAAATTAATACTTGAGGTAATAACCACTTAGAATTGATTTCTTTTCCACGAAGTCGGTATATTAGATGGTATTGTAAAAAACTTCCTAAATAGAGAGTGAGTATAAAAAGAAAGATCGAATTTTTGAAAGTAAGTACAAAAACATTAGAAAGAATGATGAGCCCAAAGTTAAGGAAAAAACCAAAGATCAAAGCATCTCGCGTAGAATAATAAAAATAAACAGCAATTGCTAAACTAAAAAAAGCTAAAAATAAATCAGAAAAAAATACACCTAGAACATCCGTTTTGCGGAGAGTAGTGAGTTTGAAATCTTCCTCATAAACAATACCTTGGGAGTTTTTGATATGTAATCGAATGGAGTCGATACCTGAAAAATCGGAAATGGATTCAAAGGATTCTAAGTCTTCTCTAAGAACTGAATTTCCCCAGTGGGCCCTGTTTTCTTCTCCGATGTTTACAATCAAACCAGAAGGATAATGGTAGAAGGGAAGTCTCTTTGTATTATTTTGAAATCCGATAAAGGCAAAGAGAAGGATTAAAAAAAATAAAAGAGAGGATAGGATGGTGATTGCAAGTTCTCTCATTTGATTTCGGGCTCTTCAAAACTAAATTTAAGAACAGGTTCTCCTCGTTGTTGGATAATGATTGGACCTTTGTCCATATTAATCATGTTTTTCCATCCCATACTCGCAACGACTTCTTCAGAATTTCTTGTAATACGAAACTGTTTGCCTTCTTGAACAATATATAGTTCAGAATATCCAATTTTACCAATGATCATTTCGTAATTTTCTTTCCAATCTAACTTCTGAAAGGTGGACTGAATTAAGGCTTTTATATCAGAAAATCCTTTTAGAATCCGTAGTTTGGATTGCGAATACACAACTCCCAAAATATAAGAAAGAATGATTCCTATATGTTGATAGGATTTTCCTGCATTCAGAATGACAAAAAACCAACTTCCATCTTCAACTTGAAAAAATTCGATTAGATTTCTGTTAGTTCTTTTGAAGGGAGTGATTTCCCAACCCATAAGTTTTGGTATGGTTCCTGTTTCTAAAAGATTTTGTACGCGTACTGCGTACTCTGCTTCTTTTTGGTATTTTTTATTTTCCGAAATATGATAGGAAAGGATATGGTTGTGGATGGTTAAGGCAGACTGGCCTGCAAGTAAAGACAAACTATGTGCCGCATCGGTATTGGGAATGTTAGATACCGCAATGAATCCAAACAGTTTTTCTCTAAAGATAAAAGGGTAAATATAGTTTGCATGGAGTTCCATAAAGTCATTGTTTATGTTTTCGTGTGAATAGGTTTCTGCAACGGAAGAACCGTGCCTTTTACTAAGTAAAAAGGATTGGAAACTGGTTTTTACAGAAATGTCTTTTGTTGGACTTAATTTTTTTTGACGTCCGCGGAAGTAGGAGTGAAACGCAAAGGTTCCATTTTGAGTGAGTACGGCCATGGTTCCGGAATGACTTCCTGTAATTTTCACCATATCTGGAAAAACATTTTTAATCAGTGCATCAAAGTTGAACCGTTTGATGGCTTGTCTGTAAGATTCTGCATCTTCCGTAAGGTATTCCGAAAGAAACCGAGTACGAATATAACGAGTTAGTCTTTCGATAATTGGTAAAAATAAAATGAGTGCAAAGGCGCTTGTGAGTAGTAAAGCTAATTCCAAACGATAGGACATCTGTTCTGGAATTTGAGACAAAATCAGGAAATAAGAAAGGTATACGAATAAAATGAATAAAGTTCGCGTAAAGGTATTAGTTACCGAAAGTTTTAATTGGTAACTCGACGGTAAAAAATATTTGAGCGAACTTTTGAATTTATTAGAATTCATGTCGTGTAGTAAGCGTTTTCCTGAATGTATCCTTCGGTAAAATCACAACTCCAAAACGTTTTTTGAAAAGAACCTGTGTTTAGACTGACTGATATATGAATTTCCTCATTTGATTTTAGATATTCAGCTAACTTTGATTTTGTGTCATTATCAGCTCCTTTAACTGCGATTCCACCTAGTTGGATTTCTAAGGAATCATAAGGTATAGGTTCATCGAATACCTTTCCAATTGCCATCACAAACCGTCCCCAATTGGGATCTCCGCCATAAATGGCAGTTTTGACCAGTGGAGAATTGAGAATGGATTTCCCAATTTTTGTGACTTGTATATCATCTCTTCCATTAGAAACCGTGAGTTCGATGAGTTTGGAAGCACCTTCCCCGTCGCGAGCAATCATCTTGGAAAGATCAGTTGCAATTTCTTTTAGATGAGATTCAAATACTTCATCAGGAATGGTTCCAAGAACTCCCGAACACATAAGGACTACGGTATCACTTGTGGATGTATCTGAGTCTATGGTAACACAATTGTAAGTTACGTCGACAACTCGTTTCAAAATTCCTTGTAAATCACCCGATTCCGGAATGTAATCACAAAGTATATAAGATAACATAGTGGCCATATTGGGTTCTATCATTCCGGCCCCTTTCGCAATTCCAAACATAACACCTTCACTAGTTTGGTTTGTCATCGTTCGATAGGAGATTTTTTTGCGAGTATCGGTAGTCATAATCGCTTCTGCCACTTCTTCCAAATTACCAAGTTTTAAGTCTCTTTTGGCCGTAGAACAAGCGTTAAGGATTTTTTCTATAGGAAGCGGAACTCCAATCACTCCTGTGGAAGAAGGAAGGATGTCTCTGGCTGGAATTCCCAAAGATTTTCCGAGTTCCGTACAGATCGCATAGGAATTTTGGATCCCTTGTTCTCCAGTAGCAACATTCGAGTTTTTAGAATTGATGACAATGGCTTGTAGGTATCCATCTTTAATGTGGTCACGGCCTACGTAGATGGGAGCACCAGGAAAATTATTACGAGTGAATACCGCTGCAGCCTTACATCGATTTTCCGAATAAATGACAGCAAAATCTAAACTTGTGTCTTTGATTCCTATGTTTTTGCCGAAGGAATAAAATCCCAATGGAAACTTCATAAATACCTACCGGATACCAATATTCTATCCGGTGACTTCCCTTACGAGAATCTATTTTTTAGGAAATTCAAAGGTAAAAATGGAACCACCCTTAGGGTTTGGGGAAACCGAAACTTCGCCAGAATGCAATCTAGCAATGTGTTTGACAATGGAGAGACCAAGACCCGTGCCACCTTCTTTTCGGGAACGGTTGGTATCCACACGGAAAAATCTTTCAAAGATTCGTTCGGCATCTTCTGCAGAAATACCAATCCCTTGGTCCACCACATGGATTTGGTTTTTGTCTGTTGCAGAAGAAGTCCTGACGATGACACTGGAACCTTCGGGACTATAGGCAGAA
The DNA here is from genome assembly GCF_004769575.1 of Leptospira perdikensis. Classification (NCBI taxonomy): domain Bacteria; kingdom Pseudomonadati; phylum Spirochaetota; class Leptospiria; order Leptospirales; family Leptospiraceae; genus Leptospira; species Leptospira perdikensis. Next base: position 225,433 of record NZ_RQGA01000013.1, on the reverse strand, counting down.
GCATTGGAAATGAGATTTACCAATAGATCTTCGAGGAGCAAACGGTCGGCTTTGACTCGAAAGTCAGAAGGAATATCCAAAACCAAATTTTGTTTTTTCTGAGAGTAAATTACTCCCAATGATTCAGATACATTTTTTACAAGATCCAAAAGCGAAAAATCAGTGAGGTTTAAAACCGTTTTGTGATTTTCCAAACGAGAAACAGTTAACATGTCCTCAACAATACGAATCAGTCTTTCCGTATTACGAAGAATGGCATCTAAAAATTTTCGTTCATTCGAATCTTGTGGAAGTTTAAGTTTGTATTCCAAGGTTTCCGCATACCCTTTAATTGATGTTATGGGAGTTTTTAATTCATGCGAAGCATTTTGGAAAAATTGTTCTCGTATGAGTTGGTTTTGCCTATCTTCCGTGATATCTGACAAAACTCCAATGTACAGTTGGATGATGGAATCTGATTTTATCGGATAAATGCGAGCTGTATAAAAATGAACTCCATCTTGAAATTCAGTTTTGCCTTCAACTCCATGATGGATTTTGTCCTTAATAAAAGTTAGAAGTTCCTTGTTTTTGATCGAAGGAATATAATCCTTAAATTGAGAATTTTTTACAATTAAGGTATCCGAAATATTACGATTCAAAAATAGAAATTTTTCATTCCTATCAATCGCAAAAACACCCTCTTTTAGATTCTGTAATAAATAATTGAATTTTTCCTTTTCGACAGTAAGATCCAAAAATTGGACTTTGAGCCGTTTTGCCATTTCGTTAATCGATAAAGCAAGGGTTGCCAGCTCACGAATGTCAGGTGAAGAAAGTTCAACTCCAAAGTCTCCTGCATTGATTTCTTTTGTTTTTTTCTCAACGGTTGCTAGCGGATCTGTAATTCGCATCGCAATGTTTGTAGAAATATAAAACGTACCAAAAATAGACATTAAAACAAAACCAAAGAGGATAAGGGGTCGTACGGCAGGTACAACTAGATCGTAAATAAAAAATACACCCAAGGCTAGGGTCAGTAAAACAAGCAAAAGACCCCAGTTGAGTAAAAGTAATGTAGAGAAAAAACTACGCATCTCGGAATCGGTAACCGACCCCGCGAATCGTTTCTAATCTTTCTTTTTCCGAAAGTAATTTATCACGAAGGCGTTTGATATTTACATCCACAGTTCGATCGGTAACAAATACATCTTTTCCCCAAATTCGATCGAGTAATTTGTCTCGAGAAAAGGCTACTCCTGGATTTCCAGCAAACAGTTGTAAAAGTTTGAATTCGATTAGAGTGAGATCAATTTCTGTTCCTTCAACAAAAACTTTATGTGCCGTTGGGTTGATTTGGATTTTTCCTGTGGAAATGGTTCCTTGGACTTCCTGGGCTGGGTCTGTCGTTCTTCGCGTAACGGTTCTTACACGAGCAACAAGTTCTCGAATGTTAAATGGTTTACGAATGTAATCATCTGCACCTAACTCAAGACCAAGTACGACATCGGTTTCGCCAGTTTTTGCTGTTACCATTAAAATAGGAATATGAGGGTATTTTTCTTTAATGCGTTTGCAAAGATCCATTCCACCAATTCCCGGCAACATCAAATCTAAGATGATTCCATCCGGGAGGTTTTTTTCTAAACGGGGGAGGACTTCCATCCCATTGTGACATACTTCGGTCTGAAATCCTTCTTCCTCTAAATGGAATTGGATGAGCCCTGCAATGTCTTCTTCGTCATCTACAATTAGTATTTTCATGAATTATTCCAAAAGTAACAGGGATTCATTACAAAGAGAATACAAAATGATGACAAAGAAACGATATCTATCTATTTCCCGAGCATTTGATTGATATCGCGGATGGCTTGTCTTTGGCGGAGTAACAAAAACCCGAGAAATCCGAAAAATAAAAAGAAGGCCAATCCATAAACCCAAAGGAGAGAACGGAGGCGTGCCTGTTCTTTTTCAATGGCTTGGATTTCTTCCAAGTGGGATATGAGGAAATAAAAATGATCTACTTTGGGGTATGACTTTTTGATCTCTGCACGGAGCTCCGAAACAAGAATTTTCGAATCTTCTTTGGAAAGAGACTCCACAAGAGGGAGAGCACGATCCAAATCCATTTTCAAGAACTCTTCACCAGATGGCAGAGCCTCAGCAGAAAGCGAAACGGCAAAACAAAAAAATGGGAGAACCAATAGGGCTTTCACGAATACTTTAAACCTCTTCAAATCCAAGTTTCTCTTTCCATTCATTCAGAAAAGGAATTCTTGTGTTGAGGAGTAAAAAGCCAAGCACGAGCGAATAAAAACAGAAAAACAAACTGGAGCTAATCAAAATCGGCAAAAGTAATCCTGTATTTTCATTGTGAGAAACAGATAGGAACATGATCGCAATTGGAATCATAAATAACAAAATAGAAAGACCTAGAGAAGAAAATAAAAACTTCAATGGTAAAATTTGTCCTAATACTCTGAGGCGGATTACAGCAGGCGCTTCCGAATGTTTTAAAAACGGATCCGGATATTGAAATGCGTTTGAAACTTGAGAATCAACCTTCGATTTCATGTGACCACCATTTCCTTAAAAGATCCTTTCCTCTCGAAATATGGCTTTTGATTGTATTTAGTTTTATATTTAGATCTGAAGCAATTTCTTTGAGCGGTTTATTTTCAAAGTAATGTAAGAGGATTGGCATTTGGTATGATTTTGGTAATTTAGAAATGAGAGATCGTAAATTATGACTTGTTTCTTCTTTGTCTAAAATTTCAACAACGGAAGGTTTTGAAAGATCAGCAACAGAACTGATATCTTCCTTCCAGTCAGTAATGGGGAGTTTTTTCTTTTTAAAAACTTTTGTTAGGCGAAATTTTGCAATTTGAAACAACCAAGTCGAAAATTGTGACTCTCCTCGAAACTGGCTAAGAGATTCATAGGCTTTTAAAAAAACTTCTTGGGTAAAGTCTTCTGCTTCTTCATCAGTGAGAAAGGCTTTCTTTGCTTGGGAAAATACCATGCCCTGGTATCTTTTCATGAGCAATTCGAATTGGGACACGTCACCCCGTAAGACCGACTGGACAGAATTCCAGTCTTCCTCGTTGCAGATACGTTTTGTCGACTCTAACGACTCATTTTGTAGAAGGTCAAGAGACCGAGTCCAATTGCGAATGGGATTAACCCTCCTAACATCGCCATAGAACGACCTAAGACGAGTATAAATACAAACGATAAGGCAAAACCAGTGAATGTCAACAAAAGACCTAGGAAAAATGAATACAATCTGATGTCAAAACTCCAAGGTTTGTATTGGCCCGATTGGATGAGTGCCATCTTTTGTTTATGCCACCACTGGAACAAAAAAAACAAAAGAGTGGTGCCAAATATGATACCAATGTTTGGAACTAAATAAAGTACCAAACGGTAAGGGTCAGATCCCCCCGTTTTTTGGATTTCTGTTAATAAGGTTAAAATTGTTTCATATTGTTCTGGAGTCATGAAACAGCTTCTCCAATTAAATTTGATGCGTAAGAACTAAGGTAAGACATCCCTTCTGGTTTGTCGCATTGGAAAATTTGTAATCCGATATTTATAGAATCAGATTCTCCTTTTTTCATACTTCTCAGACTTCCGTAAAAAGTATAAGGCGATGAGTTGATAACCATTTGGAAAGATACAGGAGAACCTAAGGTCTTTGTTTCGATGTTTGAACCAGCTGGAAATGTCATACCAATTCCTCGACCATCTTGGCTAATGTCTCTAACGGGCGTTGTGCGAATAATGGTTTCCCAATCTTTCGCATATGCAAATTCCAATTGAAATACAAATTCCTCAGCTTTCTGTTCTAAGAAAGTGAGTAAAGGTCCAATTCCTTCCGGGCCTTCAATATTAGATTGTAAGATAGGATTACCGAGGTCAGGTAAATTGCTGATGATTTCAAAGTAACCTAGTAAAACTTTTCCGTTGGAAAAAAAAGGAAATATCAGAGTCGATTTTGCATTGTTTAAAAGTAGAGAATCTAAATAAGATCGAACGTAGATTTCGCTGAGTTTTTTGGGGCTAAAGAAACTTCTGTCTGTATAAAAAATTCTACGATTCGCATCACGCACGTAATACGGTGCTTTCGAGGCTGCTAAGGCTTCCATTAGTTGTGTGTCCACCGCATAATAAAATCCAATTTGGACTTTTTTGATGAAGTAACCGTAGTTTGTCAGTGTTTGTTCCAAATGGACCTGCCATTGGTTCAATGTTTGGTTGATGATGGAAGTTTTTCCATAAATTGAGATAACCGTACCTAAATCCGCAGTTTGTGCCATTTTGAATTCGTAAGCGGAGATATCTTCGATGTTGGCTCGTTTGGCGGACCTTTCCAATGGTTCGATGAGAATTTCATAAACTTGGAGTAAATCATCTTGGTACGGATTGACTGGTTTGACTCGAAGTTCGACTCTGTTTTCTTTGAGAACACAAATAAGAGACTTGGGTTTGGAAAGGAGGGGTTCGGTTGTTGTAATGGTAATATGAACCGACTTCATAATATCGTTTACAGCAACTGGGTTCTGGAGAGTGAATTTCTGTTTTGAATCCCTCTCTTGGAGGACAGTGGCGGTTAGTTTGGAAACGATTCCTAAAAGTGTCCTTTGGTCAGTCAGTCTGTATTTTTTCATGGTCTAAGCAGTATGATACGTAAAATCCTAATTTTTGCCATAGTTTTTCCATCTTTTTTGCCTTTATGGGCAGAAAAACCAAAGTACCAATACTTCGGGAAAGCCTACGATCTGAATACAGGAAAATACATTTATTCAGACAATCATAAAGAATATTATAATAATGGAAAACATGTCCATTCAGATATCCTCTACAAAGACGCAGAGGGAAAGGTGTTTGGCACCAAACACATTGAATTCGATAAAAATTCAGAAGTCCCCACTTTTAAAACAGAAGACTTTCGCGATGGTTATACGGAAGGAGCAGATGTAAAAGGTAAATCAGTTCGCCTTTTTTCAAAACGTAAAAAAGAAGATCCTCTTGTAGAAAGGACCTACACTCCGAAGTATCCGGCCGTGATGGATGGGGGTTTTGATTATTTTGTACGAAACAATTGGGAAACCTTGGCAAAGGGAGAGCGGATGTCTTTTCATTTCCTTGCACCTATTCAGTTAGATGATTATAAATTTGCAGCAGAGAAAATTAAAGATGGGGAATGGAAGGGAAGGTCTGCTTTGTATTTACGATTGGAAGTTGACAATTTTCTTTTGAAACAAGTTGTGAAACCGTTTCTTTTAGTTTATGATGTCCAAACCAGACGAATTTTACAATTCGAAGGACTTTCCAATATCAATGATGAAAATGGGAAAAGTTTGAAAGTAAAAATCGTATATGATTATCCAAAGGATGTATTGGAACCTTGACACAAAGGAGTTTAGACCAATTTTTTAAAAACCCGCGGATATGGAAGGAAGACCTTGTTGCCGTAGGTGGGGATTTTTCCGTAGAGCGTTTGTTATATGCTTATAAACTAGGAATTTTCCCTTGGTCAGAAGACCCAATACGTTGGTATTGTTTAGATCCCCGTGCCATCTTTGATATACAAAGAGTTCATTTTTCAAAAACGGTCCTTCGCAAAGTCAGACAAGGTAAGTTTCGTATTTCTTTTAATGAAGCCTTTCCGATTGTGATGCAAGGTTGTTCCTATAGAGAAAAAGATAATACTTGGATTACTCCCGGTTTTATCGAAGGGTATATGGAATTACACCGATTGGGTTGGGCCCATTCGTTAGAAGTTTGGAATGCAGAGAATGTATTGGTGGGTGGGGTTTATGGGGTTGCGATTGGCAAATTTTTTGCCGGAGAAAGTATGTTTTCTTTTGAATCGGATGCAGGTAAGGTTGGCTTGTATCATCTATTCGAAAAATTGAGGCAGTCGGGATTTGAGCTGTTTGACACCCAACAACTCAATCATGTGACTTGGCAGTTAGGTGCTTATGAAATTCCTAAACTTTCTTATTTAGATCGATTGGAGCGCGCGTTAGGCGACGAAAATCCATGGATCATTCCAACTTCACCCGACTAAATTCATCCAATTCCACTTTCCATAACTTTTGAACCTCCGCCGTAATGGCCTCCCATTCTTTTTCTCCTATTTTGGGAGCAGTGTAGGGATCAAAATTGGGGTGGTTTTCCCAAAAAACGTCTAATTCTGGTTTAGAAATGGTGGTTCTGAAAATTTCTGCTTCTTGGATTTCTGCATCGGGATTGTTTTCTCCCTGAATGAAAAATGGTTTAGAAAGGCTGAGAGAAAGTCTATGAAACTGATGAAGGGTTAGGGCATAACCCACTCGTAAAAGAACTAAACTATGGTATTCAGTACTGGTCTTACGATAATCGGACTTATCATTGAAGGTGAGGGCTGAGTTACTGCCATAGGTGATATGAACTTCGTTCTTTTTGTCCGCATCCACACCCGACTCAAACCGTTTGAATTCTTGTCCTAGGATCTTTGGCAAAATCATATTTGAAAAACTGAAGAGGTTTTCATGATTTCCATCTCGCAGAGCAGTAATGTCCTGTTTGGTGACATCCTTTGGTTGGCAACCAAACAATAGAACAAAAGTTACGAGTAAGTTGAGAACAAGTTTCATCTTAACCTTTATTTGACTTAATTTTGGCAAATTCTACATCAATGCGACCGGTTAACATTTTGAAATACATGACCCAATCAGAGACAAAAGAATAAAATGGATAGGTAAAGGTTGCAGGTCGGTTCTTTTCGACAAAAAAATGTCCGATCCATGCGAAGAAATACCCACTAACAAGAGCGAAGGCTAAGATATAGAACTTACCTGTAGATAAAAATCCAAGGATACATCCTAAGGCTAGACTTGATCCAACAAAGTGAAGAGCTCGATTGAAGGGATGACTATGTTCCTCTAAATAAAATGGGAAAAAATCTTTGAGTGTTTTGTATTTCTTTTCCATACATGGCTCCTTACATTTGATCGTAATCGAAATTTGAACTTTGCCAAGACAAAAATCATTCTAAATATTAGAGTTTATCCCTAGTTTTTTTGTCTATATTCGTTAAATCGGATATGATTTCAAAATTGTGTTGCGCGTTAGTGGGTACTGACTAATGTGCATTAACATTTAGAATCTAACAGAGAGTTAAATTTAGCAAGAAAGCAGGAGAATGTATGAAACCTAAATCGATTAAACCGGATGAGCTGAGTAAGATTTTTACCGAACTTAAAAAAGGTGAAGAGTCTGCCATTGGAAGCTATTTGGTAAAAGGGGTTCGCCTTCAAATCAGTAAATACAATCTTTCCGGTGCAGAGCGAGTTCAATTGTTATACAAACGAAGAAGAGCCCAAGGAATGTGTATTGTATGCGGAAAAAAAGTCACAAAGAAAAATCCATCTACAGACCAGCTCTATAGATTGTGCGAAGAACACCGCAACAAGATCGATAAAGGTTCTAAATAACCAATTTATTTGAGAGAGTCTCCCGCTTTTCTTTGCGGGAGCTCACTCCAAACTCTTTCTCTCTCTTCCTCAGTCATCACTGACCAATTCCCAATCTCTTCAATAGTTCGAAAACAACCCGCACAGAGCCCAGAATCTGGGTCCATCATGCAGACTTTGGTACAAGGCGATTTTAGCGACATAGACCTTAAAATAGTAAATTTTTATAAATTTTCCTAAGCTAGTTTGGGAATCCGTCGATCCTTCCCATAAGGGAAAAGGAATTCGCATGTTGGATTGGGTAGAATCACTTAGAAGTTTATTTACTAATGAAATAGACTGTTACAAGCGCCTTCTGGAATTGGAAGGCAAAAAAAGAGCGGCCATCCATTCTGCGGACGGAAAGTCTTTGGAATCCCATGTCAAAGAAAGTTATCATATTATGGTAGAAGCCTCAGAATTGGAACGAATTCGAATGAAGGCCATTGAAGATGTCTACGAAAAAGAAAAATTCACAAAAGAAGAATCTTCTATTACTCTCACGAGTTTTTTGAACCAAATGGATCGTGATTCCAATTTTAAATTAAAAACCTTTGCTTTGGAATTAAAGAAGGTCGTGGCAGATTTAAAAGATGCTATCATCACAAACGACAAACTCTTAAGAACCAGAAAAGATTTTTTACAAACAACTGTTGACTCTTTGCAAGAGTTATCCAGGGAAAAAGTTTATACCTCACACAAACAACCGACAAGGCGTGGGCAGGGCCAAAAAGGCGCGATCATTTTGAACGCGACTGCCTAGGAGTATCGTATGGGATCAACATTCCAAGGAATTGAAATAGGAAAACGAGGACTTTCGGTCCACCAACAAGCGATCCAAACCACTGGTCATAACATATCCAATGCGGATAACAAACATTATGCTCGTCAAAGAGTGGTCATGAATAGTATGGATCCCCTTTATGAGCCAGCATTCAACCGTGCGGAAGTGCCGGGACAAATTGGACAAGGGGTAAAAATTTCCGAAATCGAAAGAGTTCGTGATAATTTCATCGATGATCGTATCATTGATTCTTCATCTCTCAAAGAATATTGGGGGAAAAAGAATGATTACTTATACCAAGTAGAAACTGTTTTTAACGAACCAACAGGAACCACACTTCGTTCTATGATGGATCAGTTCTGGTCTTCATGGGAGGATCTTTCTAACTATCCAGAAGAAACGGCGCATAGAGCCGTAGTCCAAGAAAAAGCGGAAGCTCTTGGTTCTCGAATGGAAGATGTGTATAGAAAACTTTCTTTACTCAGAGACCAATCCAATCGCGAAATCGAATCAAAAGTAAACCATTTGAATACCGTGGCAGAGAATATCAAATCTCTGAACGAAAAAATCACAAAATCACAAGCATTAGGTGATAATCCGAATGACCTTTTGGATAGAAGGGATGAACTTTTACAAGAACTTGCGGGGATGGCGGACATTACCATTGGCCGCAGTGACGAAGATGAACTGATGGTTTTTATTGGCCAACAGATCCTTGTCCAAGGACAAAAAGTTCATAAAATCGATTTGGTCGGAAATCCAAATAACGATGGCCTTTTGGACTTAAAATGGTCAGAAACTGGAGATACAGTTTTACTCCGAAAGGGGAGCATCCAAGCTCTCTATGAAATCAGAGACCGAATTCTCGTCGAAAAAATCAATGCTGTCGATGCTCTCGCCATCAATGCGATGGATGTCATCAATGAAATTCATAAAGATGGATTTGGTTTGAATGGAAAAACCAATCTTAACTTTTTTGAAAGCAGGGCTCTTGCCACCAATACCTTCGGTGAAATTGATACCGATGGAGATGGACTGAACGATAAAACGGCTGTGTTCCGTGTAACAGGTCGTACCTCAATTGATGCCGATCGTCCGATTGGAATTTCAGGAACCATGCGTTTTTTGAAAGCAAGTCCTGGTGGGGAAACTGAAATTTTAGTTCCTTATTCCAAAGATGATACTTTGAATGCTGTGATCAAACGAATCAATCGTTCGGAAACTGGTGTTGTGGCTTACATGTCGCATGACAACCAGTTGGCGCTAAAAGCAACGACAAACCCTTTGGATAAAAAAGAAAACTTTATGATTCGCCACTTGGAAGACTCAGGCGAACTTCTTGTGGGTCTGACAGGAATCTTAACGGCAACAGGTGTTGCTGGATCTTTTGATTATCGCAAAGTGGGTGAGATCAACAAATTCCAAGCGAATGCGCAGGACATCACTCTCACACCAATGTATCATCCTTCTTCTTTCTTTAAAATGTCAGAAGATGTCAGAAACAACCCAGCAAACATTGCAGCAGCTCGTGGTAAGGATGTGAATGGGTCCGGTGATTATAATTCACCGAACGGTCAAAAAGATGGATCCAATGCACTTCTCATCGCAGCGGCCCTCCGTGAAAAACCGGTGATGTTTGATTATTCCAAAACAACGGATGATTTTTATAACTCACTGATTTCTAGACTCGGAACAGAAGCAAGAGAAGCAAAACAAGAGTATACCACTCAAAATGAACTTATGGTGGAACTTGAGAACATGCGTCAGTCTGTGATGGGTGTGAATTTGGATGAGGAGATGGCCAATATGGTTCAGTTCCAACAATCTTATAATGCATCTGCCAGAATGATCTCCACACTCAATGAAATGTTAGATACCATCATCAATAGGTTAGGTGTATAATCATGATCAGAATCACTAACATGATGCAGAACAATTCCTTGGTGCGGAACTTAAACCGCCACCAAGTGGCTATGGATGAAACCCAAACCCAATTGGGTACGGGATTAAAAATCCGTAAACCATCCGATGATCCGGGTGCGGCCACAAACCAAATGTACTTTCGTTCTCGCCTGAACGAACTTTCCCAATACGAAGAAAACATTGGGGACGGATACCAAAGGTTACAACAGATTGATGGTGTCCTAGACAAGATGGGTGAAATTTTCCAAAGGGCTCGTGTTCTTACCGTCCAAGCGGGAAACGGGATTTACCAAGGGGACAAGGGATTTGAATTAGAAGTTGCGATTGGTAAAGAGATTGACCAACATTTACGTGCGATTGTTGATCTTGCGAATGCCCGTGATGCTACCGGACAACCTTTGTTTGGTGGTCATGTCATTGAAAGACCTCCTTTTGAACCAATTGAATCAAAAATTAAAGGTTTGCAAGGCCTGGAACTCAAAAACCAATACGTGGGTGTTGAGTATCGCGGTGATATCGGAGAACAACTCCGTGAAATCGAAAAAGGTGAATACATTCCGATTACTATTCCCGGTAACAAAGTATTTTGGGGAACGAACGTCAGTGTCACTTCCAAAGTGGATAACTCCGCTTACCAAGCCACTTCCGACCAAAAGTTTAAAATTGATGGAGTGGAAATTCATATCTCTGTGGGTGATACCATCGACGATGTGATTGATAAAATCAATAATGCACCTCTCGAAGTGAAAGCAAGTAAACTTGCCCAAGATAACATTTCCATTTCTTCTACGGCACCTCACCAAATTTGGTTAGAGGATGTGGATGGAGGAACAGTCCTTCGCGACATTGGACTCATTGAACCAAGTGCAAGTGAACCACCAAATAACTTTTCTAAATCGGCAACTGTCACAGGACTTTCTGTGTTTGATGTTCTCATCCAACTTCGAAATGACCTGATCCAAAAAGACCAAGAACGAATTGGTGGAAGGGATTTGGGTGATTTGGATTTGGCATTAGAAAATATCCTTCGTCATCGTTCTACCATTGGTGCTCGTATGAATCGTTTGGAACAACATGAAGAACGAGTTTCTTACGATAAAATGTATATGACAGAACTTCTTGCTAAAAATGAAGGAATCGATTTTCCGGAAACAATTATGAATATGAAATGGTTAGAAACAATTCATAGTTATGCGCTCAATGTCGGTTCTAAAATTATCAAACCAACTTTGATGGATTTCCTTCGGTAACGGAAACTAAATGACGGTTATATTAGAAAGAAAAGAAAGTACAGGAACTAGAATGTCGGTAACGATTCACACAAAACCTTTCGGAACCATCCAAGTGGACACAAAACAAATCCTAAAATTCCCACAAGGGTTGCTCGGATTTGATGAATTTGATGAGTATGCTCTTATCGAAGAAAGTCCTGAAAGTCCTTTCAAATGGTTACAATCCACAAAGGAGTCGGGACTGGCATTTATTGTTATCCAACCTGAATTGTTTATGAACGATTATAAACCTGCTGTTTCTGATGAGGAACTGCATGACATCGGACTTTCCAGTTGGAAAGAGGGACTTATATTTTTAATTGTTACGATTCCTCATGATAATCCCAAAGGAATGACGGCTAACTTACAAGGCCCTATCATTCTGAATGGAAAAGAGGGAAAGGGGAAACAATGTATTTCTCGGGATGAAAATCATCCTATTCGTAAAAACATCATCGAGTCTATGGAAGAGATGTCTTCCGAGAAGGTATAGCTCGTGTTAGTTCTTGCGAGGAGAAGTAACCAATCCATTATGATTGGCGATGATATTGAAATAGTCATTGTTGATATTAAAGGTGATCAAGTAAAGATTGGTGTGAAGGCTCCGAAAAATGTTTCTGTCCATCGGGCAGAAGTATATAAAGAAATCCAAGAAGAAAACAAAAAAGCTGCGGGAACCAATATCAAACCAGAAGATTTGGGCAAACTTGGTGATTTGTTCAAAAAGAAAACTTAACTTGATCTTTCTTTAGATTTGTCTTTCCCTGGAATCTAATCTCTAGGGAGAGATATTCGATTTGAAACGTAGAATTTTAGTCTGGTTGTTGCCACTCATTGCCGTTTGGTTTCAACGTTTAATTGGCCTCACTTCTAGGTTTCGTTTTTTAACAAACGAACACTACGAAGAATTATTCAAAAACAAAAAACCATTTATCTATTCAATATGGCATACGAACGTTTTGTACTCTCCTTATTTGCACCGAGGAAAAAACGTAGCCGTTTTGATTTCTGAATCAAAAGACGGAGATTATATCAATCAAGTGGTTCACAGGTTTGGAAATACAAGTGTTCGGGGGAGTAGTTCCAAAGGTGGTTCCAAAGCTTTAAAGGCTGTGATCCAACATTTAAAAAAAGGATTACCGGCAGCCTTTACGCCTGATGGACCTCGTGGACCAGCCTTCATTGTCCAACCAGGAATCATTGCGGCAGCCCAAGTTACACAAGTTCCTATTGTGCCCTTTCATTACGAGTGTAGTAGACAGTGGATACTTAGAAGAGCCTGGGACAAACATAGAGTTCCGAAACCTTTTACCACTTTTGTTGTTTCTTATGGGGAACCTATTTCGGTTCCTCGCAACTTAAATGAAGAAGAGTTTGAAGGAATGCGTCTAAAGGTAGAAGAGGCAATGTTAAAAAATCGTGATCTTGCTATAAAAGAAGCCGAACGAATTTCTAATGGAGAATCCAAATGACAGCAGTGTTTGAAGACAAGGTGGTAGTATCAACTGCCAAAACCAAATATGAAACAAAAATCACAGCAGGAAAACATAGTTGGGTCGCTGACGAACCCCAGGCCAAAGAAGGAACAGATTTAGGACCTATGCCAACAGAATTACTGGCTTCCTCTCTGGGTGCTTGTACTTCTATAACAGTTCGGATGTATGCTGATAAAAAAGAATATCCTTTGGATTCAGTGGAAGTTCATGTAACGATCGATAAACGATCACCAGAAGATCATAAATTCACTAGAGTTGTAAATCTTTCCGGAAATTTAACAGGGGAACAACGAGAAAGATTACTCGCTGTTGCCAATGCTTGTCCGGTTCATAAACTTTTGTCAGGAAAAATTGAAATTGAAACTAGTCTGGGTTAGTGAATGATCACTATACCCATAAAGGGATCACAGTCGCAGAACCACCATCCCATTCGATTTTTGTATGGAAATGTTTTCCTTCACGAATCCTTGGGACTTTGGCTCCGTTGACATAGAAAGTTCCCCCAGTGTATTCATGGGTTTCCCGTTCTTTCTTTTTGCTAATGGAATGATGCATATGGCCTGAGAGAACGAGAGGTACTTTTTTCCCAATGGATTTTGCATAACTAATGGCTTCAGTAAGATCCACATCTCCCCAGTCCCCACCTTCCTTTTTAAATTCAGCTCCATAGATCGAATTTTTAGCGGCTCCCAAACCAAAGGGTCCGTTATGCGAAAGAAAGAATAAATTTTTTTCTTTAGTTCCATCAATCAGTCGTTTGTATTTTTCGATGGAAGCATCCAGATTCGAAACCATATAGGTTTTTTTCATATTGGGTGCAAAACTAAGGCCACCACCCATTGCATGAGGGCGACCTACAATCAGACTTAAATCCAACTCTTGCGATAAAACTAAGGAACTATAACCAAGTAGAGTGATTGGTTTTACTAGTTCTGAGAGTTTACGCATTCTGCTACTTTGACCGAGTTGACCGGATTGGATGAGAATTTTGGATTGGATCACTTCGCCAATGATAGAGGTGAGACTCATCCCATCCCAATTTCCAGGAATCATATACGCTCGTTTGGTGAGACCCTGGAAAGAGATTTTACCAAGTTTTGGATTTCCTCTAAGGTCTCCCGTAAAGAACAAACAATCATAATCTGATGCATTGAAATACTCGATATCACTTTGGTTCCAATACCCGTGGATGTCTCCGATCAGTGCAAATTTCATTTGGGTTTGTCTCCGTGATTTAGTCTTTATTGCGAATGGAACTAATGGAAGAACGGATTAGGCCTTCCGATTTTCCGCCAACTCGAATGAAAGCTGGTGGTTTTCCGATAGGAGCGGGGACTTGCACCTTTCTGTAACCATCGTAAGTGGTTCCTGTCCAAAGATGTTGCCATCTGCCACGAGGAAGGTAAACATCTTGAACAATTTCTCCACTTTCTACAACAGGAGCCACAAGAAGATCATCTCCTAAGAAAAACTGGTATTTGTATTTTAATAAATTTTTATCTTCCGGTTCCACAAGGTAGTTGTGTCGAACCACTGGGATTCCTGTTTGTGTCGCTTCTTCCACCAAACTTTGAATATATGGTTTGAGGGCAAAATGGATTCTCGAAATTTTTGCAAATAAGGCAACTGTATCGTCATCTCCGAGGGACTTGGTTCCATCTGGTTTGGTATAGGTATAAACTTGCCAGTTTTTTAGAGGTCTATTTCCTTCATGCGTTCGGAAAACCGGAGTGAAGGCAGAGGCTTCTGCCCATCTTAATAGAAGTTCTTTGGACCTATGATAATTACGAAGTGGGTTGGAAATGGTAGTATAACCACCAATATCACTATGGTTCAGCGCATAACCACTGATACCGGAGCTTGTGAGCCCAATGATGGAGGAAGGAAGACCATCGTTGGTTCCAAAACTCACCATTTGGTCTCCTTCCCAAAAGAGCGTAGAGTGTGCGTTGGAATAACTGTATCCTGCTCGAGTGAAAAAAACAATTTTTCCTTCCATCCCGGCTTCTCTGATTGCTTCCCGATTGACTTTTGCCCAATCTACCGGATAACGGTTGTGATAAATTTTAGCATCAACACCTGATGCAAGTTTGGCGTCATAAGGCAACCATTCTCCAAAATCTGCCATCCAACCAGAAAGACCCATTCCAATCAGATTTTTTTTGATAAGATCTTTGGTCCAACGAACGGCAGCAGGGTTAGTGAGATCGATGAGGTAAGCGGGAAATCCAACGGTTTGGATGAGATAGTCTTCTCCGTTTTGGTTTTTTACAAGATATCCTTTTGCTTTTGCTTCTGTTAATAGAGGGTTTGTAAAATCATCTCCTGGTTTTTTGGGATCAGTATCGGCAAGGAATGAATTAATATAACCTAATACTTGTACGTTTTGGTCATTCATCGACTTTACAAATTTTTTAAAGTCTGGATAAAGACTGTCGTCTGCATACCAACGCCATTTGAGTTGATCTCCAAAATTAGTCACACGACGCCCACACCAGTCTTGGATCCAAAGTGCTGTGACAGGATTCCCAGCATCTTTTGCTTGTTTGACGATTGAGGAAACTTTTTCTGTTCCTCCTTGGACACCAAGCCAGGTTCCATAAGCCCAGTCCGGGAGTTTTGGAAATCTTCCTGTTTTTTTTGTATAAGCTTCAATCAGTGATTTGGTAGAAGTTCCAATCCAAATGGTTCCGGTCAGAGATTTTTCTGATTGAAAATCCCAAAATTCCACTTTGGTTTTTTTGGAATCACTAAAATCAAAATTCGCATAACCACTGTTCTCAAAAAAAACAGAACGATTTTCGGAAGTAATGTAGTGAGGGATAGGTGCGTAAGTGGTATAAGCATTTCCACCGGCACCAGCGAGTAAGTTTGCTCCTGTAGTGATGGGTTGGTCTCCGCGCCCCACTCCTTGTTCTTCAGTAAAAAGAAAAGGGGTTTTTCCTTTGAGTTCATCATAGGTGAATTGTTCTCCAAGTCCAAAAATCTTCTCTTCTGGATGAGAAACATAATGGAGTTGGACTCTGTTGAGAGTGGGATCCGTTAGTGTGATTTTGAATTCTACTTCGGTTTCTGATTTGGCTAAAAAAACGATTTGGTAATCACTCGTACAACCTTTGCCGGTTAACTTTCCTTTGATGGTGACTTTACCTGTTTCTTTTTTGACTTCGTCTATGGATTGTTCTGTGCAGGACTTTTGTACAGACTCTTTGAATTGAAAAGATGCCATCCGGTATTTGGCAGTGGTCTCTTTTGTGAAGGATTTGAGAAAGGATTCTTCCAAAGAAAGTTTGATAAAGTCCTTTCCGAGAGTTTGGTTTCTAAGTGTGAATTCATTTGCCGATTGAATCCATTGAATTTGTTTGTTAACAGGAAACGATTCTTCCGTGATAGGAATTTGGGAAACAATGCGAGACGCACATTCCAAAAAGAATAAAGAGAATGATAAGAGAAATAAACGAAATGCCATCGACCCCTCCAGGAGCAGGAGTAAGTGGATCGATGGATAGGGGTTTCGTAAATCCTTTTTTAAACTTTCTTGCGATCGACTCCGCCCACACGAGGTGCAGCAGCTGCCCCCTGTTTGGCACCAAAAACCGCTACCGCTTGTTTGGGTAGGCTCGACTTTCTCCACTCAAACCAAGAACCTTGGTAGGTTGTGATGTCAATATAACCTGCTTCACGAAGCATGAGGGCGAGTAAACAAGAACGAGCTCCGTTGTAATCGTAAATCACAGTGGGTCTTTCTGGCATAAAAGGAAATCCGTTCAGGCGTTTTTTGAATAAAGAACGTTCGATGAGATTGGCTTCCCCATCATATAAATTTCTCCAATCCCAAAGGAAGGCTCCTGGCAAACGACCACAGAGAGTTCCCTCTTCTGGAGCGGTAAGGCGTGGCAATCGGCCTTCGTATTCTTCCATGGTTCTTGCATCAAAGATTTGGAGTTTCGTAAGATTTCGTTCCATAAAGGCTTTGTCCACAACACCTTCAATGGGTTTTACTTTATCAGCAATTGGTGGTTCTACTTTCAGCTCACCTTTTGCTTTATTTCCAGTGGCGGGCCATTTTTGGCCAAGAACATAGGCATCTTTGATTCCCATTCCACGAAGTAAATAGACCATACGAGTGGAAAACATCCCCATTCCCTCATCGAAAACGATGATTCGACTCTTTTTTGATTTTTGGAATTCTTGTACGACAGCAGTCATTGGCCCGTACAATTTTTTTTGGGATTCTGGATCGGATCCAAATGCTTTTTTGATAAATGGATAGTAGTAGGCACCTTCTAATGTTTCTTCTTCATATGCTGATTGGGAACGACAATCGATGAGGAAGTCACCAGGTTCTATTTCGGTTTTAAGAAAGTTCCAGTTCAAAAAAGTATTCTCCTATTTCTTACATTACTTTTCCACCCCTCGAATTTTTGAAAGTCTGAAAACCAAAAAAAAAGTTCATCCTCGGTTCGAGACATAATGAGAAAAGAAATCAATGGGATGCCAGTTGATTCTGAAGGGTAGACCAGCCGATAATCACCATAATCGGTATTCCATGATTAGGCAGTTATCTATATACTTCGGATTGATTTTGTTTCTTTTCGCGACTGGGTTTGTTTTTGCGGAGCGCACAAATATCAATCCATCCTTACAATCGCTAAAAGAAGAGGTAAGTGCTTGGAAAGAGCGGAAACCGTCTCGGACAATCAAAAAACAGATTCATTCGAGACAAAGTTTTCCGATGGATGATGGAAATTGTCATTTAGAACCTGCATCTCGTATTTCTTCCGTTACCTATTTTCGATTCAGTTGCCAGAATGAGCCTGAACCCATGCTTATTAGATTCCAATCCAATCAAAAAGGGAATTTAGATCCGAATACCTTTCGATTAAGGGCTGTTCATCGAATTGGAAAAAAACAATATTTAGAAATTGAAACCGGCCTGGTTGCAGGTGAAATCAAAACACCTCCCAAATTGAATACAGATGATACGGAATTGGATTATCCTTCTAAAAAACAAACCCCTGTTGTCGTAGAAGGTAAAAAAACAATTAGTACTTACAAACCTATCCAGAATCCAAATTTATTTTATTTTAAATCCATCACTCAAAATCCACGGAGAAGAAAAGATGTTCCGTCCAATATCGAAGTATTTTTTGATTCGTCTTGTCCGTTAGAGTATTTGGAAAAGGATGAGAGCTTTTATTGGGATCAGACGGTATCTTATGTTTTTCGTATCACATGCATTCGCGATTCTGCTTATAGTTTGATCCGAGTGCCTTCCTCTGGTTCCGGTGATTTATTATCATCGAATACAATATGGAAAGATCCAAAACCTGGGGATCGAGTTTTAGGAAATGCGGTCCTAAAAAAAATCACAGAGACTCAAACCTTTTGGGAGAAAATCGTTTTATATTATGAATAAATTATTAAAACTCTGCATTCTGTTTTTTATATTGATTCAGTCAGTGTATGCTCAAGTAGATCCTGAACCAGCAGTAGATTCTATTTTTCGTTCTGTGGTTCTTATTCGTAATGAAGGATTTAATACGGAAAACAAAACACAACCATGGATGAAAAAGAATTTATCCATAGGTTTTGGATCTGGTCTTGTTTTACCTGGCCAAACCATTTTGACAAATGCCCATGTAGTTCGCGATGCCAAAAGAATTCTTGTTAAAAGTAGTTTCACAAAAAAAGAATATTTAGCAGATGTTAAATACATTGGTTACGATTGTGATTTGGCATTATTACAAGTAAACGATCCGGATTTTTCAGAACAAACAAACACACTTTCCTTTTTGGAAGGAGTTCCCAATTTGGGATCGGATGTATTACTCCTTGGTTTTCCCAATGGAAACGATAGCCTATCAGTGGAGAAGGGATCTGTTCTTCGATTTGAAAAAAATCGGTACACCTACTCGGGGTTAGATTATCGTAATGTATTAAAAATTAATGCCAATATCCAACCTGGAAATTCTGGTGGTCCGGCAGTTCAAAATGGCAAAGTGGTTGGTCTTGTATTTCAAATTAGTACTTTGGAACAAGGGATTGCATATTTAATATCGAATGATATCATTCGTCACTTTTTAGAAGATATAAACGATGGGAAATACGATGGATTTCCAAATATTGGATTTACTTTTCAAAATGGAAATCCTAGAAGCCTGAAACAAGCAATGAAGGTTCCTTCCGATCAGTCGGGAATTTTTGTGAATCGAATTTATCCTTCTTCCACATTTTCAAAAGTTTTAAAGGAAAAGGATTTTGTCACTGCAGTGGATGGTTTACCACTCACAAACGATGGTGAAATTTCACAGTCCAACACAAAAGAGTTTATCATTGATTGGATCGAAAACAAACAACTCAATTCTAAAGTTATAGTGAGTTATTACAGAGCGGGCAAAAAGTACGATGCAGAAGTGAATCTTCAAAAAAACTATGCATTGGATTTGTATAGAGATTCTACGGAAGATTATTTTTTACAGGCAGGATTTGTTTTTCAACCTATCACAAGATCTTTTTTTCATTCAGAAGATGGAGATCTAGATAGTTCTTTAAAATATCACTATAGTTATTTTATCCAGGATTTGTTGTACAGGTACACCACTCGCGACATTGTTCTCAGTTATACTTTTAACGATCCTGAAACTTCAAAATATAAAAAATATAAATACAAAGTCGTAGAGTCAATCAACGGTCGTGTTCCCAAAGATTTAAATGAATTTAAAACCATTTGGAAGGATGGTAAAAAAGGATTTGTTGTCCTTCGATTTCGAGGAATGGACCTACCAATTGTCCTTAGACCAGAGTCTGTCTATCAGATGAACCAACGTGTGAAAAAAAGATATGGTGCCAACTATGAAGAGTTTTAAATCTACTTTTGTATTGTTTTTGATTTTTGCCACCTTACTTCCTTTAGGTGCTGAAGATTTCGAAGACAAACGTATCATCGAATCTAAGATTACCTTTCAAAAAACAAGTCATCAGAATCCTTGGCTTGTGGGGGAACCATTCTCTCGTAAACTGAATTTGATTTATGTAGGTAAAGGTCTTTTTTTTGGAGTTACACTCCCTAAACAAAATCCTGTTTTTGCTGAATTTGAATCTTTTGATTATTCGGTTCCTAAATTAGGAATTAAATCTTATGACGAAGAAACTGGGTTTCTTCTTTTGGAAACAAAAGAAATACCAAAACTTCCCAAACCTGTTGTTTTGGATTCTAAATCTTCAAACAAAATTTGTCCTACTGGAAAGTCTCGTTATGTATTCCTTCCTTTTTCCAAAACACCAATTAAGGTTTTGTTACTCGAGAAAAAAACCTCAGAAGAATCTGATTTTTTCTTCAAAAATCAACTGTTATGTGGTGTGACTGTTTCTGAATTTTTGATCCCAACGGAATATGTTGAAACTTTTTATAAAACAGGTGGGAAACCATTTCCCCATCCTGGTTTGGTTTTTGATGTCAACTTAACTCCGTCGGAAAGAGAATATTATTCTAAAACAATTGTCAGTCCGCTTCTCGTAACGGAAGTGATTCCTGGAGTTGGTCCTGCTTACAATCTGTTTCCAGGAGATTTGGTCACAGAGATTAACTCTATACCTTTGTCTAAGGTTGATGATTGGGATCGGACGGATAGGGTATATGATTTGATTTTACGAAAATCAAATGGTGTTTTGCGTGAGTTAGGTGAGACAATACAATTGAAACTACACCGGAACTTTCAAAACCAGTCTGTCAGTTATGATTTACGTGCTTATGATTCTAATGACTTTCTAATTCCGGAAGAAGCCAAAAAAAGGAAACCTTTGTATTTGATTGTTGGTGGGTTTTTTTTCACTGAACTTACCAATGCCTATCTGAAGGAATTTGGTTCGGAATACCGGGTAAAATCAGAGAAAAAACTCGTTTATCTTTCTGATTACTATCAAAAAAAGGTGCACCCTGTCCGAGAGAAGATAGTGATTCTAAGCCGTGTTTTCCCCCTAGAAGGGAACCTAGGATACCAAGAATTTCAGGATTTAGTTTTAGAGAAAGTCAATGGAACAAGAGTCACATCACTCAGCCAATTGAAATCCCTGCTCCAATCGGAGGACACCACCTATTATGCGTTTGAGCTTTCAGGCGGAAAGATAGCGTTTTTTACTCGTAGGGAAATTCTGGACTTACAACAAGAGTTACAGTTGACTTATAAACTGGGCCGATCTTACAACTTAGAAGATTAAAATTCAAAAATAGATTTACAATTGTTATAGATTGGAGTTCCCTTTACTCTAAGACTCCATTCTATGAAAATCCTTTTTGTTGATGACGAAGATACCATCCGCGAATTGTTCTGGGAATACTTCAAAGATGAATTTAATGTCACTCTTGCTTCCGATGGACAAGAGGCCCTTACCATCTCTAATCAAAATACATTTGATCTCATTATTTCTGACATCAGCTTACCGAAATTAAATGGAATTCAGTTCATACAAAAATTAAGAGCTGATGGAAACCAAACTCCTTTTTTGGTGATCACCGGCGATAGCGATATACAAATTGCAATTGATGTTTTTAGAATGGGTGCCGTTGATTTTTTTCTAAAACCATTCCGAATGGAAGCCCTCCGTTCTAGGATTAAAAAATTTGAAAATGCTGATGTTGATTTAACTCTTTTATTTAATAGTGGCGAGATCATTCAGTTCAGTGCGGATCGTAAAATCAAAATCCGTCCACAAATCAAAAAATTAAATTCCTATATTGCTTTTATTGTAAAAGAAATTTTAAACTCTCCCATTGCTACCCAAGAAGATTTGATTTCTATTAAGATTGTTTTATATGAATTGTTGGCAAATGCCATTGAACACGGTGTAGCCGGTGTGAGTTATGAGGAAAAACAAGCCTGTTTGGAGGCCAACGAAGATTATTTTAAGTTAGTTGATGCTCGTTGTGCTGAAAACAATTCAGCTGTGTTTATCGAAATCTCGATGGATGATGTTGGCATTACTGTAGTGATTCGGGACGAAGGAAATGGATTTGCTGTCAGTCAAATTCCCAATCCAGTAGTTAACCCTGCGGCCAACTTGGTGAGTGGACGGGGTATATTTCTAGCTAAGATGAATATTGATTCTATTGTTTACAATGAAAAAGGCAATGAAGTTCGATTTTTTAAAACCTGGTACAAACTAAGTCAGTCTTAAAACTGGATTCCTAAAGAAACATAAAATCGTAAGTATTCTTTTTTTGGTTCCTCTTCTGTGAATGGTTCTGTAATCCAAACGCGTGTTCTGCGTGGATCCATTACTGTGTAGGATGCACTCATTTGGGCAAATAACTTACCATAATCGTTAGATAAAAAACTAATTTTTCCAATCACTTCATTTCCCTTTCCTAAAAAGGAATCAGAACGATTAATAAAAAGATCGGTACGAAAAAAGGAATACCAATCCATACCCATTTGGATTCCATAAACTCGATTCCCCTTGTTTTCAAAGTTAGGATTATCTTTTGTGGGAACATCTCGGAATTGAGGAGAATGGATGAAATCCAAAGATTGATACAATAGAAAGGAGGAATATCCCCCTAATACTCTTGGTTCGGCGAAACTAGACGCATAACCATCGCTATTTGAATCCAATCGATCTTTAGTATCTTTTTTAGTAAAAAGTCCTGCTAAGGCAAAACTGAATTTCTCACCTTGAGAATGGAGAGAAAGATAACCCAAGTATGAATTGGTGGCCGTTTTTCCTTCTGTCCAAGGATTGATTGAAGATTTGGATTCTCCCAAAAGGCGAATGCCAACTAGATCAATGGCCCATGTCTCAAAAAATTTCTTAGATTGAAATTCCATACCGCTGTAGGAATACCGTCCAGAAATCCTTTGGCCGGATTGGATTTGTCCATTTGTATTATGGTTGGGGTCAGAATATACATAGTGGAAAAAACGAAACTCATCCCAGAATAGGTTTTTTTCAGAACCAATAATCCCACCGTAAATTTCTCTTCGATATCCTGTCCAGGGAGGACCAAACCAATTTTCTAATTCTGGTTTGGCATTTAAATGAATCCCTGTTATGCGAAGGCCCGAAGAATGTGAAATAGATACCGAACCATAATTGGCCATTCCCACGAAGAAAAATCCAAACCGATCCAATCGATTGAATCCACGCCCAACCTCGAGTCCCAACTGGATTCCCGAAATATCTTTGGAAAGGAGGGCTGTGGCTTCGGAATCATAAATGGTGCGGACTTCCTTTTCGACTACCCTTCCTTCTGAAAGGGTGACCCTTGGTGCCAGAAGGATACCTAAATTCCAACCTTGGCTTGAATAATAGAAGAGAGTGGGTGTTGTGGTATTTCCTTGTGAGTAATAACGGTTGGCCTTTTCAGAATCAACTCCCCCTTTTTGGGAATGAAACCTTCCTCCGGTAATGAGCTCAGTTAGGACACCGAATCCTTTGTTTTCCGGAGCTGTTGGTATTTTTTGGATTCTATCTTTGACCACCACTCGACCAAAATTACGGTTCGCACGATCATCATCCATTACGGAGTCAGAATAGGACTGAGCGGAAAGTCCGGAAAAAAAAGAAAGAAAGAGAAGGGAAACTATCCCGATACTTTTAGGGATGAAGAAAATACTTTTGAAATACAGACATGGATTTCTTCTCATTTTCCCTCTTCTGTTGGTTATTTTTTCTTATAGGGAAGCTGACACTCGTTTTTCTCATGATTTGAGTCGGTTTTTTGAAAAGGCTGACCATAGTAAAGAGGAAGCAGTTTTATTTGCTTATCTTACGGAAGCTGAAAAAACAAATTTTTCTGTTCGTCGTAAGAAAGAACTCTCCCGAGCAGTTGTTCGATTTTCGCAAAAATTACAATTTCCCGATGGAACTTTGTTAGGTGGATATCCGCCAAACCCTACTTTGTTTTTACTTGCTTGGGCAAAAACAAGATCAGATTTTCAGACGAACCATTCTATGGGTTACGGTATTCTCGGTTTGCCCGAAATCTTTGTTCGCGAATTTGAACTGTCTTCAGGGACTAAAATCAACAGAGACTATGACATTTTAAGTGATTCCATCCAATTAAAAATGGTTCTTTTGAAACTGAAAGAATTCCTTTCTGAAGGAAAATCGGTAAAAGAAGCCTATCTTAAATTATATGGAACCAATGTGTCTGTTCGGGAATGGGAAACTTTGGAGACAAACTATAAAAAAATATATGAGTTTGTTACTTCCGAAAGTAAGCCATAAAGTAACCAGTCAAAAGTAACCAGGAAACTATTTGACCGAGAAACAATGATATGGCGGCTCCGTTGGCACCCCAATCGGGAATGATCCAGTAGTCAAATATTGCACCAAATAACAATCGGAGAAGTGCAAGTCCTGCAAGAAGTCTTGGCAATCCTAATGCGAATAATGCCGTTCCTAGGGGAGCAAAGACCAATTGTAATAAAAAGTTTGGATATAAAATTTTAAATACAGAAATCGAATTTGTATATTTTGTGCCAAATAACAGTGTTAAGATGGGTTCTGCTAGCAAAATTCCAGGGGATAAAACGATGGCAATCATTCCTCCTAAAAAAACTGATTTTTTCAAGACATTAGGAAATTCTTCTGTTTCCGCAAGCCTTGCCAGTTTGGGATAAATGATGGAATTAAAAGTAGCAAGAATAATAACAAATCCACTAAACAACTGTAATGCTGTGCCATAGTCGGCAACAATTTCAGGAGGATGAAATTGGTTTAAAAAGAAAATTTCCAATCGATCGGAAAGGATGGCGCAAATCGAAGCGGCAAAAGCCCAAAGATTAAATAACAAAAGTTTTTTTTCGTTCGTTCGAATCGCTGAAGACTCGGCTGTAAAAGATATTTCTTCCTTCCCAAAAAAGAAAAAAAACAAAAACAAAACAAAGATTGGAGCAATACAAAAAATAGAGAGTATGTCCATGTAAGTCAACGGATGAACACTGGATTCCGAAAAATAAATTAACAACAAAAGTCGAACTATATTTGGTAATGGATTCCAAAGCGATAATGATTTGTACTTACGGTAAGAAACAAAAAGGCTTTCGAAGTAGGATATAAAGGAAATAATAATCCCACCGAATAACAAAAGTAATAAGACGAAATAATTTTCATCACTAACTGCGTAAGCAATGAAACAGGCGAACGAAAGAAATAAAAAGGAATAAAATTTGATTCGAAGTGATGCATTAAGGATCGCACCCGGGTTTTCTTTTTTTTCCGCCATGGGTGAGATGTATTTGATAAGGGCATTGGGAATTCCAAATTCTGCAACAGCCAAAACAACGGGCAAAAAACCTAAAAAGTATTGGAGTTTTCCATTCTCTGCTTTGCTTAACAAATTCACGGAATAAATCATAAACACCAAATTTGTAATGGCGGATATGGCTTTGGAACTACTAACGAAGATGGAGTTTTTGAGGACTCCTTCTTTCATTAGTTCCGTTTTGAGAATCTGAAATATCTTTTTTAATTTCTGCATGTATTAGTTTTGCAAAAACTTTCCTTTTTGGATTTTTTGTAAAACCAAAGGAACAATGGCTACAATGGAAAATCCGACTACCAAGTAGCGGATGTATCTTAAGAACAGATCGTCTTTCCAAATCGATTTTTTGATTAAACTACCAGGAATTACGTAGAGTAACGTGATCACAATGGCTAATACTAACAAACGAACTAGAACCGTATTCCAAAAAATACGAAATTCATTGGTTCCAAATGAGAAACTAACTTTGGGAAGGGACCAATCCAAAAATTCGGGTTTGCTAAATCTCGGATAAAAAAGAACACCTAACCAAAAACCACCGAGTGCACCACTTGACATGATTAATCCGACTAAACTATGATGATGTTCTTCTGAAAGGAAGGCTGAATCTAATACAATCGGTGAAAGAGTAAGGACGACCCCAAGTAAAGCTAAGGTTCTGTAGTTTTCTGTTTTGATAAAGATTAGTTTTGTATCTTTTGTATAAAATCGGTTGAGTAACCAAATAATCACTAATAAGTGAAAAAGCCCTAATCCAAATCCCAAACCAACATCACCTAAGTAGTGAACTTTTAAATACATCCTGGTGAAAGGCATACAAAGAATGATCAATACAGAAAGAATACGAAACCAAAGTTTTGGGATTCGATAGGCTAACAATCCCCAGACGACTACTGCTGAATATACATGTCCTGACGGTAAACCAAATGCTTTTTCATCAAAAGCTTCTGGATAGGGAAAAGGTCTTGGGCTTTCTAAATGAAACTTAAAAAGATAAACGGCAATTCCAGAAGTTAATAAACTTAATGAAAGTTCAAAAGCGAGCTTTGGTCGGTAGTAAATATAAACAAAAGAGATAAGGCTTAGGAAAAAACTACTCCCTCCCAAATAGTGACAGATTGTAGAAATGGTCAGAAAAACTCCACCGAGAGTTGGATCCCAAATATGTAGCGAATCCAAGGGTAGGGAGGAGAACCAAAGGGAGTTCTGTGCGATGAGGAGATCTTTCATAGGAATTTCCATCTAAGATGAAAATCCAACTTGATTTCATAAAGTTTTATTTTGAAATATGTGATGTTTCTATGGATTCAAACCAAAACGCCTCTGATATATTAGAAAGTCTCTTTGTGATTCCCCGGGAAGTTCCCAAAACCATCCTCCGTAACCTCCTGGAGCTCATTTATGACGTCAAAGTGGCTGGATCGGAAAATATTCCTGAATCCGGTGGGGCCCTCATCATTTCTAACCATACGGATTATTTGGACATTCCAGTCCAAGGTGCCTTTGCCGATCGTAAAATTGTTTATTTGGGTAAATATGAGCTCTTCCATCCCCAAGAAGAGATTATGGCCATCATCAATCATAAAAATTCTCCTTTTAACTACCCTCCCCTCAGTTTGACAAAGCCCATCATTGAGGTTTTGTTAAATTCCCTTGGGGGAGTTGTGAAAAAGAACTTAATCAATTGGGGGAGTATGCCCATCATTCGGAATGCAGCGAAGGATTCCGAAATGGACAAACGGGCCGCCATGGACTATTACGAAAAGCTGGAAACGTACATGGTCGATCTCATGAAAGAAGGGGAACTTCTTTCCATCTATCCGGAAGGTTCTCGTTCAGAAACAGGAGAATTACAATCCTTTCGGGCAATGGCCGCAAAACTCGCCATCCGGGCTGGGGTTCCTATCATTCCGTCTGGAATTGTGGGGGCGACAAACATGTCAAAACCCAAGGCCTTCCTGACAGGAGATGCTTTCAAAACCAAAATACGCTACCAAATTGGCAAACCCATCCTCCCTTCTGAGTTTCCAACCGGACCTGAGAAAAAAGCGGCCAAGGAACTGACAGAAATCCTGGAAAATCGCGTGCGGGAGCTAATGAAAAAGGCGGAATCGATACTTTAGTCTCGACCATTCGGGAAATTTATGGCATAGTTCTCTAAGCTATGTCATTCCCGTCACATTTTACAATTGAATCCGTAACAATCTTTTTAGAACGTTGTTCTCTATGACGACTGAAATCCTTGCCTACACCCCCCAAAACAAAATTCGCTTTGTGACGGCGGCTTCTCTCTTCGACGGACATGATGCCTCGATCAATATCATGCGGAGGATTTTGCAACAGAGTGGGGTGGAAGTGATCCACTTGGGACACAACAGAAGTGTACAAGAGATTGTTCAGTGTGCCATCCAGGAAGACGTCCAAGGCATTGCCATCACCAGTTACCAAGGTGGGCATGTAGAATATTTCCAATATATGATTGATCTTTTACAAAAGGAAGGGGCTGGTCATATTCGCGTATTTGGGGGTGGTGGTGGAACCATCCTCCCTTCGGAAATTGAAGTTCTACATAAATATGGTGTGGCACATATTTATTCTCCGGATGAAGGAAGAACCCTTGGTCTGCAAGGGATGATCAACGATGTAGTTAAAAAATCTGATTTTGCCACTCCACTTTCATTTAACGGAGATTTGGCGTCACAAATCCAAAAGAAAAATTATTTAGCACTCGGCCAAGCCATTACCCAAATGGAATTTTCCCTTTTGCAGGAAAAAACCAATTACTCTATCAATTTAGAATTTCCTCCCCCTAAAAAAACCATCCCCGTTCTTGGAATTACGGGAACAGGTGGTGCCGGTAAATCTTCTTTGACGGATGAACTAGTACGTCGGTATTTACATGATTTTCCGAACCAAACTATTGCTATTTTATCAGTAGATCCGTCCAAACGGAAAACAGGTGGGGCACTACTTGGGGATCGGATTCGTATGAATTCGATTTTTAACGAAAAAGTTTATATGAGATCCTTTGCCACAAGAGAAGCGAACATTGCTCTCAACAGAAGCGTAAAAGGTGCCATCCAGATTTTAAAATCTGCGGGTTATGATCTGATCATTGTTGAAACTGCGGGGATTGGACAAAGTGACTCTGAAATTACAGAAGTCGCCGATGTTTCGTTATACGTAATGACACCAGAATACGGAGCGGCCACTCAGTTAGAAAAAATCGATATGATCGATTATGCAGATGTCATTTCCATCAACAAGTTCGATAAACGAGGAGCTCTCGATGCTCTCCGAGACGTGAAAAAACAATACCAACGTTCGAGGAATTTATTTAATGATCCGATTGATGCGATGCCAGTATACGGAACCATAGCCTCACAGTTCCAGGATGCAGGAACCGATGAACTCTATGCTCATTTGATTGGTGTTGTGATTGAAAAGTGTCAATTGGATTGGAAGTCGAAGTACTTAAAAAACCAAATTGGAAGAGAGGCATCCGTTGTCCTTCCCCCGGATCGTGTTCGGTATCTAACAGAAATCAAAGAAGAAATTGATCGGAATGCCGAGTGGATATCTAAAGAAGCAGAAATAGCAAGATCCGCCTATCAAATCAAAGGTGCCATTTCCGTATTATCCAAAAAAGGAAAACCAACTGGAGACCTGGAATCCGAATATCAATTGTTATGGGATGCTTTATCTACTGACTCACGAAATATTCTAGATACATGGTTAGAGAAACTAGAGTCTTTTCGAAAGGAACAGTATTCCTATTTTGTTCGTGGGAAAGAAATCAAAGTGGATAACTATACAGTATCTCTCAGTCATTTGAAAATTCCAAAAATTGCCACTCCTCGTTTTGTGGATTGGGGTGATATTTTACATTGGTCTTACCAAGAAAACTTCCCAGGTTTTTTTCCCTATACTGCTGGTGTGTATCCGTACAAACGAAGTGGGGAAGATCCTACTCGTATGTTTGCTGGGGAAGGTGGACCCGAAAGAACGAATCGTCGTTTTCATTATTTGAGTTCTGGAATGCCTGCAAAACGTTTGTCTACGGCCTTCGACTCAGTCACGTTATACGGGGAAGATCCGGATGTCCGTCCCGATATATATGGAAAGATTGGGAACTCCGGTGTAAACGTAGCCACTCTTGATGATGCCAAAAAATTGTATTCTGGATTTGATTTGTGTCATCCTTCCACATCCGTATCGATGACAATCAATGGACCAGCACCGATGGTGCTTGCTTTTTTCCTAAACGCTGCCATTGATCAGGCTTGTGAAAAACACATTCGTGCGGAAGGGAAAACAGAAGAGATTCAATCCAAAATTAAAAAAATCTATGAATCCAAAGGGCAACCTGTTCCGAAGTTCGGAGGGGCACTTCCAGAAACTAACGATGGTTTAGGTTTGATGCTTCTTGGTGTGACAGGTGATGAAGTATTACCTAAGGATGTGTATGAAAAATTAAAAAAAGAGGCTCTTTCGCAAGTTCGAGGAACTGTGCAAGCAGACATTCTAAAAGAAGACCAAGCCCAAAATACTTGTATCTTCTCTACTGAGTTTGCCTTAAAGATGATGGGAGATATCCAACACCACTTCATCCAAAACGGAGTACGCAATTTTTATTCAGTTTCCATTAGTGGTTATCATATTGCTGAGGCTGGTGCCAATCCCATCACTCAAGTGGCTTTTACATTAGCCAATGGATTTACTTATGTAGAATATTATTTAAGCCGAGGAATGGACATTAACGAGTTTGCTCCTAACCTTTCGTTCTTTTTTTCTAACGGAATAGATCCTGAGTATTCAGTGATTGGTCGCGTAGCACGTAGGATTTGGGCCAAAGCGATGAAGTTCAAATATCGTGCCAATGAACGTTCACAAATGTTAAAGTACCATATCCAAACATCGGGTCGATCTTTACATTCACAAGAAATTGATTTTAATGATATTCGAACCACATTGCAGGCGTTATATGCAATTTATGATAATTGTAATTCCCTCCATACCAATGCTTATGATGAAGCCATCACAACACCGACAGAAGAATCGGTTAGAAGAGCCGTTGCCATCCAACTCATCATCAACAGAGAGTTAGGCCTTGCTAAAAATGAAAATCCATTACAAGGAGCTTTCATCATCGAAGAACTTACTGATCTTGTAGAAGAAGCAATTTTAACCGAATTCAACAGATTGACCGAGAGGGGTGGGGTACTTGGTGCTATGGAGAGAATGTACCAAAGAAATAAAATTCAAGAAGAATCTCTTCATTACGAAACTTTAAAACATACAGGTGAATATCCTATCATCGGCGTGAATACTTTTTTAAATAGTAAAGGATCTCCGACTGTCATTCCGGGTGAGGTCATTCGTTCGACAGATGAGGAGAAACAACAACAAATTGGAAATCTAAAAGCTTTTCAAAAACGAAATGGAGTAGGAACGGACGAGGCCATCACAAAATTAAAACAAGTGGCTCGTGCGAAAGAAAATATCTTTCACGAGTTACTGGAAACAGTGAAAGTGGCGTCCTTAGGGCAGATCTCCCATGCTTTGTACGAAGTAGGAGGTCAGTACCGCCGCAATATGTAAACAAAGGAAAGGGCAGTGTATTGCCCTTGGTGATTCTATGATTTCTTGGGAATTGATCAAAAAACACAAACTGGGAATTCCTTTACTTTGGGACATAACTATGGTCTTTGTTGTCCTCGGCAACTTAGCCCTCATCATTTTTGATTTGAGTTATTTGAGTTTACGTCCGTTTTACTTTCATAAATTTCCCGAAATTTTAGAATTGTATGATAAACCAATCCTTGGAATCGAAACCCATCGAACAACAACAGCATATACTGATTTGGTGGATGATTTAAAATACCTCACTCAACTGCGAGATGATGGTTTTAGAGAAAATCAAAGGAAAATCACAAGAGAGGAAATTTATAATATTCTAACCTCTTTAAAAGCGCAAGTATCGAATGAAAGATTTGAATCGTTATATGCTGAATTTGAAAAGGCAATTCAAATTGAAGATCTCCAACTTCGTAGAAAAAAAGTCGAAGAAACCTTAGTCCAACTCAATGATTTTTTTAGTGTTTTAGAAGAAACAGATGAAATCACAACTCTCAGTGAATTGTCTGAGAAATATGCCTTTATCAATCGACTGAGTGTTGAATCAAACGAGTCGAAAGAAATTTTATCCATCTTACAAAAAATGGACAAACGTATGTTAGAGATTGTAGAAACCAATCCTTTTGCGATGTCTGGACAAACCAAATTTTTATCTGAAATTCAAACAAGTATCAAAAACGAATACCAAACTCACAAAACCAAAGCTCGGGATATCAAATTAAGACAAGAATTGGATCCTGTACTGAACCGAGACCGAATTCCTTCGACAGTGGTGGCTTTTGCTTGGTTTTGGAGAGATCAAAACCGATCTCTCGAACAAAAAATTGATTTTTTTAATTCTAACTTTAGAGAGTATTTTGCTCTGAATTATTACCGTGCGATTTCTTCTGATGGAAGTCCAGTAAACAACTATTTGTTGTTAGATGCACCGTTTCTCTTTTTCTTTTTGGCAGAATTTATTCTGAGTTGGCTTATTGCCATCCGCAATAAATCCTATATTGCTTGGTTTTTATACCCTATTTACCATTGGTATGATGTTTTAGGACTCATTCCAATCGCTCCATTCCGATTTTTTCGTTTGGTGCGTGTTTATAAAATTTATTTGATGTTACAAACCAATCAATTCACTCGTATTTTGGGAAATGATTTGATTAGTAGAACATTACGGTATTATTCGAATATCATCAAAGAAGAAATTTCTGATATTGTTACAATTCAGATCCTTACAGAAACTCAAAATGAAGTGAAGTCAGGGAACTCTCTTGATCAATTAGTGAATGCCATTGACCAAAACAGAGATGAGTTAAAAAAAGTAGCGATCAAAAATATTGCCAAATCGGCCCAGAATCCCAACTTACAAGCATTAATTCAGAATTTGGTGACAGAAGTGTCTGAACGTGTTTCTGCTAATATGAAACCAATATCGTTGTTACCAAAAGAGATGCAGGCCAATCTAACCAAACAAATTAGTTTGACCATTTATTCTGCGATCTCACAAGCAACGGTAGCGATGGCCACCGATCCCTCGGGAAGAAAGTCCATTGAAAATTTGATTGATTATCTCATCGATGAAATGATTGTCATTGCCCAGGATCCAGATATGGTGAAACTCAATACCAATATCACTGTGGCACTCATTGAAAATATGAAGAAGTCGATCGGTGAGAAAAAATGGCTAAAAGCAGAAATTGCAAATAGTTAGTACTTCGAACAAGAATTATCAGTTAATCTTTCGAACAGCGTTTTCCAACAAAAAAAGTCTTGTTTTCGTAAGAAAACAAGATGTGATCGATCCACTTTGATTTCATTTTCAAAACTTTCTTTTTTTGTCTGTTTGGTTTTATTTCCGGGATTGATGGCCGTGGCAAATCCTAAATCCAAAAAAGTCGGAACACAAGGATGGAACTTAAAGAATCAAAAAGGAAATTGGAAGCCAATGGATCTTGTTTGGGAAGAAAGTTCTGGAGCAGTGGCTCCTGAGTTTCGATATGGAAAACAATATAGACTTGTTGCGGGTCAAAATAAAATTTTGCTCACACGTAAAGTATCTCGTGCGAACAAACAAATACTCAATGAAACCAAAGAAATATCTTCCAAACTTTATCAATCTTGGATGCAAAAACTTTCAAAAACAGGAATCGCTTCTTTAACTTTCGAATCTCCACCAACAGAAACAATCACTGGAGTTAGTTATAACTTTGTTTCTTTTCAGTTGGGTTCTACCAAATCAAGATTTTATTACCGTTTAGAAGAACGTAAGGAATCCAATTGGAAACAAAAAAATACTATCATAGAAATCATAGAAAGGATGGAACCATGAATTTAAGACTAAACAAAATGATCTTAGGATTCTCGCTTGTATTTGCGAGTGCAATTTTCGCTGAAGAATTTGATCCGAGTAGTGTTCGTTCACCTGGATGTAAACCAGGAACGTTTTCTTGTGGTTACATTCCTAGTTCCAAAGAAATCCAAGATAGTATTCCTCTCAAAAGAGATTTTAATTCTTTTGAGGAGTTACCTAGTTCTATCGATCTATCGGCTTCTATGCCTCCAGTGGGAAATCAAGGACGACAAAATAGTTGTGTGGCATGGGCCTCTGGTTATGCGATTAAATCCTACCTATTAAAAAACAAAGGACAGGTAACAGAATACGATCCACCTTTTGCTGGTGGAAAAGGAAATTATGTTTTTTCTCCAGCCTTTATTTATAACCAACAGAATGGGGGAGAAGACAAAGGTTTATATTATTATAAAACGATGGAGTTTTTAAAGTCAAACGGTGTGGCACCTTGGAGTACTATGCCATACTCGGATAAAGATTACCTTTCCCAACCTTCACAAAGTTCTAAAAAAGAGGCTCTCAAATACAAAATTAAATCCTTTTCTAGGTTAAATTATAAAAACCCGGATGAAATCAAGCGAGTGTTAGCTGGTAATAATGTCGTAATGGTGGGGATGATCATTGATGATGCCTTTTATAAGGTAAAGGGATCTACTATTTATGATGAGAATAGTGGTCAAAGTTATGGTGGTCATGCCATGACAATTGTCGGTTATGATGATAATAAAAAATCCAAATCAGGAAAAAAAGGTGCTTTTAAATTACAAAATTCTTGGGGAACAAACTGGGGTGATAAAGGATTTGGTTGGGTTTCATATTCTATGCTTGCCAAGGTAGGACAGGAAACCTATGCCATCATAGATGAACCAGCACCGCAAAATACTCCAACGGTGGTGGCACCTGTAAAAAAGAAAATCCTTCCACCAACAGAAATCAAAGTTTCTAAAGGAGAATTTGATACAAAAATTGTACTAACATGGAATCAACAAGACTTGGCAGTTGCTTATTTAGTTCAAAGAAAAGAAGAATCTGAATTTTATGATTTAGGATATGCTGATAAACCGAGTTTTACTGATTTAAATGTATCACCTAATTCTACCTATGTGTATCGTATTCTTTCTATAGGTTCAGAGGAAGTTTCAGTTGCTTCTTTGGACGTGGAAGGATTTACCGCAGCCGAACCACAATCAGGGAATATTGGCCAAGTGGTAGGCCTCGCAGGAACGGTTTATATAAATGGAACCACTCCAAATGTAGAGTTAAGTTGGTCTGCATTAGATGGAGCAACAAGTTATACTGTTGCCCGTTCTGATTCGTCTCTCAAATGGAAAAGTATTGGAACAACTAAAACTCCAAGTTTTATTGATCCTTCACCTAAACTTGGGGAATCTAATTTTTATAGAGTCAATGCACTTGTACAATCAAAACCAACAGGAGATTGGAGTGAATCAGTGGCCATCGATGTGGCAGATCAAACGTTATTACCCAATCAAGTGAGTCACTTAACTGCAACTAGTGGAGATTATGCAAATAAAATTATTTTAAATTGGGATGCTGCTCCTGGTGCAAAAACATATTATTTGTATAGGTTTGATGAAAGAGCAGAACCTTCTGGTCAATTTGAAATTTCAGAAACAGGTTATACGGATTCCGATCCAGCCATTCAAAATGGAAATCAATATTTATATACTGTGATTGCTGCAAATGATCTTGGTTATGCGGAACCTAGTGAAGTGGCATTCGGGAAAACAGATCCTGGCCTTACGAAAAGAGCCGGTGGGGTGACACTTTTTCCTCCAAAACAAGTGACTACAAATCCTATTGGCAAAGACAAAGTTGTTACTCTGAAGTGGGATTCTGTCAAAGATAGTTTTGAATACTATATCTATCGTAAACAGGTGAAAGGAAGTGGAAAGTCAGGTAAACTGGAATTTGTTTCAGGCGTAGATTCTAAAAAAAATACATTCAGTGAAACCTTCCCAGGAAATTCTGGAGATTTGTTTTTATACTCTGTTCGCTCCAAATCAGAATTTGGGTCAGAGTCGAAAGATTCTAATTTTGTATCGGTATTTTGGAATGAACCCAAGGTTCAGGTAAAAAAACGTGCGATGTCTTTAGAAGAAGTACCAGCTACTTTTGTGGGATCTTGGACATCGATGTATTGGAATCCAAAATCAGGACCACAGGCAGTTGCGATTGAAATCAATGGAAATGGCCAAGAGTTTATCGCAAAATTAAAGTTAAATGAAAAAGAAATCCGCCAATTTAATGGAACTTGGTCTCCTGGCAGCCATACTTTGAAAGCGAACGGATTTTTATTTGAGTTATCTAAATCTTTGGAAGGAAGTTCAGTGGCCCAGTTCCAGTCCATCAAAGACTTTAGTGATGGAACGGAACTGAGTTTTACAAAAGAAAAGTAAATCGTGACTTACTTACAGACTCTTTGATTGACTAAATTGTTTGTAGGTAAATCCAAAGAGCTTTGAGTTCTGTATCTGTCAGTTGCCCTAAACTTTGCCAAGGCATAGGGAATTTCATTTCTGAACCATCCGGACGTTTTCCAGTTCTGATGGTTTGAATAAAAGTTAACTCTGAATAGTTTGCTAAACCATTTTTACTAATATCTTGAGCTGGTGGCCATTCCGGAGGTGCTCCTTGGATGGGTCCGCCTTTCAAACTAAATCCATGACAGCCAGTGCAAGTAGATGCAACGTATTTACCATACTCTAGTGAAAGAGATGGTGTGATGTTAGTTAGGTGATTGGCTTCATGATCGATGACTTCTGCGGATACAAAAACAGGAATTTCGCCAATCAAAAATAGGAATCGACCAAGTGGGCCTGCTTTGAGATTTCCCTGTGGTTTGTCTACGGCAGGTGAAGAACGGAGGAAGGCGATTAATTTTCCAACATCTTCATTGGTCATTCCTTGGAAGTCGGTGGATGGCATAAATAACAAGGCTTTTCCCTTTTTGCCAACTCCATGACGGATAGCAATGGCTAACTCTTCATCGGATCGGTCAGATAAAACTCCTCCTTTACCCGATGTTAGGTTGGCTCCTGAAAATGTTCCAATCGCCGGATCGTCAATAAAAGTCCTTCCACTTCCATCTACGTCGTGGCAATCCCCACAACCTCTGGATTGGTATAGACGTTTTCCTTCGGCAATATCGATAGGTTTGTAAAATTTAGGAATGGAAACCGATTTGATTTCGTACGTTTTGTTCATACGCATTGAACTTAATGTGTAAATAGTCGTGAATAATACTACGAGGATGCCGACTAAGGAAAGAAAGGTGAAGGTGAGGATACGGGATATTTTTTTCATAAGTGGAGCAACAAGATAGGTAAAGTTGTTTTTGGTCAAGGGGAATTAGGAGTGGTTTGGTGGGTATGTTGTGGTACAGGATGGATATTTGTATCCCCGCCCGATTGAGGGTGGGGAACTAGACCCGCCTCCCAATGCATTCCTTTTATCACAAAGTTATAATTTCGGCGAGCCAATCTTCTTTTTGATAAAAAAATTTCGAGAGAAGTTCATAGTTTAGCAAAAGAGCGAGATTCCAATTATTATTAATAAGAGTTAGGTGATCTTATTGAGTTCCTAACTGACAATCCTTCCTAAATATTAATGAAAAATACTTCTAAAACAAAAAATATACACAAACCGCTGTAGGAAAGTTATGGTTGGTGGAAGACATTTGAAAAGTGTCTTACGAAATTGGAAGAACGTATTTCCCTGTAAAAATAGAAAGAAACAAATTTTACTGATTTACAGAAATACTAACAAATATTAACTTTAAATATTTAAAATCAAATGAGCATAAGAAAAATTCTTTCGAATCATAAACCACTGTTTTACTCAATTGTATTTGGGTTGTTTTATTTTACATTTGCGGCCGGAATGAATTTAACAAAAACCATCAAATACTTGTTTATCGATACAATGTTTTTTCTTCCTGGGTTTACTTTTCCTATTTCAACTTCCTATTTTAACACAAACAATGTTGGCTTCCTTCGGAAATGCTTTCATCTAATTTTATCTATGACGATTTATTATTTTGTAGTTCATATCTTTCTGTATGAGAACAGAATTGACTATATTACATTAGTTGCAGGTTTTATTGGCTCTTTGTTTTATTTAATGAATAATAAATTTGTTCTAAAGCAACAAATGAAAATAAAACAAATTCTTTTCATTGCAATTCTTAGTTCATTTGCATTCCTTCCCTTTGAAATCATTCAAAGAACTTCAAAGGAAATATTCATCGGTACTGGATTGTTTTATTGGACCGTATTAAATGGCGCTTTTCTAAATTTCCTAAATAAAAGGAATTTTGTGGAATGATGGGTATTCCGTTGATTTGAAACGGTTTTAGTTTCTTTAAGTGGATTCTGCCACCGCATCATCTGCGACGATTAGGTGTTTGTATTTTTCCGGTTGGTTGGTTTTGAGATAAAATTCTAAAATAGTTTCCACATCGGCTTCGGTTTTCATAGCAAACCATATCCCTTCGGGGTAAGATACTTGGATGGGACCAAGTTCACAACGATCCAAACAACCAGATTTTTGGACTCGAAATTTGTATTCGATTCCAGCTTTGGCTGCCTTTTGTTTCAGGAGTTTTAGGAGTTCAATGGAACCTTGATTCCCGCAAGACACCCGTTCGCCGGGTGCCCTTTGGTTTTCACAGACAAAAACATGTTTTTCGTAAAACATTGGTTTTTCTTTTCCTTAAGTTTCCTAAACGGCGTAGTCTTCCATGGGAATACAAGAACAAACTAGGTTGCGATCTCCGTACACATTGTCCACACGACCCACACTTGGCCAAAACTTTCGTGTGCGTAACCAAGGAAGAGGGTAAGCCGCTCGTTCTCTTGGATAAGAATGGTTCCAAGAGTCGCTGATGACCATGTCTGCCGTGTGTGGGGAATTTTTAAGAGGATTGTCTTCTTTGGAAAGAACTCCCGATTCAATATCTTTGATTTCTCCGGCAATGGCTAACATCGAATCAATGAATCTGTCTAGTTCTTCTTTTGATTCAGATTCTGTTGGTTCAACCATTAGAGTTCCTGGAACAGGGAAGGACATGGTAGGTGAATGGAATCCGTAGTCGATAAGCCTTTTGGCAATATCTTCTACTTCGACACCACTTCCTTTTTTGAAACCACGCATATCTAAAATACATTCGTGAGCCACAAGTCCCTTGTTTCCGCGATATAAGACGGGGAAAGAAGATTCTAATTTTTTGGCGATATAGTTTGCGTTAAGGATCGCGATCTTTGTTGCAAATTGTAATCCTTCAAAGCCGAGCATGGCAATGTATGCCCAAGAAATCACAATGATGGATGCGGATCCCCAAGGAGCAGCAGATACCGCCCACTGACTGTTATTCGATCCATTTTCCACAAGGCTATGACCCGGAAGGAAAGGTGCTAAGTGTTCGGCAACACCGATTGGTCCAACACCAGGTCCACCACCACCGTGAGGAATACAAAAAGTTTTATGAAGGTTTAAATGGCAAACATCGGCGCCAATATCACCAGGTCTTGTGAGTCCGACCTGTGCATTCATATTGGCTCCATCCATATACACTTGCCCACCATTATCATGAATGGTTTGACAAATTTCTTTGATAGATGCTTCGAACACACCATGAGTGGAAGGATAGGTTACCATAAGGGCACCTAAACTACTTTTGTATTCGACTGCTTTTTTCTTTAGGTCATCTACATCAATATTACCATTGGAATCACAATTCACAGGAACCACTTTGAATCCAGCCATCACTGCAGATGCAGGATTGGTTCCGTGTGCCGAAATAGGAATAAGACAAATGTCTCTATGCATATCGTTACGGCTTTGGTGGTAATTACGAATCGCAAGTAAACCTGCATATTCTCCTTGCGAACCAGCATTAGGTTGGAGTGATACTTCTGCAAATCCAGTGATTTCGCAAAGCCATTTTTCTAATTGGCTAAAAAGTGTTCTATATCCTTCGGTTTGGTTTTCAGGAACAAAAGGATGGATATTGGAAAGCTCTGGCCAAGTCACAGGATACATTTCTGTGGATGCATTGAGTTTCATAGTGCAAGACCCAAGTGCAATCATAGAAGTTGTCAGTGACAAATCTTTGGATTCCAATCTACGAATATAACGAAGCATCTCTGTTTCTGTATGGAAACTATTAAACACTGGATGTGTTAGATATGACGACTTACGTTCCAAGAGTTCTGGAATTTTCCATTCTTCTTTTGAGGTTAAGTCTTCCAATTGAAAATGTAACTGTTTGTTTTCATTAAAAATTTCTAAAAGGTCTTTGATATCTTTTAGGTTGGTGGTTTCATCTAAAGAGATGCTAATCACGTGACCAGAAACCTGTCTGATATTGATTTCTCTTTCTTCTGCATAGTGGATGATCTCTGCGGAAGAAATCTTAGACAATTCGATTCGAATGGTATCAAAGTATGGATTGGAAATGATTTTGTATCCGAGTTTTTCAAGACCAGTGGCAAGGATTGTTGTCATACGATGGACTCGTGATGCAATTTGTTTTAAACCTTTTGGTCCATGGTAAACGGCATACATAGAAGATAATACAGCAAGTAATACTTGCGCCGTACAAATGTTAGAAGTTGCTTTGTCACGACGAATGTGTTGTTCTCGTGTTTGTAGGCTTAGGCGGTAGCCAGGTTTTCCTTGAGAGTCTTTAGAAACTCCAATGAGACGACCCGGCATATTTCGTTTGTATTCTTCTTTGGTGGCAAAGTATCCAGCATGTGGCCCACCAAATCCAAGTGGCAATCCAAATCGTTGCGTAGTTCCCACTACAACATCTGCATTCATTTCACCAGGTGCTTTCAAAATAGTAAGTGCCAAAAGATCAGCAGCGACTACTGTTTTTGCTCCCACTTTGTGCAGGCTTTCAATAAATTCGCTAAAATCGTAAATGGTTCCATCAGTAGATGGGTATTGGACAATCGCTCCAAAAAAATCATTGGAAGGGACCATCTTCTTAAAAGATCCCACAATAATATTGATTCCCAGTGGAATCGCACGAGTGCGGATCACATCTAAAGTTTGTGGGTGAACCGATTGTGATACAAAGAATGATTTTCCTTGTGTATCTTCTTTTAAAGAGAAAAGCATGTTCATGGCTTCTGCCGCTGCTGTCCCTTCATCCAGAAGAGATGCATTGGCAATTTCCATTCCCGTTAAATCAGTGATCATCGTTTGGAAGTTGATGAGAGCTTCCATTCGGCCTTGGGCAATTTCAGCTTGGTAAGGAGTGTAAGCCGTATACCAACCTGGATTTTCTAAAATATTCCTTTGGATCACGGCAGGTGTGATACAAGAGTAATAACCAAGACCTAAATAAGATCTGTAGATTTTGTTTTTAGAAACAATTTTTTTTAGTTCTCTTTGGAGAGCATATTCACCAACAGGAGTAGGTAAGTTGAGTTCCTTTCGTAAACGAATGTTTTCCGGAACCGCATCATTAATGAGATCATCCAAAGCCTTATAACCAATTGTGTTTAACATCGAAGAAACTGTTTCTTCGGTCACACCGACATGGCGACGGAGGAAAGTATCGCTCGGTTCTAATGTTTCTTCGTAAGGGGATTGGAGAGGCGATGTAGGTTTTGCGGAACTCACTTTAGAAAAACTCCTATTAATCTAGTTTAGATACGTATTCTTTGTACTGCGCAGCTGTAAGCAGGCTTCCGAGTTCGGAAGTTTGGATATTTTTTAATTTTACCATCCAAGTATCAAATGGTTCTGCATTCACTGCCGCTGGATTGGAACCGAGAGCGGAATTTGTTTCCACAACTTCACCAGAAATCGGTGAATATAAATCTTCAGCCGCTTTTACTGATTCAATGGTTCCAAGGCTGTCTTTTGCTTTGATTTGTTTTCCTGGTTTAGGAAGATCAATAAACACAATGTCACCAAGCGCATTTTGTGCAAAGTCAGTGATTCCGATTTGTGCCACATCACCTTCTACTTTGACCCATTCATGTTTTTCAGTATAATAATATCCGTCTCTTGCTTGTGTATCAGCCATGATTTTCCTCTTCTTTTCTGCTCTCTCGTTTAACGATTGTTTCGGACACTGCCTTGGATGAAGGCGCCAGTCTCTACTTTTGCCAATTTCTTCTGCCCACGAATCTCCACAAATACTTCCACTTGGTTTTTGGTGAATTCGATATCAAGAATGGCAAGTCCTAGGGATTCTTTGCGGCTAGGAGAGTGGGTTCCCGAGGTAGATTTACCAATTTCTTTCCCATCACCGGAGAAAATTGGGAAATTTTCGCGTAAAACACCAGGTTCCATGAGACGAATCCCCACAATTTTACGTTTGGGACCATTCTTTTTGTCCGCTATGATCCGCGCGTATCCTAAATAAGGAGTTGGTTTTTCTTTGACGATAAAGTTGATTCCAGATTCTACAGGAGTCCATTCTGCATTCAATTCATGACCATAAAGTGGGTATTTTGCTTCCAACCTGAGTGTGTCACGAGCACCTAGGCCAACTGGTGTGAGACCAAGGTCTTTTCCAATTTCTAATAAATCTTTCCAAAGAGTGACACCAAGTGTATTGGATGTATAAATCTCAAATCCATCTTCTCCCGTATAACCAGTGCGAGATACAATGATGGTTTCCCCTTTCCAATTCATTTCTTCAAAATGATAATAGAGGATGGAACTTAAGTCCTTACCAAGATATTTGGAAAAAATTTCATCTGCTTTTGGGCCTTGTAATGCAATTTGATGCCAGTTTTTACTATCATCAACGACAGTTACGTTTCCTTTTTTATATGTTTCTAAATGTTTTGTTACTGCAGGATAATTGGAAGCATTGGAACAAATCATATACTTCGAATCACTGAATTTATAAACGGTGATGTCATCAACAAGCCCACCATTTTCATTCACCACCGCATTATACTGTACTTGGCCAACTTTCATCCCAGTAATTGTGTTACAAGTGACTGATTCTAAAAAAGAAAGCACATCTGATTCGTTACCTGTGACAAAAATTTCACCCATATGGGAAACATCAAAAAGTCCCGCAGCAGATCTTGTGCTCAAATGTTCTTGGATGATTCCTGTATATTGAACAGGCATGTCCCAACCGCCAAAAGGAACCATCTTAGCTCCCATTTCTTTATGGATTGTATGTAAAGGTGTTTGTTTTAGTTCCACGGCACTCTCTCGTTCAGACTCTGGAACCATGGA
This sequence comes from Leptospira perdikensis, assembly GCF_004769575.1. Lineage (NCBI taxonomy): Bacteria > Pseudomonadati > Spirochaetota > Leptospiria > Leptospirales > Leptospiraceae > Leptospira > Leptospira perdikensis. The sequence goes on along the minus strand of NZ_RQGA01000013.1, from coordinate 182,992 downwards.
AAAATGGTTTCATCGTTATGGAATAGAATTTTTTTTAAGATATTATGTTAAGAGAAGTCTATCGCATCGAAAAAACAGGATCTATTGATCGTTTACAACGGAAATCAGAACCTTTAAGACCACCAGAAGGAGTTGAAGTTACCATTGAAGTGAAAGCTATCGGTCTTAACTTTGCCGATGTATTTTCGATTTATGGTTTGTACTCAGCTACTCCTAAGGATAGTTTCATTCCTGGTTTGGAATTTGCGGGAAAAATCGCAAAAATAGGCCCAAATGTTAAGGATTTTCAAGTCGGTGACTCAGTGTTTGGTGTGACTAGGTTCGGAGCATACACAACGCATCTAAACATCTCAGAAAAAACAGTATTTGCACTTCCTAAGGGTTGGTCGATGCAAGATGGTGCTGCTTTTGTAGTACAAGCACTCACTGCATACTATGCACTTGTTCCACTCGGACAAGTAAAAGAAGGAGATCACGTTCTGATTCATAGTGCGGCAGGTGGTGTTGGCATCATGGCAGGACATATTGCGAAGAAAAAAAAAGCAATTCCCATCGGACTTGTAGGTGATTCCGTTAAGTTTTCGATCTTAAAAGAGGTTGGTTATGATTATTTTCTCACTCGATCTCCTTATTTTAAACAAGAGATGAAGAAAATTTTATCAGATCATCCACTAAAAATTGTTTTAGAATGTTTAGGTGGTCGTTATTTTCACGACAGTTATGATCTCATGGCACCGATGGGAAGGCTAATTACATATGGTAGTGCGAACTTCACACCATCACATTCATTCCGAAATTGGCTTTCGATCGCTTATTCTTACCTCAGAAGACCAAAAATTGATCCATTATCCATGATTTCAGACAATAAATCGGTGATGGGATTCAATTTAATATGGTTGTGGAATGAAATTGATGAATTACGAAAACATTTTTCCGATTTAATGATGTTATCATTACCAAAACAAACCATTGGACATGAATTTGCGTTTGATTCGATACACGATGCACTCCGTACATTTCAATCAGGACAAACTATTGGTAAGATTGTTATCAATGTTCCGTAGAATGAGTATTAGTCTGTTTTTTTATTTTGAATAAAAATTCATGCAAAAAATAAAATTTCTTTACATTAAAATTGATATGATTTAATTATGTCGTATCAATTCACTCTCTGTTTGCCAAGGACAGCCGTGTTTTGAAATCAAAAGATAAGGACGATCACAATGGTTGCTAAAAAGAAAGCCGCAAAAAAGAAAGCCGCTAAGAAAAAAGCTGCAAAGAAAAAAGCTAAGAAATAAGCTTAGCCTTAATTCTTCCTTCGAGTGATCGAAGTAAGATTTGTGTGAACCCGCAAGACCTGCGGGTTTTTTCATTTATAAGGCGTATGATTGATAAAAATCTAGGCAATTGCCCTTGTAAAACCCCTCCGACTCATCAAAAACCCTGATTTTTTATCAGAATTAGCTTTTTCCATACCAATAAACTGAAAATGATCCTTCTTATTGATCGAATCAAAGAGTGCTTTCATCAGCGATTCAATGTTAGGATGGATCACATTTTTATAACTTTTACGAGAATGATCCTTACTCCAAATTTCTAAATGGTCTGTTTCTGGCATTTTGAGTATAAGAGAGGGCAGATCATACCGTTTCATCAGTACATTGCATACTTCTTCGAAACCATACTCTGTAATGGAGTTAAAATCAAAAAATACGAGTAAGTAGAGGATATTGGTAGGTTCTAACCTTCCATTTTCATCAGAAATTTTCTGAACCCCATCTAAAACAACGTAACGAAGATTTTTGGTTTGGATCCATAGTTTCTGATCCTCGTGGCGTTTGAGGTTTACTTCTTCCGAAAACCGCTTCTGGAATACAGTAGAGAGGAAAAATCCGGTGGAATCTTGTCTCTCTTCACGAATTCGTTCTAAGGAAAAGGGTTCAAACTCTAAATTGAAGTACTTTGTATACGTCTCTGCCATATCATTTAGAGTAACGGACAGATTTTAGAGTTTGAATCGGATTTTTTTGAAATTAAAATCTAGAATTCTAACATTCTTCGTTCGCTGTCGTGAAAGAAACTGTATCCTTCCTTCTTCCATGTTTCCCAAAACTGACTCGATCCTTCTCTCATAAAACAAATTCGTTCTTCCGTTGCGATCGGTGTTAAGAAGAGAAAATTAGCGCGTTTCCCGTTCTCTGTGGTGAGTCCATGAAGTTTCGGCAGAGATTCTGTTGAACCTTGCTCTATTTCTTCTGTGACGTTACGGAGAACGAACCAATTGAAGTCTAGATAGAGTTGATCAGGGTCTTTTCTTGGATTTTGAATGGTATGCGAATGTCCAAACCAAATTCCTGTGTTCCAAGGGAACTTTACCATCTCACCGAGTACATGTTGGATCCATGTTTCTGATTTATCTTCAGCATCTTTCATGAGTTGGATGGCGAAAACAAGTTCAATACGAGAAAAATTTTCATAATCTTTATGGTAGAGCTCGATAGATGGTTGGTTTTGAACACTCATCCCAATTGTAGAAAAGATTTTGATACCAGGAAATTCTTTTGGTAAAAACGATGCGATTCCAAGAGAAGGATACTTTCCACCATCCGCTGACCAATACTTTTGGTGTTTTCCAAGTTTAGATTCTAAAAAATCCAATCGAAGTTTCTGTGCCTTCTTCCAATGATCTTTTTCTGCAACAGACTCCCAAAACTTACGATTCTTGCGAACTCGTTCCGCAATCACACCATTTTCAGGATCTCCGAGTGGTGATGCCGTTGGAGCTTCTTCTTTTGCAAATTTAGAATATCCATGAATGCCTTTGATTCCAGACCAAGAAGGCAAATAAGCTTGTAGTTCTTCATCGACAAACAATGCCACTCCATCTCCTTCTTCTGACCAAATAAAATGGATTTGATCTTCAGTTAGTGAACTTTGTGCTTTTGGATCTGTTATTTCGAATTGAGTGAGTACAGGAGCGAGACCTGCATCAAAATCTTCTTCTACACGCGCTTCCGGTGCATCAATTAAGTTCCGCACCCAAAGTGTTTTCATGGGCCACTCAGGGTTGTTATGTGATTGTAAGTAAAGGTAAATGGTTCTTCCATCATCTTCTAAAAATGCAGTAAAAGAACCATATGGATTGGCTTCTTGGTATAAAACTTTAGGGGTACTGGGCTTCATTAAAATTTATGGGGGACCACTCTCTCTTGGAATTTTGCAAGTAGTTTGGTTATGGTTTCATCCATTCCAGCTTCAAAATAAATATCTGGATAGTATCCAGATGCATTCCGAAGGCCAATGAGTTCCGGTTCATTCCATTTCCGGAATCCTTTCAAAGAGTTCCAAACTTCTTCCGAAGGGGAACGGTTTTCCTTTTTTGCGTCGATGAAAGATTGAATCGTGCGAGTTGGGGTCATACTATCGTATAGATTCTTTGGTCTGGAAGGGAAACCAACCAAAATTTTAGACTGTCTCGACAGTCAGTGTAGAATTTCATTGGATTTCTTTGGACATTGGGTGGAAAATTACAGTGACTTACTTTTTTCAGGCGGTAGAATCCGAAATCCATGCACTTATTCCAAAGGTCTGAACAGGAAAATCTCTTACCTTATGACGGGGTTTTGTTGTACCTCCCTGACTTTCTCCCGATAGAAGAAGCCAATCGAGTTTTTGATTCTTTGATGGAAGAGATTGAATGGAAACCCGACGAAGCCATACTTTATGGAAAACATATCATTACCAAACGAAACGTGGCTTGGTATGCAGAAAAAGGTTTTTCTTATCGTTATTCAGGAACTACCAAAACAGCTCTATCTTGGTCCCCTCTCCTTTTAGAACTAAAAACAAAAGTGGAACTAACTTCTAAAGAAATTTTTAATTCTTGTTTGTTGAACTTATACCATGATGGAAGTGAAGGTATGGCTTGGCATAGTGATGATGAAACTTCCCTAAGTCCCAATTCCACCATTGCTTCCGTGAGTTTTGGAGCCGAACGTATCTTTCGTTATAAACATAAAAAGACAGGAGAGCAAGTCGCATTACAGTTAGAACATGGAAGTTTACTTTTAATGAAAGATGTCATACAAAGACATTGGTTACACTCTCTTCCTAAAACAATGAAGGTCAAACGACCAAGGATCAATCTAACTTTTCGTCAATTTGGATTGATTTAAAACCCTCTTTGGATGAGTAATTCTCGAAACTGTTCCTCTGTTTTTTGATTCCATTGGGCTAAGGTTTTGTACGGATCACCTTTCAAATTCAACAATGTACAAAAAGCAGGTTCTGTTTTGATACCTTGTTTTTTGAGATTACGAATTTCTTCACGAAAGGATGGGTTTGCCAAAGTTAAAAAACGATTTTCTACCATCATATGGATCCAACCATACTGTTCTATCGGTTCTACCGATTGTCCAAAGATTTCGTATTTAAATTTTTTTGTTTCAAATCGACAAATTAAAGTTACACGGAGAGATATTGTTTTTTCTGAAAAACTATAATTTGGTAAATTGCGGAATTTGGCATAACAAATCTTTTGTAAATGCGCAGGAATATTAAATTTTACGAGGATATCCACATCACTGGTTTCGGTATCGATGTCCAACGGAATGGTTCCTGCAATTACGGGTTTGAAACCATGTAAACATTTTAGAATTTTCCATTCTTCTAAATCAGCTAGCAATTCCTTCTGTTTAGCGGTTCCTGACTGTAAATAATCCGTTCCTAAAAACGGATTGGATTGGAGGGATTGCATATTATGTCTCGTGTGTCAGGTCTCGGCCCCCACCCTGAATGGGCGGTGGAGGTGGGCTTGTGGGAGTTCATTCCCGGCCCAACTCCTACCATAAAATCCAACTCTTGTCTCTTGGGAATCCAATCTCTCCCAAAATTCTAAAGAAAACTTCGCAGTTTCACCAGTATTTCAGTCACTTTGCAAAAGGGAAAGTGGAGTGGGATCATAACAATCCCGAACTCTCCATTTGGTTTACATGGTCAATAAAAGTTTCATTTAACGGACGATAGGTTAGTCCTAAATCAGTTTTGCTATATTGATTGTTTAGATTCAATGGTTGGCCAATGTTATTTTTTGTATAACCCCAAGATAATCCAAAGAAAGGTCCAATCACATACACAAGCGCTTTAGGAAGATTACCTGTGGGAACCGAATACTTGTTCCCAAAATTTTCTTTGATGATTTTTGCCACACCTAACATTGGCATGACTTCCGCCGAAGTGATATGCCTTCCTTTTGCATTAGGAGTAAATCCTGCTAAGATATGTGCCTTCGCAACATCCCTCACATCAACAAATCCCATCTTCGTATCGGGAACACCGGTCCGAAACACTCCCTTCAACATATTTTTCATAAACTCAACACTCGTTCCATCGAGTCTCTTCGAAAGCGATGGGCCCATCACAAATGATGGATTGATCACAACTAAATCCCAACGTGATTGTCTCTTTTGAATTTCCCATGCTTCTTTTTCGGCCAATGTTTTTGAGTAAGCATATGGTTGGTGTTTTAAGTTACTTGTTGTATTCCAATGTTCCTCGGTAAAGGTATTGTTAGGTACTTGTAACGAATCAATATTATCACCATGAATTGCAGCAACACTAGACGTTAGTACAACTCGTTTTACTGACGAGATTCGATTACAAGATTCAAGAACATTTCGTGTTCCTTGTAAAGCTGGATCAATCAATTGTTTTTGTGCATCTTTAATGCCCGCAACAAAAAATGGAGAAGCCGTGTGAATGACAAGTTCTGTACCTTCGATCGCTGCATCAAAACTTTTCTCCAACAAGAGGTCAGCTTCTAATAAGACAAGTTTGTCTTTGAATTTATCTTTTAGTTCTAATAGTTGGGATATTTTTTTGGTATCCTTTAGACTTCTCACAGTGGTTCGAACTGATTTTCCGTCTTCTAACAAATATTTGACGATCCAGGAAGCAATATATCCCGATCCTCCTGTCACAACAATGGGCAATTCTGAATTGATAGATTTCATATTGAATCTTAGACTAAGATCCAACCTCTGGCGCAAACAAATCCTTCGGAATCTTTAAAACAAAAATGAAATCTCGCCGAATCTAAAATTCTCTTTCTTTATCCTTGGCGAGTCCCGATGGGCCCGGGCTTTTCCGGAGTCCGCGTTCGCTCCCGTCTCCGATACCGCTTTGCGTTCTCGGAGACCAAGCCCTCCAAATCCCTCTCGCAAAATAGAATCCAAACTTTTATACGAATAGAAAGAGTTTGCCATAAGAATTTCGTTCTGCCAAATTTGTTCGTTATGATAACCAAAACGAGTTTTCCTAAGAAATTAAAATTATTCCCCTCTTTCTTTTATTTGTCACTCATCCTCTTTTATTCTCATTGTGCCCTTCGTCCTTCCGGAACTTTAAGCCAGTATGATTCATATTTTCCGCATGAGAGTACAATAAGTTCCATTCCTAAAGGGAAGGTGCGAGCCACTTTTTTTGGAACCGCATCTATATTGTTAGATGATGGGGAAACACAAATCCTAACCGACGGATTCTTTTCTAGGCCATCTTTATGGAAAACCGCTTTTTCTAAAATAGAATCCGATCCATCTACAGTTCAATCTGTAATCGAAAAAGCAAAAATCGATCGCCTTCAGGCCATTTTTGTTTGCCATTCTCATTATGATCATGTAATGGACTCACCACTTGTCGCCAAACAAACAAAGGCGAAGTTGTTTGGTTCCACTTCCACTCTGAATGTGGGAATTGGTGCAGGACTTCTCCCAGAACAAATGCAGAAGTTCCAACCGGGAAAACCAATTACCATTGGAAAGTTTACCATTACTGTTTTGGAGTCCAAACACACTCCGCCATTTCGAATTCTCGGAAAAACAAATGCCACCGATCCGAACCACCCGAACATTGAATCTCCACTAAAAACACCGGTGAAAGCAACCGACTATATCGAAGGAGGAACCTTTGATTTTTTAATCCAACATGGAAAAAATAAAATTTTAATCAAAAGTAGTACAAACTTTGTAGAAGGAGCTTTTGATAAAATCAAAGTAGATGTTTTGTTTTTGGGAATTGCTCAACTTTCTTTACAACCCATTCCTTTCCAGGAACAATTCTACAAACAAACCGTACAAACTTTAAAACCCAAATTGTTAATACCCATCCATTGGGATAATTTTTTCAAACCACTATCAGAACCATTGGAACCAAACCTCCGGCTTGGAGATGATTTTGATGCCAACATGAAATACATTTTGAAACGAACTGAAGAAGAAAAGGTGGAAGTGCAGTTGTTACAAGGATTCGAAACCATCGATTTGTTTTAGGAAAAAACAGAATGTACGATTGGTTCGGAAATTTTAAGATATTTCGGATGGGAATTTTAACATTTTAACTTAGGTTAAAATGAATTCATTTCTTTAGCACCTCTATTAGAGAAGTTCCCTTCTATTTTTGGTAGGGAACTAATTCAAAATAGAAGTGAGTGTTTTTCCATGTCGAATCCAATCAGGAATCAAATAATATCCTTTTTTCATTTAGAAAGAATTCTAAAAACCAATCCGATCCATTTTTTTCAATGGATCTTTAGTCCTGCGTTACGAGTCATTTTGCTTCTGGGATTGGTATTTTTACAATCATCGATCTCTGCAAAACCCAAACCAAAAGTTCTCATTGTCATGAGTGCCGCAAATACACTTTTGTTAGATGGAAATCGCAAACATCCGACCGGAGTATTCGTGAATGAACTCTATCATCCAATGATTGCTTTAGATCATTTTGGTTTTGATTTTGTATTTGCAACACCCGAAGGGAAAAAAGCTACGTTGGATCCTGAAAGTTTAAAAGATAAATATTGGAAATCTAAGGAAGAAAAAGAAGAAGCTATTCGTTTTTTAAATTCACATCCATCCTTTCAAAACCCCATCCCATTACAATCCGTTACTAAAGATCACCAAAGTTATTTGAGTTTACTCATTCCCGGTGGGCAAGGGTTAATGAGCGATTTGTTGTATGATGAAAACCTTCCCGTTTTAATTTCCTCCTTTCATCACCAAGGAAAAATCATCGGGCTTGTATGCCATGCACCTGCCTTACTTACCACACTTCCTAGCGGAACAAACGGAGAAGGATTTTTATTCCAAGGTTATCGAGTGAATTCTGTTACCAAAATAGAAGAGTGGTTTATTGAAACCTTTGTGATGAAAGGAAGTCCTAAAGTTAGAAAAATTTCTGACTTACTAATAGAACGAGGAATGAAATACGAATCTTCTTTATTTCCAGCAAGTGGGTATGCGACTCGCGATCGAAATTTAGTCACTTCTCAGAATCCATTTTCAGGAGACGAGTTCACCAAATTATACTTAGGTGCGATTAACGAATATCTTCAAAAATCCTCTTTTTGATCCGACTGAGAGCTACGTTGGTAATTCCCAAATAGGCCGCTTGGTCGATTTGGGAAATTCTTTCCAGAACGGAATGGTATTCTTGAATAAACTTTTTGTATCTTTTTTCAGGTTCTAAGAGTAGAAAATCGGCCACTCGTTCTTCTTTTTTCAAATACAAATTTGATAGAAATTGGATCAGGAAGTCTTTGTATTGATTTTCCTTTTCCATTTTTGTTTTGAACACATTTGCAGTGAGTACAAACACTTCACTTGGTTCTAAAGCTAAGATGGAATATTTACTTGTTTGGTGTCCAAGAATGCTCGGTAAACTTCCCAAAAGCCCACCTTCAAAGATAAAAGATTTGATCCATTCCTTTTTGCCTTGTTTGTAAACCAGTTTGAATCCTCCAGTTCCAACCAAACCAACGCTAAATAGCGGAAGGCCTTGTTTTGCAAAAATTTCTTTTTTCTTTAGTTTGATTTTTTTGCCATGAGTCAGGAAAAGTTGGCGGATCCCATTGGGGTCAAGATGTACGAGTTTTGGATCTTTCATCAAATAGATGCTCAATGTATCCTATTGTTTGTGACCTTGTCTACCGATTCTTTGTTCTTTTTTCTTTGTAAAATAAAGACTTACAAACTGGGAAAACTTGTCAAAATGGATAGGAACATCTTTCGTATTTTGATTGCTATGCGACACGAAAAATAAATTGTTTCGGCTGATCTCAATCAAGTAAAATTTTTACTTGTCTAAGTCGAAATAGTTCTGAATTCTTTGTACCTGCCGAGGTAAAATCTTTTGAAAAAAATAATTCTAATTTTTTTGGCTTTCATAATCTTATTTTGTAAAAATAGTTCGATTGAGAATTCCATCGTAATTGAACGAATCCAGGCAGCATCCTCTGCTGATGGCACAAGTCCCATTAATGTATTTAAATCTGGCAAATATTGGAAACCTGAAACTAGTTTAGATGGAATTACAATTTTTTTCTCTAACGGAACAAAATGGAATCAAACAGGAAAAACAGATGGGCGTGCCTTTTTTAGTGAGATCTCCATTGAGTGCCAAGAAAAAAAAGGTTACGTTGCATTTTATAAAGATGGAAGTTATGCGACAAATTTTGACTGCTCTAAAGATACTCCTCAAAAAATAAGATCTAATGGAGTTCATGTTGTTTATTTGTTACCAGACTCAGGAAACGGAATCAAAGCGGTTTCTTTTTTTCAAAATGGTAAAAAGTTAGATGTGTTATACCCGGAACCTATTTTAGGTGAGGTGACTGCAAGTAGCACTCTTCCTAATTATCCTGCTTACGGATTATTTGACGGAAGTATTGATTTTGCTTGGGTAGAAGGCGCTAAAGAAAATGGAGAAGGGGAATCTTTTCAAATTGAATTAGAAGACAACATTGATTTGTCAGGTTTGGAAATATTTAACGGTTATCAAAGATTAGATGCATTGTTTTATAAAAATGGTTCGGTGACCGAACTAACTGTATCCAATGAATCCGAATCTTTTCCGATCAAAATTGCAGACAAACAAGGTGGCCAAAGAATATTTTTCCCAAAAACTTTATCAGGGAAAAAGTTTACATTCACCATCCAAAAAGTGCGACCTGGAAAAACTTGGAAAGACACTGTGATCGCTGAGATTATTTTACTCGGAGAAAAAGGAAAACGATTTACAGTAGTTGATAAAAACGCTGATGAATTCAAACAATCCATCCTTTCAAAAACTAAGAATACCATTCTTTCAAACATTGTCAATAAAGCAGTGTTTGGTGATGTTTCGGATGGAAGGTTGGATTATGTATTTCGTTCTAATGGATCGTTCGTCATTTGGAAAGAGGATGTATCAGAAAAAAGGGTTTTGGATGGAAACTGGGTTTTATTAGAAGCTTCTCCCACCGAAGCCAAAATTAAGATTTTTGGACGGGATCACAAGGTTGTTACACAAAGTTTAGATTCGAATAGCCCCTATGCAGAAACAACAAGTGCGGAATCTACTATTATTTTTGGTGATACACTTATTGTTAAAAAGTCTGCTAATGGATTGCAGATGATTGGCAAAAAAGTCCAAATCTCCAACTGATCCCGTTGTTCGGAAAGGATATTTATTGGTATGGTGTTCAAGCAATTTCCCTATTAGAAACAGGGAAATTACATTCACCAGACCATTCTCCCGTTTTTTATATCGTTGCCCTTTTTCTAAAGATTTTTGGAATCCAAGACCACTCCTTATTTTTGTTTCAAATTCTAACTTCCGTTTGGTTGTTAATTTCTATTATACTCTCTCGTTGGATTCTATTACAAAAGGAATTTAAGTTCACTTTTGTATTTCCCAGTTTTGTTGTTTTGTTACTTGGATTTTTATATCCAAAACAAAGTTGGGCATTGGGTTTTTTGATCCTTAGTATTGCTTTTTATTCGTCCTTATCATTTTCCTCGTCTTCTTTTTGGACGAATCGAATTCTGTGGGGAGCCACAGTACTTTTATTTTTATTGGCTTTTTGGTTTCATCCAATGGTGGGAGTTCTGGGTATCGGAATTTGGATTCTCAGTCAAATATCTATTAAGTTTTATCCAATCATTTTTCTCCTTTCTCTCAGTTTGCCTTTTTTTCTTCCTCATGATCCGAATGGAAGGTTTTACAATGATACTGAAATATTCCCACTAACGGCCGCTTATGGAATTGCTGGATTTGGTATTCTCTGGGACTGGGGGTATTTATTATTTGGAAAAAGTGACGAGAAGTTCACCCAAATTCGTAAGGCAATTGCTTTCTTTGGTTTTATGTTACTCTTGCCTATCTTCCATTTTGCAGACATACAATACAGAATTCTTTTGAGTTTGGTTTTAGTGGCCCAAGTTTTCGTGGTTTGGAATCGAATTCAAATTTTGATTTGGACACTCGGTACAAGTTTTTGGATTTTTACATTGTTTACGAGTCCTCATCTATTTCGATATCCTTATGATTTAATGTGGATACCGGGTGAATCAATGGCTTCCGTACCTAACAATGGATTACTTGTAGCCCACCATGGTTTTTGCGAATACTATCATTTCCAATTTCGAAAAGATTGTCTATCTTGGGAACCGGATACAAAAGCAATTTCTGAATTACCAAAAGGAACAGAAATCTACCGGGCTGTGTATGGAATTCGCTATGAGAATTTACTTGCAAGTAAGGATGAAAAAAATCTACCTATTTTTTCCTTTGTTCAACCTTTAGGTGAATATCAATTAGTTTTAGAAAAAGATTGGCAACGTTACCGTTTGTGGCTAGAAAAAAGAAATTCTAAACTTCTATCTATCGCCAAGTCTTGGAAAAATCCTTACAGACAGCGTCCTGATTTTATGAAGAGAAAACAAAATTATGGGATTTAGTTTCAAAAAAAAATCCATTCCGGGTATGTATCGAAAGACCAATCGAGGAAATCTTCGATTGTTTTTTGGTAAGATTTATTTCCAATGGAAACGTTATTTGGTTTGGTTTCTCGAAAGAAAATCCTTTGCAACTATAAGAGTATCCCTAGATAAGTTAACCCATAACTTTCCCATTTCTATTTTTAAACATAGTTCTCCCATCTATCGCAGACTCAAAGACGTACCCATGTATCTTCAAGAAAATAAGAAGGTAAATCTAAGTATTGCCATTTCCAAGTTAGATGGAGTCATTCTCCAACCAAACCAAGTTTTTTCGTTTTGGTATCTTGTGGGCAAACCAACAAAACACAAAGGATATTTGCTGGGGATGCAACTGAGGAATGGTAGTTTTATAGAACGCACAGGCGGTGGCCTTTGCCAAATGGCCAACCTCATCTATTGGATGACTTTACATAGTCCTTTGGAAGTAAAGGAACGGTGGCGGCATAGTTTTGATATCTTTCCGGATTCCGAAAGAACTCTACCATTTGGATCGGGTGCCACTTTGTCTTACAATTATATTGACTTACAAATCAAAAATACAACCAAACAACCATTTGTATTGCATTTATGGATAGAAGATGATTTTTTAAAAGGGGAGTGGCGTTCCGAAGTAGACATTCCTTTCATTTACCAAGTTTATGAATCCTATCACGGATTTCATGCAGAACCTTGGGGAGGTTATACCAGAAGGAATACCATTCGCAGAAAAAAAATTTTGAAAGATACAAAAGAAATTTTGGAAGATGAGTTGGTAACCGAAAATACTGCTTGGATGATGTATGAGCCACTTCTAGAATCAAAAGGATCCAGTTCTATTAGAAACTTAGATAGAGGAAAATGATGAAACTAGTTCTAGTGACAATTGCCTTTTGTTTGGGATTTCCTTTTTTATCTTTGGTTTCTCAATCCAGCGAAACTAAACTCAATGTTTTGGATCGAAAGGCTTATGAATTTTCGATTCAAAAAACACCAAATAAAGAACTCATTAACTTAGAAAAGAAGATCCCTGGAATCCTTTTAGATATCAAATATGCAACACCAGATAACTTTACCAAACAAATTATCTACAAAGAAGCCAAGGCATATGCCAGAAAACCGGTAGCAGAAGCTTTAGGTGAGGCGCAAAAAGAGTTTTCGAAACTTGGTTATTCGATTAAGATTTTTGATGCTTACAGGCCTTATGCTGCCACTGTGAAATTTTTTGAAATCATTGGGGACACAAGATATGTGGCCTCACCCAAAACTGGGTCTAGGCATAACAAAGGTTGTGCGATTGATTTAAGCTTGGTGGATTTAAAAACAAAACAAACAATTCCAATGCCAACGGAATATGATTCCTTTCGAAAGGAAGCTTGGGCAGAAGCACCGGTTTCTGATCCAGAAATTTTAAAAAACCGTACGCTTTTGATCAGCATCCTTGCTAAGTATGGGTTTCGTGTGAACAAAACCGAATGGTGGCATTATGATTTTTCTGGCTGTTCCGGGTTTGAAGTTTTGGACATTCCATTTGAGGATTTGGAGTAGGGGTTATACATCAACCCAGATAACGTTTGTTTTAGGAGGTGGTGCTGTAATTCCATCTTCTTCTAGACCATGTAAGTGCAACTGGATGGCTTCCTGAATGAACGTTCCTACTTCTTCCAACGAATCACCAACGGTGAAAACACCAGGTAAGTCCGGTACGTGCGCAGAATATCCAGTATTTGTTTTCACAATTTCAACCATATATTTCATGTTTTCTATTTCCCAATCCCAGCCTGTTTTAAAATACTTTTTTCTGTTTTTATATCAACTTCTTTTCCTAGTCCGTGCGAAGGTACTGTTACTCTCCCTGGTTTTTCTGAATGTTTCATTTGAATATGACTACCTTTTTGATCGATGATATACCAACCGTCTTGAAAAAGAATTTGTAATATATCTCTTACTTTCTTCGGCACATGACAAAGAGCTTAAAAATTTGCAGATAGGCTCCAAAAAATAGATCACTAGAAGTATTTTTGAATGATCCAATCTTTCCCCGCGCCAGCGATAGGAGTGGAAATCCTTCGCGGACTTTATCCTATTTTAGTATACAATCTGTTATGCGAAGGATTGCAACGGATAGCGCGGTCTTGAATCGATTGGATGTTGGTGGTGTCTTAGATTCGAGGCGCCCAAGAAAAAAATTAGAGGTTATAACACCCAAATAAAAAAGGCACCTAACTTTCGAAAGATGCCTTTTTCTTGTTTTTGTTCTTTTATGAGACTTTAGAAAGTCACAAAAGAACTTGAACTTTGTTTTTAAACTGCGTTGACGACTAAATCTCCGCCGGCTTTCACTTCACCAGCTTCGTTTTTTGCTTCTACCAGTACAGTTACCGTTTTTTTACCATCTTTTTCAAATTTCTTTTTGATGGTACCAACGATTGTTAGTTTTTCGCCGAGTTTGGTCATGGCTTTGAAAGTCACACCAAAGTATGCGATGTCTTTTTGTTCTGCCCAAGAAGTACAAAGTCTTCCTACTTGTGCCATAACATACATACCATGAGAGATGGTTCCGTCAAGGCCTGCTTTTCTTGCGAAATCAGGATCGTTGTGGATGGGGTTAAAATCTCCAGATGCTCCCGCATAACGAACTAAGTTTGCATGTTCGATGACAGGGATGTCTAGAGAAGGAAGAGTCTGACCAACTTCTACTTTATCAAATTCGATTTTTGCCATTGTTAGCCTCCTGTATTAATCCTTACGAATGAAAATCGCCATCTCTGCAGATAAGATGGGATCATTTTTTTCATCATAGATGGTTGTTTTGAAAGTTACGATTTCTGCTCTTCCTGATTTTACGTCAGAAATTTCGGACTGTGCGTACACTTTGCCCGGATACAGAATTTTGTGATACGTATACTCTTCTTTTAAGTGAAGGATTTTGGAAAGGTCGATACCGAGTTCTGCCATATCGTTCCAAATCTTTGGGTATCCCCAAAACATAATGACTGTAGGGAAAGTTGGTGGAGCCGGAACATCAGAGTATCCTGCTTTTTTTGCTTCTTCTACGTCAAAATAGATTGGGTTTTTTTCGTTGATGGCGAGGCAGAATTCTTTGATCTTTCCTCGTTCCACAGTGAAATCAAAACGATCTAGTTTTTTTCCAACTATATCTTTGGTTATTGCCATTGGCATTTATCTCCTTAGTGTTTATCGATCCAAGAAACTAACTCTTTAAAGACGATAGTTCTGTCTTGTGGAAGTTCGTTCATGGTTTCGTGGTACAATCCGTCAAAAATTTTCATTGTTTTGTCTTTGGAGTTTACCTTTTCAAAGGCTTCCAAAGTTCCTTGGACCAGGGCGATTTGGTCTTCTCTTCCATGGAACATATAAATTGGTACATTGATTTTTGTAGCCGATTCTAATGCGAGAGTGTAGCAGTTAAGTAAATAATCTCCTAAGTAGGCTCCGACATTTCCATGGACTAACGGATCTTTTACATAGGCTTCCACAACTGATCTGTCATGCGAAATCATATTCACATCAAGACCTGTGGGAACTGTGAGGGTAGGAACTAGTTTTGCTAAAAATCCGCCGGCACCTTTTTTGATATCCATCACGATGTCTGTTTTGACTTTGATGGGAAGTGCACTACAGATGTACGCATCTAAATCGTTTTGATAGTTGTCAGTGGCCGTGTATAGAAAGGTGACCGCTGCTCCCATGGAATGACCAAGTAAAGTAACTTTACTAACACCTTCATTCCGTTTGGCGATATCGATGAGTTCTTTGAGGTCAGCAAAAAAATCAGAAAAATGTGTGATGACACCACGACGTCCATCCGATTTGCCATGGCCTCTGGCATCAATCAGGTAGATGGCGTAATTACGTTCCGCCATAGCTTCCAATAAAAACTGGTAGCGACCTCCGTGTTCCCCAATTCCGTGGTGGACAACGAGCACACGTTTGACACCGGACTTTGGACGATAGATTTGATAATAAATCGATCCGCCGTCTTTGTTTTGAAAGGTAGACTCCTCACGGGAGTAAGCTTGTTCCCAATTACTCATAGATGTCAAGGATGGACGATGGAAACCTAAAAAGAAAGAACTTTTCCTGTTCGTCGGAAACCAGTTTTCCAAACTGGTTCCATATGCGAGCGACCGTTCCTTTCGCCCTGACGATCTGTTTTTGTCTCCTTGGCTGTTTGAACAAATCGGAAAGACGTTTCCCTGTGGATTTGGTTTTGGAGTTACGAAATGCTAAATCCAAAATCTCCGTCTCTAAAGATCCCTTACCCTACCATTGGAAAAAAAATCCCGGTCGCCAAAGCCGTCTTCCTCTTTCTCGCAAATGGGAAAACACACAAATCACATTCAATACAGACAAAGAGATTTTTTTAAATCATTCCTTGGATTCTCTTTTTTTTCCACCGGGTCAGGAATACGAATTCAAAGTCCCCCAAGGACAATATGAATTTTCTTCGCTGATTGGACTGTTAGGTGGTGCAGAATTCCAAACCCAAGTTTCGGGAAAGTTCAAAATCTATTCAGGAGAAATACTTCTAAAGGAATGGGATCTTACTGGGTCGGTAAAGGAAAAATGGAATTCTAAAAAGAGTGTTTTAGAAATTGGGGAATCTGGATCCCTGCGGTTGGTTTGGGAGAGTGTTGATAGTTACCTTTTTGTCGGTGAACCTTTGTTATATCCAAAAGAGGGCAATCTTTCCGAAAAACAAGGGCTTGAAAAACCAAAGTCTGTGATTCTCATTGTGATTGATTCGGCGAGAAAGGATTTTTTTGGATCTTATGGATACCGACATTCAGTAACACCAGTGATGGACAAAATGGCAAAGGAATCGGTATTTTTTGAAAATCCATTTGCGAATGGGAACTGGACCAAACCTTCGATGATGTCATTTTTCCATTCGGAATATTCATCTAACCTTGGTTTGGGGAATTCTTGGTTTTCGACAAAACCCTACCAAAGAAAAGTTTATTATGGAAAAAATAGAGACAACTTAGCCAAAACCTTTCGTGAAGCGGGTTACTTCACCCAAACGATTATGAATAACGTTTTCTTTTTGGATTATACCACAGTTGGTTTGGATTTGGGATTTCATAATTCCTTTCAAGTGGGAATGGACATTGTGGATACGGAAATTCTCACAAACCAAGCGGTTCAATTTGTCACCGAATACAAAGACAAACCTTACTTTTTACATTTTAATTTGAATACCCCTCATGCTTCTTACTCTCCCCCTCCAGAGGATATGGCGGTGGTTCGTTCTACAGTTCCAACGGATGTTTTTTATCGGTACGAATCTCCGGTGCAAAGATACTTAGGGGAGATGCATTATACAGATCGTGAAATTGGACGGCTTGTGGATGCGTTAAAAAAACAAGGAACTTATGATGAAACCATGATCATCGTAACTGGTGATCATGGGGAATTATTCAGTGCCCATCATGATTATAGTTATCATTTTATCATGCAAACTCGGTTTGGTCATGGAGAAACTCATTACGATGAGGAAATCAATGTTCCCTATTTTATCAAACTTCCTAAGTCCCTAAAGGAAAACTTGGAATCGGAAATGGCGGGTGTGGCCAATGGGGGACAAATCCGAATTTCCGGCCAGTCTTCTTTGTTGTCGCTCGCTCCCACCATTCTCGGGTTTTTAGATTTATTACCCAAAGAATCCACCTACCAAGGTGTCGATTATTCCACTTGCATTCGCATGACAAATGTTTGTCCAAAAGAAAGTTTTATTTATACCGAAGGCAGGATGTCGGAATCGGTTCGGACAGAAAATTATAAATACATTCGCAGGTATCCAGGATTTACGACAGTTAGGCGAACATCGGCTGGTGAACCCCATACCATGGCAGAAGAATTGTATGATTTAAAAAAAGACCCAGAGGAAAAATTCAACCTTAGTCCTTTGCCTGAGGGAGATTCTCTTTTGCAGATTGTTAGAGCCGACTTTCGTCGTGAGAATTTTTTAAAACGAAATCATTTGCGAATTTTGATTCCCCCTTGTTCGGAATCTCTATGCCGTGATTTCCTTTCTTTAAATGTCCAAGGATCCATTTATGATTGGAAAGTTTCTGATGCGGTCCAACTAATTTCCGGTTCAGCAAAAGCAGTTTCTTTGCAAAGGGAATCAAAAGTTTCCGAGGGGAACCAAGGGGAAGAAGTTATTTTCAAAACTGTGAATCCAGAACTTGGAGCCAACTTTAGTTTTTCTCGTAATGGAAAAACGATTCCTGTTCGTTTTGGAAGGTATGGATTGGAATATCAAAAGTCGATACATCATTTAGAAGATTTGATTGTCTCGGAAAGACAACCTGAAGGATTCCCATCTTCTCCTTTACCTTGGGTGTATAACGATGGTGCCTTTAGTGGAACCAGAGAATCTGAAGTACAACGTGAGATGGGTAAAGAGGTAAAAAAAATATTAGAAACCTGGGGATACATCCACGAATAATTGCTCGTATTCGCAAAGGGGTTCGTCTTATCTTAACTAGACAATTGTATGAAAGATTCTTTTATTCCTCCTCGTTTTGAATTTCCCTTTGCTTTAGGACTCGACTTAGGTTTCCCCATTCTTTCCAAACTTCTCTTCAATATTGATGGAGTAGAAATTGCAAAAGAAGATGAACTCCATCTAAAAGAAATCAAAAACAAAAGGGTGATGTATTTATCCAACCAACCAAGCGAAATCGAACCCATCATTGCTTATTATGTTGCGAATCAAATTGGAACGAGATTTCACTTTATGACCTCCCGTAGTATTTTTAATTGGGCCTTTGGTTTGGTGGGTGAGGTCATCAAACGAGTGGGTGCATTTTCTGTCATTGCAGGAACTCTCAATCGAAATGCGATCAAGACCGCTAAACAAATATTAGCTGAATCTAATGGGAAATTAGTGATGTATCCGGAAGGAATGGTTTCTGGTGAAAACGACAATTTGGTTTCGTTTATGCCTGGTGTGGCTCAAGTTTCCTTTTGGGGACTCGAGGCTGCTTTGGAAAAAGATCCCAAGGCAGAATTATGGATCCAACCGAGTTTTGTGAAATATAGAATCTCTGGTTCTAGGGATTCTATCCTTGCGGACATTGAATCTTCTCTTTCTCGGATTGAACGCAAACTCAAACTTTATCCCGGTGGACGAACACTGCTTCGTCGGTTTTTAACTGTTGGTCGCGTGATGTTGGAAGAAACCGAATTTGAATTGGGAATTCCAAGATCGGAGACCGATGGAAAGGATTTTGATTACCGATTGGGTCGGGCAAGGCATACAGCTCTCAACCTTGCAGCTTCCATTTTAAACGTGAAGTTTCATGAATCAGACAATGCCATTCAAAAAATTCGATTGTTGTTTATGACATTGGATAGTTTGGCTGCTGGAGCTCCTCTTTCTTCTACACCTAAAAATCTTACCGATCAAAACATTCGTAGAGCCAAACAATTGGTGGACACAGCGTACGCCTTTATCATTACCAAACCCAAAAATTTAATCCAATGGCCGTCTGCAGAACGTTTGATGGAATGGATTTGTAGTTTTGAAAAACATATTTTTGGAAAGACGGAAGCAAGAGCAAGGGTTGCTCATGTAGTTGTGGCTCCTGCTTTTTCTTTGGCGCCATATTTCGAAATTTACCAGTCGAACAAAAAAGAAGCCATCCAAAGTTTACTGATTGAGATTCGTAAAGAGATGGAACTTCTGATGGAACGAGGGAAAAAGATTAGTGAACCCATTGTCCCTCCATATTCTGTCGGACTCGATTTACAAATCGGTTAGTTGTTAATCTAAAACTAATGTAATTTCCACCCGACGGTTTTTATGTCGGTTTGTTTCTGTATCATTGGGAACAATCGGCACATCATCGGCATACCCTTTGAAGGAAATATGTTTTTCATCCATTTGATGATTATCAACTAACGCATGAAGTACGGACTTGGCTCTATCTTCGGATAGTTTTTGGTTGTATTCTTTTTTTCCAACATTGTCTGTATGACCGGAAACTCGAATTTCCCGATCCGGGTATTTTTTTAGGATTTCTGCGATTTTTGCGACTGCTGTTTCGGCATCGGGTTTCAGTTTGCTATCATTAAAATCAAAAAGAATGGAATCCAAGGAAAATACAATTCCGTCATCGGAAGTTCGCACCGTGATGGGAAGTTTTTCTGGATCTGTATTTTTTTCTGGAGCGGGAATTTCTCCCGTGTCCGTGATTCGTCCTAAATTTTCGTTATTAGGTTCTTTTCCATTGGATGGAAGTTTGTTAGGATCACCTAACTTTGATCCATTCGGATCTCCCGTATATCCCACAATGAGATCACCTAGGATGTCTTCACGAATTGCCTCTTTGTCTTTGGCATTCACTTGGTTGCGGAGGAAATAAATTCCTTTGATATGAAAGTTGGCTTCCTGTACGGTTCCGTTCGGATAAATAAACGTGTATGATAATTTTACTTCTTTAAATTCAGGAACACCTCTGCTCGCGTTAAAAAAAACTGTTCCTGAAGCAAAACCAAAAATTTTGTATGGTACGTTTGGTACCATCTTTTCTCCTTCTGGTTTGGTATAAAAAATTGGATAGGTGTATGTAATTTTTTCACAATTCCCTTTATAATTTCCTTCTGACCAAGGAAAAATTCCTTGGAAGGTATATTCAGGAAGGACTTTGACACGAATACGTTCTGCATTAAAATCAAACGATTCTTCTGCAGGTAATTTCCAAACATCAGAAACGGAAATCGGTGTGTCAGGGAAACTCGGAAAACTGCGAAGGTTTGGCATTATGAATTCATTGGGAACTTCATACCGGCCATTTCGGAATAGAGTAAAATCGGATAAAAATTCTTTGTCCTTCCAAAAAGGACCTGAGGTTTTGCCATAACGTATATAAGTGTCAAAAAAAGCATTCACCAAACAAGAATCAGATGAACATTTTTTTGGTTTCATCACCACTCTGTTTTTATCTTCTCTTTCCACCGTTTTTGTACCCACACGGAAGAATACATCATGGTATTCATTCAATTCTAAAACTTGGTTTTCTTTCCATTTCCATTGGAAGGTAGTTTTTCCTGTTGGCACAGGTGTAGAGGCCAAAAGTGGGAGAAAAATGACAAAACTAAATAACAATCGGAGCCGAGTCATGACATTGAAAAGATCGGGGATTTTTTTGAAAAACTGATAGGGGAAATGGAAAAAACTAGCGGTTTTTGCGATTGACGAAGGATGGATTTTCGGCTTTACCTGAATAACCATGAAAAACCTTTCTCTGCTTTTTTACATTTTGATTACAATTAATTTTGTCGCCTGTAAGGACAAACAAACCTTGAAAGTGGCGGGTTCTGAAACCATGAACAGTATGATGCGATACTTAGGAGCCGAATACGAAAAGGTAAATTCTGATGCTCGTGTAACAGTCGAAGGTGGTGGATCCGAATCCGGAATTGATAGATTACGAAAAGGTGAAATCGATATGGCAGTTTCTTCCCGCGACTTAAACCAAGCGGAATTTGATGACCTTCGTAAAACAGGAAACTTAGAAAAAGTAAGATTGGCTTACGACGGTGTCGCTCTTGTCGTGAATCCCAAAAACACTGTCTCCAAACTCAACTTGGTTCAAACCTCTGATATCTTCTCTGGAAAAATTAAAAACTGGAAGGAAGTTGGTGGTATCGATGCTCCCATTTCTATCGTGATCCGTAATGATAAATCGGGAACTCAAGATTATTTCCAAAATCATATCCTCAAAAGAAAGGATTTAGGTTTGAATGAATTCAACGAATTCAAATCCAACGTGTACTCAAAGGATGCAAAAATCGTGAAAGACAATGTTGAATTGTCTAAATTCATTCAAGAAAATCCGAATAGCATTGGTTATATGGGAATGGGGTCTGCCCTTGTGGAAAACAAAGATAAATTAAAAGCTTTGGATTATGCCAAAACAATAAAAGATCCTTATGTGGCACCGTCAGTACGTAATGTATACGACAGAAAATATAAACTCGCTCGTGAATTGTTTATCATTTATAAAACCGATCAAGGTGATAAAATTGATGCCTTTGTTACTTTCCTTACCAGCGAACAAGGACAGGTGGCGGTATTACAATCGGGATATTTGAGAGCATCATTACCGGAAGTGGAAGTTTCTGCAGATCCGGTGAAATAAGAAAAGGGGTTCGAATCCAGGTCCTTCCTCAGACCAAAAAATCAAAAAGAAGTTAAATCTTTGCCAACCAAACTTTGTATGAATTCCATACAAAGTCTGAAAAAAGAACCAATCTAACATTTGAATTGTGGGTTGGTTTTTTTTTGCCTTCGCTTGGTAGATAAGAATACAAATGCGAAAATTTATTAAATCAATCAATGTGACCATTGATGGAATTTGTGACCATATTTATGGCATCGCGGACTAGGACATTTGCTAACCAATTAAGAAGTAATGATGACACGTTATATGGCGAACCACTTACCAACTGATGGAATATTGGCGCACCGTTCTGGAAAATCCTACGGGAGACCCAACGAAAGATGATTTTGCAGTAGCCATTGATCATATACCGAAAGTTGTTTTTTCTCGAACTTTGAAAAGTTTAGATTGGAAAACGGCTAAATTAGCAACTCAGGATCTTGAAAAGGAAGTGGTGGAACTTAAACGCCAACCCGGAAAAGACATATTTGCCTGCAGTCCAAGTTTGATCGTTTCTTTGACAAAACTGAATTTAATAGACAAATACCAGTTATGTGTTCATCCCATTATTGCTGGTAGTGGTTTGACTTTATTTAAAGACATCAGTGAACAAATTACTCTCCAACTCATAAAAACCAAAACGATTCATTGCGGTGCTGTTCTTTTACATTACCAACCAATCAAAGAATAATGATCAACAACTTAAACTTAAGTTTCGGTATCTATCGAATCATTCTCTAATATATCTTAAAATTTTGACTTTGCTTTGCTCGTAAAATTTCCAAACCGTTAAAAACGTTTTTTACCCCATTTTAGAACGCTTTGAACGGTAAATTTTGAGATTTCTTAATTTCTTTCCAGTTTTAGTTGCCCAATGATATAGAGAACATTCGATCAACTGTAAAAAGGAAAATTATAAATGAAAAAGATTTTTTGTATATTATTTACAACATTATTTCTTGGGAACTGTATTGCATTTTTAGATTTCAATCGGAATCAAAATGAATTTTCTAAGGACTCATTATTACTGCTATTAGGTTCAAATAATGTAGGGGTTCCTGCTGGTGGAGGAACCGCAGATCCTTCAGGAACACGCTTCCAATCCAGTGATGGACTTTTTACGATTTTGATTCCTGAAGGTGCGATGGATGAAACGGTAGATTTTAAGATCACAAAATATGATTCTACACAAGCACCACTTCCTTCTGGTTATGTTCCCACAAGTTCTATATATCAGGTAACACCATCTTATAAGTTTAAAAAAGAAGTGGTAGTCACCATCGCTCTGGATCGTGCCAAAGCCCAATCGATGAATTTAAACTTTGGGAAAAGTAGAGGATTTCATGTATCCAACACGAACTCAGAAACAGAGGCATTGAGGATGCCAGGTTGGGCTGGTGTGAATACAACCCTGGATTCGGAAAATATTGTTTTTCATACAAAGACCTTTTCGATGTTTGGTGGGGGAACTCCACCTCCAGGAAACCTACCTCCCGTCATCAATGGCGCCTATTATTATTTAAAAACCGGTACTTTACATACACCTTACCAATTAAGAGCTGATGTGTTAGAACCAGATGGTGACCCAATGGATGTGTATTTGGTGGTCGGACCTGTTGGTGGACCAACGAATTATTTCTCGATGACAAGAGAGGGAACAACCAATTGGTACCAATCGAAAGTACCTTATGAAGCGATGAGTCCTGGTGGAATTTTAATTCAAGTCATTGCTGTGGATGTTCATGGACAAAAAACATCGAGGCCATCAACTGGAACTTTTTTATACCCCACAGACTCTGGTAATCCCACATACATAAGTCAATACAATCCAGATCGTGATGGAGACGGATACAATGATGTCTGGGAACTTGACAACGGATTCAATCCAAACAATCCAAGTAGTCCGCCAGGGGGAACAACATACCCACCGGGAATACCTGCTGTAGTCGATAGTGTTGAAATTTTACCTACGCAAGCATGGGTACAGGTGAATGAACCCATTACATTTTCGGCTAGAGGGTTTCTCGCAGGCGTTCAAAAATTTGTTCGTGTTAATTTCCACACAACAGGCGTAGGCCTTGGCGGATCTCCCATTGGCAGTTTGAACTCATCTACCTTTACGGCGACAACACCCGGTGTAGCGGGAGTATTTGCTACTTATCAAAGTTTGGAAGCATCTGCTTCTGTTCATGTTGC
Source organism: Leptospira perdikensis (assembly GCF_004769575.1). Classification (NCBI taxonomy): domain Bacteria; kingdom Pseudomonadati; phylum Spirochaetota; class Leptospiria; order Leptospirales; family Leptospiraceae; genus Leptospira; species Leptospira perdikensis. The sequence continues at coordinate 158,808 of NZ_RQGA01000013.1, read as the reverse complement.
CGATACGGTTGCTCCGTCGAATATCACCGATTTGGTGGCAACACCTATGTCTGCTTCCAGAATCCAATTGCGATGGACGGCACCAGGAAGTGTCGGAGTATTGGGACAAGCTTCTGCATACGAAATCAGAAGGTCTAGTGCACCCATCACAAATAATCTCCAGTGTGATGCCGCTGTTGGTATTGCACATACTATGGTTCCAAAAAGCTCAGGGTTATTGGAAATCAAAGAGATTGATGGACACCTTCCGCAATCTACATACTATTTTTGTGTTCGAGCCATTGATTCTTCTGGCCTTCGCAATTCCTGGAGTGGAACTGTATCTGCCACTACTTATGCTCCTACTGACTTAGTACCACCAGCTGACATTACTACGGCTATTGCAACCGTTGAATCCTATCATCAAGTCAAACTCAACTGGACTGCTGTGGGTGATAATGGAAACACGGGATCCGCTTCCGCTTATGAGATCAGAAGACGTTCGACTCCGATCGTATCAGATGATGACTGTTCTGCGAGTATTTTTGTTCCGAATAGTGTTGTATCTTCCCCTGCTGGAACTCCTCTAGAATTCACTGCAAGTGGACTTTCTTCGGGAACAATACATTATTTTTGTATCCGCGCTTTTGATCATGGGGGCAACCGAAGTCTTTGGAGTGGAGTTTTACAAGCAACCACACCGTTTGCCAACCAATCCCCTGTGATTCAGTTTGGTTCCAATCTTACGATTGATTTAGGTACAGAAGCTACATTGGATGCCTCACAATCATCCGACCCTGATGCCTCATTTTGTGGAGCTCAATCAAATTTATATGAATATAACTGGCGAGTGGTTTCCAAACCTCCGCTATCCAATTTAGCTACTGGGGACATTCAAAATAGAACGACTAAGTTTGCAAAAGTTTCACCTGATAAAAATGGTGAATATATATTTGAATTTTCCTTTAAAGACAATGCAGGCGTTTGCGCGGGAGGGAATCGAACTTCTGTATCTCTTTTCACAATGCAAGTCAATTTGGTTCCGATTGATGCTCCCGCTTTCGTAGAAGCGCAAGCAGGAGGAACGAGTGCTTACGTGCAGTGGTGGCCTGTGACAGGAGCCACATCGTACACAGTGTACTATAGCACAAGTCCTGGGGTGACAAAAGCTTCGACAAGTTTTGGGCCTGTGACTAATCCATATACGACCATTACGGGACTAACGACCGGAACTCTGTATTACTTTAGGGTGGTGGCGAGCAATATTGGTTGGAATAGTGCGGTTTCATCGTTTGAAGCAATCGCCCTAACAACAGTTATGCCATTTGGGACAAATGCTCCGGGAACACATGTAGATATTTCAGCGGGACAGGGGACTAATTCAGGTTATTACCCCAATGTAGTAATAGATCATATCAATAGAAAGATGCAAGTTGTCGCTCATAATCAAGCAAATAACGACAAGCTAAGTTTATTTAGGTGCAACATGGAAGGAACTGGCTGTATCCATATGGATATTTCTGCGGGACAAGGGGGTTTTACCAATTATGATCCGATGGTCTTAATAGATCACATCAATAGAAAATTGTTGGTGGTCGCTCGCACAAGTATTGGAAAGCCAGGTTTATATCGTTGCAACCTTGATGGGACTAGTTGTATTCATGTAGATATTTCAGCTGGACAAGCTGTTAATTCAGGTATTAGTCCTAGTTTCGTCATAGATCACACCAATGAAAAACTGTTGGTGGTCACGACTAATAATGCAAATAACTTTAATCCAAGTCTTTTCCGATGCAATTTGGATGGAACTAACTGTACGCATACGGATATCTCTACGGGACAAAATGTGACCCATTCGGGAATATTCCCTACTGCCATCGTAGATCATGTCAATGGAAAGTTGCTCGTTATCGCAGGAAATGGGTATTATCATTACAAACCATACCTATATAGGTGCAATCTAGATGGAACTAACTGTTCCTTAACTGATATCTCAGTAGGACAAGGGCCACATTCTGGCGATTTCCCAAGTGCAACTTTAGATTACATCAATAGAAAGTTATTGGTTGTCACTCAAAATGCACAGAACTCTAACAAACCTAGTCTATTCCGTTGCAATTTAGATGGAACTAGCTGTACCTTTACGGATATTTCTGCTGGACAAGGTAGTAATTCAGGTAACAAGCCTAGTGTAAAAATTGATTACATTAATGAAAAGTTGCTCATTGTCGCAACTAATGGCGCGAATAATTATAAACCAAGTTTATTTAGTTGCAATTTGGATGGATCTAATTGTTCACATACAGATATTTCGGCAGGGCAAGGCGTTCAATCTGGTGCTTCACCTCGTGCGATTCTAAATCCAATCAATGGAAAAATAATTGTTGTTACCTCAAATGGCGCCAACTCCAACAAACCTTCCCTCTTTATCTGGTAACCATTCCTCGCGCCATGGGATCCGAAGGGCTTGGTCTCACCTGGCAAAGGTGAGACGGGAGCGAATGCGCACCCCGGAGTGAGCCCGGTCGGGTATCTATAAAATAATGATCAACTAACCAATACGAGGCGCACAAAAGTTTGCATTCAAATGGTAGATGATTATCTTACTGAGTATGATTCAATACACCAATACTCGGTTATTCTGTTGGTCAGCGACATAGAGTTGGCCTAGTTGGTTGAAAAAAATTCCTGTGGGAGTGGAAAGAGTATTTTGTCCAACGGCTGGTCCACCGCAACTCCCATTGTTGTTGGCGACCCCGCAACTTAAATTATTAAATTGTCCAAACACTGCCACCGCAGTAATTCCTGCAGTTTGAGTTGTTTTCGGATATACCACCACCCGATTGTTTCCTGTATCGGAAACATATAGGTTCTCGCTTTGATCCAGTGCTACTTTTGTAGGTGTTGAAAGTGTAGTTGGTCCAACTGCACCACTAGTACCCGTAATAAAGTTTGGTTGGCCATAGACTCGACTGGCTATTGTGGAACCAGCAGGAAAGTAAAGTACTCTGTTGTTATTTGTATCAACGACATAGAGGCCACCTTCCGAATCGAGTGTGATTCCAAAGGGACCGCTTAGATTGACATTGGTTGTATTTGTGACTATTGATGAGAAATTAGTTTGCCCATAAACACGAGTGGCAGTGGTAGAACCTGGGGGAAAATAAAGAACTCGGTGGGTAGCCGATTCTGAAATGTAAACTCCGCCATCAGGTGCGGCAACTACACTTTGCGGTGTGTTTAATGATATCGCACTTGTAGAACCCGCGGTGCCTGTTGTAAACCCTGGTTGTCCATAAACCACTGAAGGTATGATTGTATTTTTAGTATAATACAATACACGATGATTAGCCATGTCTACTGCATACAAACCGTCCTGACTATCTAATGCAATTTCTCTGACAGAATTTAAGGTATTTTCAGATGGGTTTATATAATTTGAACAAGATCCTGCAGAAATCATATTCGCAATATCGCATGTAAAATTGCCAAATTGCCCATAAACACGAGATGAAACAGTTGAATTTGGTGGATGGTATTGAATACGATTGACACCTGAAATGTACACCCCGCCTGAGTTGTCAGTGACCACTCCAAAGGGAAAACTTAAGTTCTGATTTGTTGGAGTTCCGGGTGCACAGGAACCATTGTTATATGTATTGGCGCATGTATAAAATCCATATTGTCCATACACCATGGTCGGACTAGTATCCACCACCTGCAAAGTGATAGTCACAATTCCAAATCCGGGACTATTTCTAGTGATGGTGAGATTCGTGGCTGTGGTGAGAGCGGTAGACGTACCTTTGATTTCTCCTGTTGTGGTATCAAAAGTCAAACCGGCAGGTAAAATCCCTTGAATCGAATAACTAGAATTCTTTGGATAGCGAGGGACAATGGAAACGGGAAAATTAAGATAGAGCCTGTAATTGGAATGTCTGTAACCAAATGGGGGAATGTTGACTAGATTGTAACCGCAATGATAGGACACAGCTGTCGTCAGGGCTTGGAAGGTCAACGTTTCCAAAAAGGAATCTGCTTTGGGATCACAATGGTTTCCGAGTCCATCGGGTTTACATCCAATGGAAAAAAAGAAAATAACAGGAAGTAAGATCGGAATCAATTTGCGGAACATTTTCATATTAGAATGTTTAGTGAAACCTAAGCAAAAGCAGTTGTAAGTCTATCAAAAATGGTTTGGTGAATTTAATTTATGAAATAAATTATCATCTAGTTCACCGACTAGGACTCCATTGTGGTGTTGGTAACTAAATGTCGAACTGTAAAGAACCTTTCTTTTTCATTCAATATACCAATACCCTGTTATTTCCATAATCAGAAATGTACATTCTTCCCTGTTTGTCAAAATGAACGGCAGTAGGTCGATATAGATTTTGGGCAGTGGGTGAACCTGGAGAACAGGAACCATTATTATTGTCAGCACCACAAGTAAAGTTTCCAAATTGGCCAACAACACTTGAGGCTGTCATTCCAGAGACAAGAGTTGTTCGAGGGTAGATAAGAACGCGATGGTTATTTAAATCTGCGACAAATAAGTTTTCACTTTGGTCTAAAGAAACTGCAACGGGGTTATTTAGTGTGTTACTCGTTACAGCACTAGTTCCACTTGAAGTAAAGTTAACTTGTCCATAAACTCTTGTTGCGATATTGGATCCTTTCGGATAATAGACAACTCTGTGGTTTCCTGTGTCTGCTATATAAATTCCGTCTTGAGAATCGGCAACAACACCTTGGTTGGTGCTTAGGCCACTCGCTGAAGCTGTGGTTCCATTACTTGAAAAATCGGGTTGTCCGTAAACTTCTGTGGGTAAACTTGCATCTTTCGGAAAATAGAGGGTACGGCAGTCGCCAGTGTCAGAGACATAGAATCCACCAGTGCTGTCTGGACTCAAATGGATGGGAGTGTACAAAGTAGACTGAGATGTCGCCCCACCTCCAGAAGTAACAAAGTTAGGAACTCCAATGGCGCGAATGGGAATTGTACTTTCACTGGGGTATACTAACATCCGGCGATTGGCTCCTGTATCCGTTACAAAAAGATTATTTGCCGCATCAATTAACAATCCTTTCGGTCCGCTGAGAGTGGTCGCCGCAATGGCTCCCAGTGGCATACAACTTTGGTTTGTATGAGCGTTGGCAATGTCACACGTAAACAGACCATGTTGTCCATAGACCCGCGTCGCAGTTGTTTGTCCTGACGGATAATATAATACACGATTGGCACTTGCAATATAAACTCCGCCTGCATTGTCGGTTTTTACGTCATTGGGTCCCGATAAATTGCTAGCGGAAGGTGTTCCTCCTGTCGTGCAACTGATATTCAGATAAGAAAGTCCGCAGTTTAAATTTCCCAATTGTCCATACACTTTAGTCGCTGCTAAATCACGCACTTCTACAGTGATTTGACCTTGTGCCACACCTTTGCGATAAACAGTATATCTTTGTCTTTCGAAAGGGACTGTGGGAGTTCCGGACAAAGCTCCCGTACTTGGATCTATATACAATCCAGTGGGTAGACTCGGACTGATGTTGACTTCTGATTTAGAACCTAATCTTGGTAATACGGAAATGGGAATGGATTTATAAAAAGTAAAATCGGTGAAGCGGTATAAGTCACCAGTATTCACAACTTTTAATTGGCAAAAACCACCTTCGATACTTGCTGAGATAAGGAGTTGTGGGTAGAAGTCTTTGGATTCACTATCACAAGGATTGGATAAAGAAGCCATTTGGCAGTTACTGGAAAAACAGAGAACCAAAGAGAAAAAAATCAAACGAACATACATGTATATAAGAAAAGGATTCAAACGGAAGGATTCTGGCAATTTGTTTTTGCGGAATGATCAACGGAAAGAAATTTCATCCCATTAAAGATTAGGAATCAATTGTTTTGTAGCGAATTTTTCTAATTCACCTTTGTTGTATCGATAAGATGGGAATGATTTTATTTTGTTAAGGTTTTCACTCCGTTCCTTCCAACTTCGCCACATAAGGCAGGTTACGATACCTACCTTTGTAGTCCAAACCATAACCAACAAGAAATTCATCTTCGATGATAAAACCAGGATAATGAACAGGAATGTGAGGATTTGCTTTACTTTGTTTCCAAAACAGTGCAGCCACTCTTAAGTCTTTAGGATTGTGTTTTCCCACTTCTTCTAATAGGTATTCTAATGTTTTTCCTGTATCAACAATGTCTTCCACAAGAAGAACGGATTTGTTTTTCACAGATTTTTTTAGTTCTTTGGTGATTTTTAGATTTCCAGAAGTGGTTCCATCTCCGTAAGAAGATGCGGCCATAAAGTCCACCTCATGTGGGATGGCAATGCTACGGCAAAGATCAGCTGTGAAGATAAAACCACCATTTAAGATCCCAATCACAACTAGATCTTTGCTTAGAAAATCGCGAGAGATCTCACGAGCTAGTTCTTCGACTCGGTGATGGATTCGTTCTTCTGAATATAAAGGTTTCATTCTTTGCCTATTTGCCCAGGGATCCAGAAAACTGCCAATTGGCAACTGCCCCAGCTAAGATCTTTCCACGATTCATTGGGAAAACTCAAGCCGAGAAATGAGGCCGTGGGAAATTTCTGAAATTTTGTGGGAGAGGTTTCCCCAAATAAAAGGGAACTTCCTAATTCCTCTAACCCCGGATTGTGACCCACAAGGCAAACAGAGCGAACACTTGGCGAAAGACCGTGTAATAAAAAGAGGAGATCTTCTTTGTCCGCATCGTAGATGGCCTCCCGTAGATCCGGTTTTGGAAAACGAAGGATTTCTTTCCGAAGAGAGGAATAGGTTTTTTGCGTCCTTTCTGCTGGAGAAACCAAACACTGGTCAAATTCGAAACGGCTTTCTTTTAAGTATTCTCTGAGGGCTTTGGATTGTTCTTTCCCACGCCTGGAAAGGGTTCGTTCCAAATCAGAATCATAAGGTTCATCCCATTCTGATTTGGCATGACGAAGTAAATAAATTTGTTTCATACGAATAGATTAGCCGAAACTAAGGATTCGGAAATCACGAAACGGCTATTTTTGTATTTCTTTTTCGTACTTGGAAATGAGCTCGTTGTTGTTCTTACAAGAGAATTTGGTACGCATTTGGTTGAGATGGTATTCCACTGTTTTTCTCGACTTTTGGATTCTGTCCGCCACTTCATTCTGAGACAATCCCTGTACGAGTAAATTTAGAATTTCCATTTGGAAAGCGGAGAAGGGAAGTTGCACTTTACTCACGCCATCGGAAACAAAAGATCCACCTTTCATCACAAGTTCAATGACTTCGGGAAGTTTGGAAATAGGATCTGACTTTAGCATATACCCGTCAGCTTTCGCTTTAAGGGCATCTTCAACATAAACTCGACTTCCATGTAAGGAAAAGATAATGACTTTTGTAGGTTGGTGTTTTTCTTTAATTTCGCGCAAAACATCGATGCCATTACGATCCGGTAAGTCGATATCCAAAACCAATAAGTGAATGGGACTGGATTCTAAAAAATGAAACAAATCAGCAGCAGTTCGAAATTCTCCGGCCAGAGAAAAGAAAGGATTGGATTTTAAGATAGATATGATTCCTTCTGTGACAACGGAATGGTCTTCTAAGATGGCAATTTTAACGGATTCCACAGCCTCATGATTCTCAGCGTATTCTTCTCATCCATCCAAAAATCTTTTTGTGACTTACTTATTTTTTGTAGATATCCCTTAATTTTGATCCTTATCGTACTGGGCACCACCTCCTGCCGGTTTGATGCCTACCCAACCTTACTGGCAAAAGATGGTGTTCTGGATGCAAGGTCGGCTGATCTTTCAGGGGAAACCATAAACTTTACGGGAAAATGGGAATTTTATTGGAATGAGTTTTTAGATCCGAAGGTAGAATCTCCCGAAAACAAATCTTACTTAAAAGTGGGTGTACCTTGGTTTTCACAAGAGAATGAAGACGGGGAAGTATACCCCAGTTTTGGATTTGCGACCTACCGCCTAACAGTCCTTTTACCCGACCCACCTGCCGAGAATCAAAATTTAGCTCTTTTGGTTCCTGTTCTTCATAGTGCGTATAAAATGTACGTAAATGGTGAGTTAGTTGCTGAAAATGGAGTCATCTCAAAAACAGAAAAAAACTACCAACCTTCTTTTCATGTAAAAATCATCCCACTTAAAACACTTTCTCAAAAATTAGATTTGGTCATTCATATATCTAACTTTTCACATAAGTACGCTGGTATTCACGGGATCATTCGATTTGGAAAAATACAAAATATCATCAGTATCTGGAACGTAAATTTTACTGTTTCTTGGATTCTTATGATTTTTATGTTACTTCTTTCCATATATTATGCGTTAGTTTATTTTATTAACAGGTCAGAAAGAAATGCTCTTCGGATGGCTTTTGTTTATTTAGGAATTTTAATTTTAACTTCTACTTTGATTGAAACAAGAATTCTATTTAATCTTTTTTCGGATGAATACTGCGTAACTTTATTTCGATTCTCTCGAATCGGATTTATTTTGGTAATGTATTTTGGAGCTTATATCCTTCTCAATATGACTCAAGTGCGTTTTTTTAAACGTATGTTGATTTTTCTAAAACTTTATGCACTTACGTTTCTTCTTGTTGCTATGTTTACTCCCGTCTCGAATCTTGCAAAAATTTCTTTTTATTTTGAATTCCTTTCCACAATTTTTGTTGTTCTCGGACTTTTTTCCGTTTCTCTCGCATTGTACTTCCAACGAAAGGAAAGTAGATTGTATTTCTTTAGTTTACTTTTGGCAATCATCGGCGGGTTCATTGATTTGTTTTTAATCTCCCATCCAAGTTTTGGTTATAGGCCTCTAGGACTCGTTTCTTTGTATTTGTTTATTTTTCCACAGACACTCGGTGTTACTTTTGGCCTTGTTCGTGTTTATAAACGGTCCGAATCTTTATCCAAAGAATTATACAAAAGAAAAGAAGCTCTCGAAAAAAAAGTTAAAGCCCGTACTTTGGAATTGGAAAAAGCCAATCGTTGGAAAGCAAACTTTGTTTCTCTTATTTCGCATGACTTACGTTCGCCGCTAAACAGTGTAAATCAAATTTTGGATGTAATTGATTTCAGTTTTAATGAATCCACAGAAGTGGAAAAAAAGAAATTTTTGGAAATTTGTAAAACGGGTGTCACTCAGTCTCTGCGAATGTTGGAACAATTATTGGATGTCAGTCGTTTTGATGCCTTCGGAACCAAACTCATCCAAACTCGATTTTCTGTGAATGATCTATTAAATGAAATCATTGAATCGGTGGAACCACTCGCCACTCTTAAAGGAATTCGTATCCAAAAGGATACTCCCATCCAGGCTGAAATCATTGCCGATAGAACCTTGATTGGGGAAGTTTTTAAAAATATCTTAACCAATTCCATCAAATACTCTTATCTCAATTCGGAAGTTTGGGTAGGAGTTTCTTACAAAGGGAAATGGTTGTCTGTGGAAATTCGTGACCGTGGTCTTGGAATGAGCGAAGAACAAATCCACAAACTCACTGGAGAAGAGAATATCAAAAGTATGCCGGGAACGGCCGGAGAACGCGGAACAGGACTTGGTTTACAACTTTGTATGAATATCCTCGAAGCCCATTTTGGAAAACTTCGAATCAAATCTGTACTCGGTGTTGGATCTTCTTTTGAGATTTCTCTCTCTAAAAGTACGAAATCGGTTCTCCTTGTGGATGATTCTGGAAACTTTAGATCGGACTTAGCGGAGGTTATGCGAAGAAATCAATGGATTGTAATTGAAGCAGGAAATGGCGAAGAAGCATTATCTCATCTCTCTCGGATCACTCCAACTTTACTCATAACGGATTTACAAATGCCAGGAATGAACGGAATTTCTCTCATCCATGAATGGGAAGGCCGTCGTCACAAAGACCAGAAGATTCCTATCATTCTGATCAGTTCCGATGCCCCTCTTTCCGGTGGTGACAAATTTTTGGAAGAAGAGGGATTGGAATCGATTGTTTCTGCTTATCTTTCGAAAATGTATAAGGCAGAAGATCTCTGCCAACAAATAGAGTTTATTTTACCCTAAAACTCGTTCCATGTGATTTTTGATGTGAAGGCTATGTGCTACATCATACTCTTCTTTAGTAAGTTCACCATAAGCAAAATGAGGTCTTAACGAGGATTCTTTTGTTTTGGAAAAATCATCAATGGCTTGGATGAGTCTTTTAATCCCGGCTTTGATTTCCGTAACATTGGATATATCTTCGGCACCAGGAATGGGTTCTTCCAATCCGTGATTCATTTTGTTTTTAAAAGCAAAAATAGAAAAGGCAACCTTACCAATCGATCCACGAAAGAGCGAAGACTTCATCTCTGGATATCCTTTGAGAGAATATTCGATACTTTGAGCGCAGTGAGCAAATACCTTTCCCGGAGCCCAACTGCCAGAAAGTTTAAAATCGTCGGTATCGGCTTGTAACTTAACTAGGAGTTCCCGAAGGTCGGAAAGATCATCCGCTTCTTGCCAAGGAGATTCATTGGATGTCTCTGATTTTGATTCTTCCTTGGCAGTTCCTTCTGCACGAAGTGGCAAATGGAGAATGCTATAAGACAAAGCTGTTTTTTTTAAGAAATCTTTTCGTTTCATTTGAATTTTCCTTATCCCTAATTGGTTTTTATTTTTTGGAACGAAGTTTCATATTTAAGAACTCAACAATCACAGAAAAACACATCGCAAAGTAAATATAACCTTTTGGTATATGTAATTCCAATCCTTCCCCGAGAAGGGCAACACCTATCAATATTAAAAAACTCAGCGCTAAGATTTTAATTGTGGGATGTTGGTCTACAAAATCGGAAATACTTCCACTCGATAACAACATAAATCCTACAGACAAAACCACAGCGGTAATCATCACACCTAACTGGTCAGTCATTCCAACAGCGGTGATCACAGAATCCAAAGAGAACACAATGTCCAGAATCATAATTTGGATGATGACTTTGGTAAAGGAAATTCGTTTCCCGGAACCTTCTTCTAACTCCGGTTCTCCTTCTAATTTGTGATGGATCTCTGTAGTGGATTTGGCAATGAGAAAAAGTCCTCCCAAAATCAGAATGATATCACGACCACTGATGGCATGGTTGATGATAGTAAAAACCGGAGCCGTGAGTTTCATGATGAGAGAAAGAGAAAATAACAAAAGGATTCTTGTCACCATGGCAAGCATCAGTCCGATTTGGCGGGCAGACTTTTGTTTCGTTTTTGGCAGACGAGAGGAAAGAATAGAGATAAAGATGATGTTGTCAATGCCTAGGACAATTTCCAAAGCAGTCAAAGTCAAAAGGGCAAGCCATACCGACGGGTCGGAGAGAATTTCTATCATAACGTATCCTAAAGTTCTAAAAATGAAAAATGAATCAATCTAAATCCCGGGCCTTGGTTTGGTAAGGTGAGACTACCGCCTGTAAAAAAACCAACCCTCACATTCTTTCACCAACCGAACACCCTTCCATAAATCCAAATGTTCTTTGGTTTCTGTGATCCCCCAAGGGAACTGATCGAAAGGTTTTTCATCGAGTCCTTTGTCCCATGTCCGGTTGGAAATCCAAGGGTAATAAATTCCCTCTTTTGTGAAAGGAACAAGAATCCAATTTTTGTCCGAAAAAGCATAAGTATACTTGATGGGCCAGTAGGTAGCGGCTCCAGGAACTTTCGGATCAAATTCGGAAAGACATTCCAACCTATGGGCCCGTTTGGCCTCACTATCCTGGATTGATTTTGCGAGAAGTGGGTATTTCTCATTATAAAAGAAAACAAGCCCGAGAAACAAAACGAAGGTGGCGACGGATCGAAGGAGAGGAAACATAGAAGCCAATCGAAATATAAGAAAAAAAATACAAAAAGGTAAAAAGTACAAGTAGCGAAAGTTAGGTTCAATCTGAAAGATAAATAACGCAATTACAGAAAGAAAAGGAGAAAGGAGAAAAACCAAATCTAAAAACTGTTTTTTCAATTCGAGCCGAAGGAATAAAAAAAGAATGTAGATAATACAAAGAACCAAATACAAATAAAACCAATCGGAAAATATCGGATGTTTGGTGATAGATTCGATTACACCTGAAATCCATGAATTTAGGTCTTTCGAAATTAAATCTCTTGCGGAATGAATTCTCTCCATAGTTGGGAGTTCTTTTGAGGTAAAAATACCAATCCCTAAAGATTGAATTCCCTTTTGCCAAACCTTACCCAGTAAAAAACCAACCAACACCAAACCAAGGGGATAAATTGATTTTTTTTGCAAACGAACGACTGCATAAACCAGAAGGAAAGGGGCAATGTTCACAAAATACCAATATTCAGAAACCCAAACGAGGGAAATCATTAGAAGGAACCGTAAACCTTGGGTTCGATTTTTAGAATCCCAATGATGGATTTCATATAAAGTATAGGCAGCAAAGAAAAAGGTCATCGCATGAAAAGCCGGCAAAAAAAACTGACCAAAACTATTTGGCAAAACTCCGGCAATCGCTAAAAATCCCAAAGAAAACAAATAGGATTTGTTCTTTTTCAGACCGAGAGCCCTTGCCATATAAAAAGGCATCACAAAGGACAAAAATCCAAAGGCAAAATGAAACGAATACACAGACTTTAAAACCGGATAAACTAGTATTGCAAGGACCATCTCCGGAAATAGATAGGAACAAGGGGGTACATTCCATCCGCGAACACCCGCCCATCCACTAGTCCAAAAATCCCGAGCAAACAAATACGGATAAAAAACATCACTATGGGTTCCCTCACCCATATGATTTTCATAAATAGCATCGTAAAACAAATGAAAGGTGCCAAAAAGCACCAAAAGTATTAAAATCGGTTTTAAATTTCTGAATCTCATAATTTAATTAAAAAACCAGTGAATCCAATGTGAATGTTAGAGATAATTTTTCTGGTTACACATCGAATTCAGACTCAATATTTCAGCTATACTTTTGTTTGGAAAAATCATTTGCGGTAAGATACCAATCCATTAGTAACTAGGACATTTCCTTTCAAAAGTTTTGAATCTTTCTGGAAATTCTAACTCCACTAAGATTCGTTTGTCGGGAATAAAAGGATGTGGGAATTCCAATCGTTTGGCAAAAAGTAAAAGTCCATATTGTGTATAATCTTTTGCGGAACGAGAATACAAAGTATCTCCCACAACAGGACAACCCATCTTTGCCATATGAACACGAATTTGGTGGGTACGACCTGTTTCCAATCCCAATTTCATCAAACTAAATTTACGACCTGTTTGTGTTTGGACAATTTTTTCTGTTTTATAATGAGTGATGGCCATTCTTCCATCTTCTCTCACACACATCTTCACTCTTTCTACGGGATGGCGACCAATCGGTAGATTGACAGTTCCTTCGGATTCCACGGGTGCTTGGAGCACCCAAGCGTAATAGGTTTTATCCACGAGCCGATCTTGAAACATTTTGGATAATGCTGCATGGGCACGATCGGTTTTCGCAATGATGAGAACCCCTTCTGTTGGTTTGTCCAACCGATGCACAATCCCTGGACGACGTTCACCGCCTGTGGCTGATAGGTTTTTGAATTGGTGTAATAATCCATTCACAAGAGAAGGTTGGTCATCTCCCGGCCCACTGTGGCAAGCAATCCCTGCTTTCTTATGGATAACCATAAATTCGTCCTCGTCATAAAGAACAGGAATGTCCATGGGAATGGGTTCAAGCCGAGAAGGAGGCCTTGCGATCACATTCACGACGTACTCTTCACCAAGAGTCACCTTATATCCGTTTTTAGTGGCCAGTTGTTCTTTGGTTTTGTTGGTCACAAATCCAGAATCAATCCACTTTTGAACGGTAGAACGGCTGAGATCGTCTCCGGCATTGTCTTTTAGAAAGACATCCAGGCGACTTTGGTCATAATCTTCGGAAACAGTTACAAATATTTGCATTTTCGGTTGTTATCTAATGAAAAGAACTAAACTATGGAAACATTAAGGTAGGTCAACTGATGAAAAAAGGATTTTTTTTAAGCCTCATCCTCCTCGCAGGTCTTTCGCTTTCATTAACGAATTGTTCGTCTTCTGAAGAAAAAGAAACTCCGAAAGACACAACTTCCACTACGGGAACAACATCCACTGTATCTTCCAGAGATCTCAATGCAGCTCTTTTGGACGAAATCAATGTAGCACTCAAAGACTACCGCTATCCAGATGGTGTTCGTCGCAGAGGTTTTAGCTACAAACAAGCGGACATCCAAGCAGAAGATTTCAAAACTTGGGCAAAAGACAACGTTTCTTACATCAAAGATGCTATTGCAAAACTTCCTGAAGGATACGCTCTTGAAGTGACTGGTCACGCAGATGCATCTGGTCCAGAAGAAGCAGAAGGTGCTAAAAAAGGAAACGGATACTATTCACAAATTCGTTCTGATGCAGTGAAGGACGCTCTTGTAAAACAAGGAATTCCTGCGGACAAATTGGTAACAAAAGCTGCTGGTTCTTCTAAACCAATTTCTGGTTTTGATGAAAAAGACGCGATCAACCGTCGTGTAACTTTCCAAGTTGTTTCTAAATAAGAAAGTTCACACTTAAACTAGAGACCTTTCTCTAAATCAAACCCACCTTTTGGTGGGTTTTTTTATGCCTGGCGAATTTTTACCAATCAGATGTTCTGGTGGTCAAAGATATGGGCGCCTCGCATTGGTTATGCGAATGTCAATTTTTTCTGTACCGACCGCGCTTTTCGTTTCAATCCTTCGTGAGTTTCTAATTGAAAATGGAACCATATAATTTTACGAAGGATTTCCACTGCAATCGCTGGCGCAGGGATTGGGAGCTGGAATCTAAAATGGTTTATGTTCAAAATATTTTGAATGAAACAAATTCTTGACCTTAAAAAACTCTGTACCGGAATTTAAGGATCTACCATGCCAAACACCATTGAAGAATACATCCAATCTTTACCAGAAGACCGAAGAGAACCATTTTCGAAACTTAGAGAGATCGTTAAAAAAAATCTCCCCAAAGGTTTTGAGGAAACCATCCAATACAAAATGATTGGATTTGTTGTACCCAAAAAAACGTATCCTGCTGGTTATCATGTAACCCCGGAACTAGCACTTCCTTTTATTCATATTGCATCTCAAAAGAATGGCCTTGCCCTCTATCATATGGGAATTTACGCCGATCAAAAATTACTCAAATGGTTCCAAACCGAATATCCCAAACATTGTAAAACCAAATTGGATATGGGAAAAAGTTGTATCCGATTTAAAAAGTTAGAAGACATCCCTTGGAAATTGATTGGAGAGTTGTCAAAAAAAATGAGTCCTAAGGACTGGATCACTCTTTATGAAAACAATAGATAAGGATCAAAAAAGGATGTTTGAAGTTTATGATTCCAGTGACTCTGTAAACTCCTTAAAGCTTTGTAAATGTTGAGTGGATTGTTTTCGAAACATTGGTTTTAAAAGTAAAGAAAACCATTTCATCGGTGCTTTCATACGAAATTCTTGAACGGAAGTGTAACGAGTGAGATTCGGAGAGAGGGCTTCAAATTGGTTTTGTACCAAATTCCAAATCCCCCCCACTTCATAAGTACCAGAAAATTCTTTTGGTAGATTGCGAACGGTAATTGTTTCTTCCATTTCCATTTTGCGGCCGTTTAGATTGAAAGTCAGTTTGGATTTGGCACCAGGTTGGCCGGGGTTTCCGGAAATAGGTTCAAAGGACTCAAGTCCCTTCATCCATCGTTTTAAATTCACTGGGTCATCAAATGTTTGGATCACAAAGTCGAGTGGTTTATGGATATCGATGGAAACCGTGAATTTCATAGTTCAGAGATTGTATATCTTATTTGATTCTCAGTCAAGTAGGGAATCTACGTTCTATTTCTTTTCAACAACAAAAGGAAATTTGGTTATCTTGCTAAAATTCCCTAAAAACTCACCATCAATCCTAAATAAATTCCTCGTAAGACATCAAAGTTTTCTGATTTTTGGGGGAGATTCATTTCCCAAACACCGGCAAGAGTTGGATTCTGTGATCCTAAATTTTCTGTACCCTGCTTTAGTTGGATATCGTTATAATGTAAATAAGAGAACTTAGAAACAATCATATTGTATCCCACAAAGAATTTCATATGTGGATGAAAGGAATAGGAAAGAGAACCATCCCATTCATAACCGCGAAAAATTCCTTCTGTACCAGCTGTGGACAATGAATATTGGAACCTGTCTTCCATTAGGTTTGGTTGTTTGAAAAACCGAGTACCTTGTGTATAAAATACATCCATTGTTAGGTGAAATGCAAAATCTTGGTGGATTTGATAGATGGTTTGGATAGAGGCTTGTGGGCCATAAGTAAAAAAGTATTCTTTGAAGGTTCCTTGGCCTAAATAATTTCCATAGAGATAACGATTGATATTACGAACCCCACCTCCCAGATTCAGTTTCCAATCCTTTGTGGGCGCAAAGGTTTTATAAAGATTGAGTTCAAACTCGGACCTTGCCATCGGTGAAAGATAAAACCGAGATAGGTTCCCTCCTTGTGCCGACTGCTGGTAAAGAAGTGTGTTTGCATTTACGATTTCAATTTCAAAATAAGAGAGATCTACTTTGAATCCTTTTTCTAAGTTTTCGTAACTGAAGACAAAGGGGATGAGAACCTTTCCATTTTCTTTCAAAGCAGAACTGGAACGAGTGGGGAAAATGGATTCATTTTTGTCAGTGAGAGAACTGTATTCATAAGGAAGGTAATGGTAGGTTTGTCTTTTTAAGAGCAAACTCCATTCTGATTTTTTACTGTTTCCTTCCGGTACGGGTCTTTCTGTTTCCCGGCCTTCGCCCTCAGCAAAAATCATAGAAGAGACAGAAACAAGGAATACGTAAATTAGGTTCTGTTTCATTTTCCTTTGTTATAGACTGATTTTTGGAAATGGAAACGATTTTTTCCCTTTTGGATTTTTGTAATCTTGTCAGTGTTTCTAACAGTCTCCGCAAAAATTCATTTACGAAAGGAGGAATCCCTTGAAATTAGAAGTTATAAATAGAGGTTACCATGCCAGAGTTTTTTTACGCCGATCCATTTCCTTTAAACGGGGACACCACAGAATACAAATTATTAACAAAAGATTTTGTGAGCACAGTTCCATTTGGTGAAAAAGAAATTCTCAAAGTAGATCCAGAAGGACTCACCTTTCTTGCAGAAAAGGCAATGGAAGACGTATCGTTTTATCTAAGAACGGCACATCTTGAAAAAGTTCGTAGAATTTTAGACGACCCGGAAGCAACACCAAACGATCGTTTTGTGGCAATGGCCCTTCTCAAAAATGCCGTGATCGCTGCAGACAAACAACTTCCTTCCTGCCAAGATACGGGAACAGGGATTGTGATGGCAAAAAAAGGGGAATACGTCATCACCGGTGGCAATGACTCCGAAGCTCTTTCCAAAGGAATTTATAATACTTATGTAAACCGAAACTTACGGTATTCGCAAGTGGTTCCTCTCACTATGTATGACGAAGTCAACTCCGGGTCCAATTTGCCAGCTCAGATTGATATTTACTCCACTCCTGGCGACAAATACAGTTTTCTTTTTATGGCAAAAGGAGGCGGGTCGGCTAACAAAACTTACCTCTTCCAGGAAACAAAAGCCTTACTCAACCCGGCCTCTCTCGAAAAATTCATTGCAGATAAAGTATCCAACTTAGGAACCGCGGCTTGTCCTCCTTACCACATTGCTGTTGTGATTGGGGGAACATCGGCAGAAGCCAATCTAAAAACCGTAAAACTAGCGTCAGCTGGGTATTTGGATCATTTGCCAACCAAAGGTGACAAATTTGGTTCTGCATTCCGAGATGTGGAACTAGAAGAAAAGATGTTGGTTGCGGCTCAAAAATCAGGAATTGGAGCTCAGTTTGGTGGAAAGTATTTGGCTCATGATTTTAAAGTCATTCGACTTCCGCGGCACGGTGCTTCTTGCCCTGTGGGACTTGGTGTGAGTTGCAGTGCGGACCGTAACATCAAAGCAAAAATTACAAAAGATGGAATCTATTTAGAAAAACTAGAATACGATCCTTCTAAGTTTTTACCAACGATTGATGAAGTGGATTCCAGCACAGAGTCGGTTCATATCAATCTCAACCAACCAATGCCTGAAATTCTTAAAGTACTCACAAAGTATCCTGTAAAAACACGTGTTATGTTGTCGGGTCGCCTCGTTGTGGCTCGTGACATTGCTCATGCGAAGTTAAAGGAAAAATTGGATAAAGGTGAACCTCTTCCTGATTATTTCAAAAACCACCCGGTGTATTATGCGGGCCCTGCCAAAACTCCAGAAGGAATGCCATCGGGATCCTTTGGTCCTACGACAGCTGGTCGTATGGATAGTTACGTTCCTCTTTTCCAAGAGAAAGGTTATTCTATGATTTCTCTTGCGAAAGGAAATCGTTCCAAAGTGGTCACCGATAGTTGCAAAAAGAACGGTGGGTTTTATTTGGGATCTATCGGTGGTCCGGCCGCCCTTCTTGCCAAAGAAAATATCAAAAAAGTAGAAGTCCTCGACTTTCCAGAGTTAGGTATGGAAGCCGTATGGTCGATTGATGTGGAAAACTTTCCTGCTTTTATCGTGGTAGATGACAAAGGAAATGATTTTTTCCAAATGTTGAATTGAAAAATTTTTCTTAACTTTCACTGGATGTGACAATCAAATTGAATTTCGATTTTTACATCCAGAAGATGAAAATTCTGGTATATTTTGAATCTTACTTTTAAAGAAACTGATTTCTAAAATTCGAAAGGAGAGGTTGGACTAAAATGAAGGATTTCAAACGAAAGAATTTATTTAAAAAAGTTGGAATCTTTCTTCTTTCGCTTTTTTTATTGAATGGATCTGATCTTTTAAAAAACGAACCAATCATTTGTCCCAAAAGTTACAACTGCCTGACGACATATATTTCTCCAGGCACCATTTTATTAGCACGTGAATTAGATTTATCTGTCATTTGGCACTCTCGTCCGCAACATTTTGATAAAATCATTTTGCTCACTGATAAGAGTGGAAAGTTTATAGAAATCAAAATTGATAAAAACGTTTATTATTATAAAGCGATTTGGAATGGAAGAGAAGTATTGTTGAGTCGTTTTTATTTAGATACCAGTAAAAAATTACGTACACTCAGTAACAAAACGGTTCAACTTTATGACGAACCAAGTCCCAGTGCAAAAACTGTGATGATCATACCAAAAAATATTCCGTTAGAGGTGATTGAAAATACACACCCTCTCACCCAAAATAGCGGATATGTAAAAGTCAATTATAATGACAAGGTTGGTTGGGTGAAGCGAATTTCACTCAGTGATGACGAGTTCGACATTCGATTCCACCAAATGAATCTAGAGAATCTTGCGAGTCCATACACATTCTACGCGAAAGAAAATGATTTTAAGGTAGAATTAAATATTATCGGAAGAGGTTTTGTCGTCTCCGATTGTAAAATAGGTGGAGTTGAGTGTAGTGCTTCTTCTCGAATGGGAAAATCTAGTTTTGGTATGCCAGAAGAAGCTGTATATTTTGATCTCAGTGTGAATGGTGGACAATCTCATGTTTGTGAGATACGTAGGGTAGATTTTGTTGGGGAATTACAAAGACTGATCCAAGAGGACATTACTGAGGAAGAATTGGATCCTTTTATCAACTGCAGTCTCAACGATGGAGAAAGTGAAGAAGAAAAGTCGGATGAGTTGGAATGAAAGTTTTTTTGTATTCTTTATTTTATAGATTGGTCGCTATCAAATTTGGTAATTCAAGATGTGTAAAACGATTAAACAGAAAGTAAAATTCAGGGCCAGTCCCACAACGATCTATCAGTTCATTGCTGATTCGAAGAAAGTCACTGGACTTACCGGTGAAACTGCGATGATTAGCAAACGTATTGGCGGTAGTTTTTCTGCTCTGTCTGGAAAAGTTACCGGAATCATTGTAGACCTTAAACCTTCAAAACGAATTGTCCAAGCCTGGAGAAGAAATGATTTTCCTGATGGAATTTTTTCTATGGCTACATTTACATTAAAAGAAACTTCTGAAGGTGGAACTGAGCTCGTACTCACTCACCGTGGTGTACCGAAAGAACTGATTCCTGATATAGAAGAGGGTTGGCGCCAAAACTATTGGGATAAAATTCGGAATGCGATCAAAACTTTAGTTTAAGAAAAACGAACCAAGGAAAGGAATACTTCCCTTGGAACGGACCAGCTTAGATTTTACATTTCATTTGAGAAAATCCAAGGAAATGGATTAAAATAGAAAACCTTTAAGTTCTTTTTTTACCCAAAATCAAATAGTTCTTTTTTAGAAATTCAAAGTCTTTCTCTGTGTTCCAATCTCTAACAAATACATGATGGTTTGGATCAAAATGATCTTCATCTTTCCATTGTCTGAATAAACTTCGATCTCCTCCCAAATTATTGATGATAGAAACAGCTCCTTCTGAATCTGATTCCATAAAAATTTTGTTTAATGATTCGAGTCCTTTGTTTACGAATACAGCTACCGAACAATTGGAAGATTTAATAATCTTTTTAAGTGGACCTTTATTAATTTCTTTCCATGACTCTACGTTAGGTGACCCCAATATCAAAAGGTCTGGGTTGTATTCATTTATCTGTTCCCATAAAGCCGTTTCAAAATTTTCCGAAGAAGAAAATTGAAAGTCCACAGGGATTCCTTCATTTGCAGAAATAAACCTAATATTTTCGAAGAGAATGGACATTTCGTACTGAGATTGTTCAATGTCGAAATTATAGTTTTGATTTACATGGAAGGTTCTGAATTTTGCATTGGGAAAAATTTTATAACAAAGTTTTACCAAATCAATCCCTGTTTTGGGTCTGGCAAAGGCGATCAAAATTTTGGGATGAACACCTGGACTTGTGTTTTCTGAAACGGGAACAACCTCAGGAATACTTTTCTTTTTGAAAAGTCTCTGCACTAGGTTGATGGCCGGGCCACTCATTGCTGTCGTAACCAAAGCCATAATCACCATAATCGTAAATAACTCAGGCCCAATGATTCCCATTTCTAATCCGATGTTCAAAACGATTAGTTCCATAAGTCCTCGTGTATTCATAAGAATACCGATGATGAGGGAATCCTTCCATGTTTCTCCCAAAAACCTTGCGGAAATGGTACTGCCACCTAACTTTCCAAAAATGGCTACAAACAGAATCAATAAACAAATTAAAAATAAATTTGGATCTGATAAAAGACCAATTTGAGTTTTTAAACCGGAGTATGCGAAAAATAAAGGGAGGAGAAAAATCACACTCACATCTTGAAATTTGTTAATGATGATTTTTCTTATTTTATGATTCGCCGGGATCGTAGAACCAGCGATAAATGCTCCAAACAATGAGTGAATGCCCATTGATTCCGTAAATAAGGAGGAAAAAGTGAGCCAAATAAAAAGAAAAAATACTATATAGTTTGGTAGAAAATCTATATTTTCTAATTTTGAAAGACTACTCGCAAACCTTGTCCTTACATATTTGAATGCTAGATAAAGAAAGAGAACCACTCCCAAAAAACAAAGTAAAACTCCCGACATTGAATCGGAAGAGGTGAGTCCTAAAATCAAAGCCAAAATCAACCATGCAGTGACATCATCCGCTGCAGCACATGTGATGGCGAGAACGCCCGATCTTTCTGTGTTTAATTTTTTTTCTTGAATGATGCGTGCTAACACAGGGAAAGCGGTGATCGACATGGAGATTCCCAAAAAGAGACTAAAAGAGAGAAAAGAAACTTTTTCTGGTGCTAATGTTTCAAATAAAAATAAGGAAGAAATCACACCGAGTAAAAAAGGAAACATGATGGACACATGGCTGATGACAACAGCGGTATGTAGACTTCCATGTAAATTTTTCCAATCAGTTTCAAGTCCGATCAGGAACATAAAAAAAATCAAACCCACTTGGCTGAGTAATTTCAAAGATCCCATAGAAGATGCAGGGAATATCATCTCTGAAAATTCTGGTGCCAACATACCAAGTAGTGATGGGCCTAAGACCAAACCTCCCGTGATTTCTCCGATCACGCTTGGTATCCGTATTAACGAAAACAAAAACGAAAAGATTTTGCACGTAACAAGGATTAGTAGGATTTGTAACAACAATCGCCCGAAGGGGGATTTTAAGTGTGCCACAAAACCAACTAAAAAGTGAGAAAAATTGATCTCCAGGCTCAAAGGATTCAAACCATGATTGAGTGGGAAATACAACTTACCGAGGTAAAAAACGAAAGCGAGTGTGCCGAAAAAAATGGCTACCGCTAGGGCATAAAATACTGAGGACTTCATAAACTTCCTTCCTTACAAAAATCGTTTGTGGAAGGTTGTTTACCTTCCCTCAAAGTCTCCGAGGTTAGCTGTCGGGCTAGGATTGAGAGATATCCTCTGCAATTGCAGTACGCCCCAAAATTTGGTTCCCCCGTCTCTATATGAGCTAGACATATGCAAATAAAAAGGATTCTAGATAAAAGTCAAACATTTTATAGATTGAATTTTTTTAACTAAATATTTGTTAATTATAATATTATTATATATTGATATAATTTGTGATCCAAAATTATTTTTATTCTTTGGGTGAAATCATCTCTTCTGGTTTCACCCAAAGATCAAATTCTTCTGCCGTGAGGATTCCTAATTTGATTCCTGCTTCCTTTAGGGTAGAATTTTCTTTATGAGCTGTTTTGGCAATTTTGGCTGCGTTGTCATATCCAATGTAGGGGTTAAGAGCCGTCACAAGCATGAGGGACCTGTTTAAGTTTTGGTTTATGGTTTCCTTATTGGCCTCAATTCCCCTTGCACAATGTTCTTCGAAAGACAGGGTCGCATCCGCTAACAATCGTATGGAATTGAGAACATTAAAAATAATCAATGGTTTGAATACATTCAGTTCAAAATTTCCCGAAGACCCTCCGACATTCACTGCTACATCATTTCCAATGACTTGTGCGGCCACCATGGTCATGGCTTCGGATTGGGTGGGATTGACTTTGCCTGGCATAATGGAAGAACCTGGCTCGTTTTCGGGAATGGAAATTTCACCGATTCCAGATCGTGGGCCAGAAGCCAACCAACGGATATCGTTTGCTATTTTCATCAGGGAACATGCGATGGTTTTCAAAACTCCACTCACTTCCACAAGGGAATCATGTGCGGCTAGAGCCTCAAATTTGTTTTCCGCAGTGACAAAGGGAAGTCCTGTTTCTTTGGTAATGGCCGCAGCGGCTTTCACTGCAAAATCCGGATGGGTATTGAGTCCTGTTCCTACAGCAGTTCCTCCAAGTGCCAATCGGTAAATAGAAGGTAACACCCGTTTGATTCTATCAATCGAATAAGAGAGTTGTTGGACATAACCTGAAAATTCCTGACCGAGAGTGAGTGGTGTGGCATCTTGCAAATGGGTTCTACCAATTTTAATGATATCTGCAAACTCATTTGTTTTAATTTCCAAGGTATCATGAAGCGTTTGTAAGGCGGGAATTAGTTTGTGAACCAATTGTTCGGCACAAGCAATGTGCATGGCTGTGGGAAAGGTATCGTTGGAACTTTGGGCTTTGTTGACATCATCATTGGGATGGATTGGTTTTTTGGAACCCATAACTCCACCTACCATTTCGATGGCACGATTGGAAATGACTTCATTCACATTCATATTGGTTTGTGTTCCCGATCCCGTTTGCCAAATCACAAGAGGGAAATGTGCATCCAAAGTTCCATTGATGACTTCTTCAGCCGCCTTCACAATGAGTTCTGTTTTTTCTGAGGATAAAATTCCCAAATCTTTGTTTGTCAGTGCTGCGGATTTTTTTAAAATCCCAAGAGCTCGAATCATCTCTCTCGGAAATCTGTCATTGCCGATGTGGAAGTGGTGGAGGGAACGTTCGGTTTGTGCACCCCAATAACGAGAATTTTCTACTTCAATTTCACCCATAGAGTCGGTTTCGATTCTTGTTTTCATATTCCCTCGAGATTCAATTTACATAAATTGTCTTCTTTATGTAGACAGAGTTAGATTTGAGAATCGAAAAAGAAAAAGGTGAGAATGAAAAATTGATACCCTCCCGTGTTAGAATATCCGGGAGGATGTGATTTAGAAAATTAAAACGGTTGGTAGAAAGCGAGGTAAGCCGCGGAAAGACCCAAAAGTGGGAATACAAACCAAAGGATTTTTGCAAATTTCTCTTTTTTGGAAGCCATCGCTAAAAGTCCACCAAACGCAAGCCAGATGACGATTTTTAAAATCACCCAAACTGGAAGTGCGGAATGAGAAATTCCTCGAAACTTCATAAGGCCAAATCCTGCAACGATGATGAGCAAAAGTCCTACACCATGTGTGATAGCAGCCACAGCTTTGAATTTGTTTTCTGATTTTTTGCCACCATTGATGGTGTAGAGAGCGATTCCGCCGAGGGATAAAAATAAAAGGTACATTCCGAAAATATGGATGAGTTTATAAGCTTCGTATGACACAAAAGTCTCCTTGTTTCTGCTCTATTCTTTCAGATAGAACCATTCCTTGCTAGATTTTTCTCTTTCCCTATTGGGAAAAAGAACCAAGATTTGGAAATGGAACCGAAGCAATCACAAGACCTGAGACCAATTCTCACTTCCATTGAACCAACAAAAACATTACTAGCTTTAAGAGGCATTCCTGGTTCAGGAAAAACTAGTTTGGCAAAAGCCATTTCCATCACCAATACGGCACCCATCTTTTCCATTGATTCCTATTTTGAAGATGAGGTTGGTGATTATCATTTTGATTATAAAAAAAATCACTTAGCCTACAAAGACTGTGAAACCAAAACCAAACAAGCCCTGGAACTTGGAATTCCTTTTGTCATCGTGGACAATACATTTACTTTAGATTGGGAATTGGAACCTTACATTCGTTTAGCGAATGAATTCGAATATCAACTTCATGTTGTGACTGTGGAGAATCGACATGGAGGAAAAAATGTACACCAAATTCCGGAAGAACAAATAGAAAAGATGAAATCGAAATACCAGGTGGTTTTGTAAGGGGTAGGGTGTAATGAAGGAAAAGGGAATAGGAAAATTTGTTTAAAGAAGGATTGGTAGTAGCCTTTTTATTTTTCAAAAAAACAAAAAAGACAAAAAAAACAAAAAAAACAAAAAAAATCCGCCACTTAAACCAAGTTAAGCGACGGATTTTTAACGAACTAGATTATCTCCAGTTGTTAGTTTTAGGTTTTGCGATGTTTACTTTCATCTCACGGTTAAGAATGTTCTTTCCGTTAAGTTCTTTAATTGCGTTATCAGCTTCTTTTCCATCTTTCATTTCGATGAATCCGAAACCTTTAGAACGGCCAGAATACTGGTCAGTGATGATTTTTGCAGAAGTTACTGCTCCGTGTGCTCCGAAAAGCTCACTGAGTTTACCTTCAGTCATATCGTAAGAGAGGTTGCCAACGTAAATGTTTACTGACATAGTTTTTGTCCTGTTTGTTAAAGTTGACTCGGGAATTCTAGATTTACAATCGTCGGGACCCTAAAAGGGATTTTGGGTAAGAACTCCAGAAAAATGCAGGGAAAAACTTGGGAAAGCTACCAGCGTGCAAGCTTGAAAGGACTACTTCGGCGGTGAAAATCAACAATACTCTGAATCTTCTGTCAGTGTAATTACCCTTTCTAAAAAAAGCAATCTGAAAGAAGACCCAGAGAGAAAATAAAAAAAGAGAATTCTAGTGGTGGTGGTGTCCGCCTGGACCGTGCACGTGACCGTGTTGTAATTCTTCTTCTGTTGCTTCGCGAATGGACTTAATTGTCACTGCAAAGTGAAGAGTTTCTCCAGCTAACGGGTGATTGCCGTTCAGAATGACATCCGCATCACGAACCTCTTGAAGGTATAGAACCATTCTACCTTCGGGAGTATCCGTTTGGAATTCCATTCCCACTTCTAACTCGGCTTCTGCCGGAAGTTCCGTTTTGGGAACTTGAAAGATCAGAGCTTCGTTATATGTCCCATAACCATCTTCAGGTGGTACAGTTACATTTTTGGAATCTCCGTTTACTAATCCTTCTAGTTCTTTTTCCAAACCGGGAATGATATTTTGCCAGCCGTGGAGATATAATAGTGGTTCGTCTGATTGGTCCAGAGTTTCTCCCTGGGCGTTCTTTAGGTGATAGGAAAATCCTACAACCATTCCTTTGCTGATGGTTTTTGACATATTGGTTACAAAGTACCAGCGGAAAAAAATACTGCAACCGAATAAAAGGTTGGTACCAAATTGTAATCAAAGAAATTAAACCTTGGAAATATTACATCTATGAATTGGTCACTACTCATTCAGGTTTTAGGCGGACTCGGCATTTTCATCTATGGGATGAAATTACTAAGTGAGTCCTTACAACGCGTGGCGGGGGATAGGCTTCGTTCCTTCCTTTCGTCTATGACGAGAAATCGAGTTTCCGCTGTGTTCAGCGGACTATTTATTACATCTACAATACAATCCAGTTCGGCAACCACCGTTCTAGTGGTTGGATTTGTGAATGCTGGTTTAATTTCACTCGCCCAAGCCATCGGTGTGATCATGGGGGCCAACATTGGAACCACCATCACTGCATGGATTGTATCTTTTTTAGGATTTAAGTTCAACATTGCATCCTTCGCTTTACCAGCGGTTGCTGCCGGAGTGATTTTAAATTTCTCGAGAAAAGAAAGTAGATCGGGTTGGGGAAGTTTCCTGATCGGATTTGGATTTTTGTTTTTAGGATTGGATTATTTAAAATCATCCGTTCCTGATAGTGCAAAAGATCCAGAGAGTTTTCTATTTTTGCAACAATACACAAATATGGGATTCAACACCATATTGTTATTCGTTTTGATTGGAGCTCTTTTAACGATTGTTATCCAATCTTCTTCTGCTTCCACAACTATCACCATCACACTCGCTTTCTCCGGTTATATACCGATTGATGCCGCTTATGGTATGATCCTTGGTGAAAACATTGGAACTACGATTACAGCAAACCTTGCTGCCATTCCGGGAAATCGAAATGCTAAAAAGGCCGCTCTTGCACATACATTATTCAATGTGTTCGGGGTGATCTGGGCCTTACTGTTCTTTAAATTGTTCACTGGAATTGTGGATGATTTGATTCCTGGGGATCCATTGACTGATAAAGAATCGACAAGATTTCATATCTCTCTTTTCCACACGATGTTTAATATCACGAACACTCTGATTCTCATTTGGTTTGTGAATACAATTACCAAAGTAGTGAGTGCCATTGTGGATGGACTTGCATCCAAAACAGGAAAAGACAAAGATTCCATTCGTCTTTTGCAAGCTGGTGCTGTTAAAACCACAGAACTTGCGATGGTGGAACTTGTTGAGTTTACTAAAAAAATCATTCGAGACACATACGACTTCCTTCGTTTAACAGAACAAATTTTATTACAACCTTACGATGCCACTCGTGTCCTCCAGGTATTAAAAAAAGAAGAAGAGTTAGACCAAGTAAGGTCAGAAGTTCTTACCTACCTAAACCAAATCCAAGAAACTGGTATTACCGGAAACTATGCGAAAGATGTTTTAGGAATTATGGAAAGAGTGAAGGCTGTGGAAGAAATGGGTGATAATTTTGCATCAATTGCAAGAAAGATGAGAAAGTCACACCGCCAAAAGGTTTCCTTAGATAAATCCTTCACTCATTCGGTAAAAGACCAAATGGATTTACTCAAACACCATTACGACATCTTGCTTGTGAACTTGGAACAAAGTGAAACTTTTGACATCCTTGGTAACCCACAGATTCGTAGCCAAAGTCGTGAGTATCGTTTTCAAATGATTCGTTCCGTTAAAAAGAATGATTCTAAAGTGAAGAAGAAAAAGTATCAGAAAAAAGACAATTTGATGCCAGCCCTTCTTTATAGAGACGTTTCTCGTAATTTGGATAATATCTCCAGACTTTTGAATGCGGCGATTTATGCGGACGTTTAGTCCGCATATTAGTTAATTTCGAACAAAATAAATGTTATATCATCGTCTGCGGGACCTTCTTTGTTCCGTAGACGAATGTGTTCATCAATCCCACCATACAACGATTCCACAGACTCAGCCTTCCGCTCAAGTAACCAACCAATTAATTCTTGTTCGCCGGAATCACCATTTTCCCACAAATCCCAAATCCCATCGGTAAATAATAAAATTTTGTCACCGGGAGATACATTGTGAATTTCTTCTGGGTATTGTACTTCTTTAGAGTATCCGATGAGTTTTCCTTTCGGTCGGATCACTTCGATGGTTGTGGAATTTTCATTGAATTTGTACAAGGCAGGATGGCCTGCATTTGCAACCCGTAGTTGTTTGAGATCCAAATCAATAAAGATGGCACTGGCAGTTAAGAATTGATTTTTATAATTGCCGGCAAGGGATACGTTGATACTTTCTAAAACTTTTCCTGGTTTATTGGCAAAAGCTAGAGTTTGCATATAGGCAATCTTTAACATGGCAGCTTCAATGGCGGCAGGAACTCCATGTCCCGTTACATCTGCGATCAAACAACAAATCTGGTGTTTCCCATAAACGGTAAGATCATAAAAATCACCACCAACTAAAGAGGCGGGGAAGTATCCCGTTTTGATAATGAGTCCTGGAAACTTAGGTAGAATTTGGGGAAGAGTGGACTCTTGAAGTTTTTGGGCTAACTTAAGTTCTTTTCCGTAGGCAATTAACTTTTGTTTGTTGATTTCCGCTTTAAATTGAATTCTATCCTTTTCTTTGCGGACTACAGAGATTCTATCTCCAAGTCCAAAGGCCATAAGAAGTACTTCTATCGCCATTCCGACTTGAAACGAATTCTCCGTGAATGTATTTACTGGAAAAAATCCCATATACTTGAGGACCGTCGCAAGCCCTCCCACGATCACCATAAAGTATCCGTAAAAATAAAACCTCGCAGGTGGGAACTTTTTGATAAAGGCCACGTAATAAGAAACAAACAAAGCAAAGAAGGCGAGTAAAAACGAAAATATATCTCCTGCTTGGTTCATAATGCGGT
The DNA here is from genome assembly GCF_004769575.1 of Leptospira perdikensis. Lineage (NCBI taxonomy): Bacteria > Pseudomonadati > Spirochaetota > Leptospiria > Leptospirales > Leptospiraceae > Leptospira > Leptospira perdikensis. The sequence goes on along the minus strand of NZ_RQGA01000013.1, from coordinate 129,725 downwards.
AAGGTAAAAAAGGAAGGAGGCAAATACAAATAACAGAGATGACCATCAGTCCCAAAAAACATTTACGGATGAGTGGAGCATTGGTCTTTAAGTTCATAAAGGTAATACTCATTGGGAAACAAGTGAGTAAAAATAAAAAGTAAAGTAGGTTGTGAGAGTTGTATACCAGTTCAGGTGAGTTGGGAAAAAATAAAACAGGCAATAAACCTTGAAGTGAAAATTGGAACAAAATTGCAGCAATGAGTAAATACAAAACATAAAAGATGTATGCTTTGTCTCGTACCATGAAGTATACAAACAGATTGTAGATACTCATCACACCTACGATTCCAAAAAATATACCTTGGAATAGAGTGTCTAAAGAAACAAATGTATAAAAGTTTTTCTCCTCCGCTACCATAAGTGGTACAGACACAGAGCTATCTGTTTTCACACCAACAAAATAAGTTACGGTTTCCTTCGGCAATAAGTCAGTCGCAAAACTAAAACCTCGGTAGTCCCGATCTCTATTTTTAAACGGAAATCTTCTTCCTTGTTGGTTTTCTGAAACGTCACCTGATTCTCGTAATGCGAAAAATTTTACATCATCAAGTAAAGGGTATTTGATGTAGGTGACAATCCGTTTTTGTTTTGTTTCATCATTGTGAATGACAAAACAAAACCAGTATTGTTTGTCAGTGTTTCCAAAATTGGGTATAACTCCGTTGGATTTTTGTAAAGTTGTTGTTTGAAACTGATTTGTTACTTCGGATACGGAATGGATGGCAGGACTTGCCGTGAAAAAAACTAAATGATGAGAAAGATCATAAGTATTCCCTTCCGTGCTGGAAAGTGGAACAGGATCAGTGTTTGGACAAGATTTTGAAGTAGCAAATAGGTTGGTATAAAAGAGACATAACAGAATGAAGGTGAAGGTCTGTTTCATACAGGAAGGTCACAACTATAAGACGAAGACCTTCCCTTGTAAATCTGTTTGTTAGGGAAAAAAAAGGAATTAAGCGGTGACGGCAGGAATTCCTGCAAGGATTCGAAGGGAGTCGTAAGCCTTTTCTTTTTGTTCCACTTTTGTTTTGTTTACAGCCTTGCGAATGATGACATCCCATTGTTTTTCTGGATGTTCCATTTTCATGTTTTCCAGAAGTTCTAAAATGTTTTCGTCTTCGGCTGCATTAAAAATCTCGTCCGAATCATAACGAAACATTCCAAATAGGGCGTCGATGTAGTCACCTACGCTCATGGCTTCTTTTTCCCCAGGTTGGATCTTTTTCTTTTCTGCTTTTCGCAGTTCTCGTTCCCTGCGTTCTAGTTCCGTGCGTTTCATCTGATGGCCTCTAGCTCGTTTGCATTGGTTCCAAGACCATGTTTTCAAAGGGCAGGAGGGGGGACACCAAATTTGTCCAAAAATTGGCTCGATTTTTGGGTTGGGTGGTCAAGCATGGGGTAGATGTTCTGCAAACGGTGGATTGCCGGGAGTTTGGCCTTATTTCTTTGTACCCAATTCCTTTTTTTAGGGAGTGGGTTACTTGGGTATTGCCTGGAGTCTAATTCCAAAATCTGCCATTGTAACCATGGATCCAAAAAGGAAAAACATGGAAACGCAGAAGACAAACTCTTTTCGGAAGGGAAAACTGAATCTTTATCTTCGGCTCATGTGGATAACCACCAAACCACAAAGGAATTGGCACTCAAACCGAATTGCCACGAAGCAAAAGATGGCGAAGTCCATCTATGTTCTTGCAAAAAGAAAAAAAAAGATGCACTTTCTTTACGTTCACACCACCAAACTATGGATAGACCAAATTTAGCTTTTGGTTTTACCGTTCCTTCTGTGATTTTTTATACTATTAATGAGTCTTCATCCACTCTTGAGGATGGAAGAATTCCCACTTTACTCAGACCACCACGTATCTAGTTCCTAATTTAAAGAGCCAGTCTTTCGGCAATTTTGAAAGATAAATTAGAAAAATAGGATATTATAATGAAATTATATACATTTATGACTTTTGTCGCATTTTCAATTCTCACAGTATTTGGTTGTGAGATGTTGGGTGAAAAAAAGGAAGATAATTCCAATTTACTCGCTGGTTTGGTCGTTGTGAATGCAATGAGTAGCGTAGAAATACCATTTGAAATGGTCGCAGCTGGCAAAGTCGGCGTAAAGTGCGGAACGGAAGTTAGTTCTGTCGCTGGCGTGAGTGTTTCTGGCAGTGACGGTCTTTATATTAAAGATGCAAGATTCTATGTACATGACGTTAAATATGTGTTAAACGACGGTACGACAGTAGATGCAACTTTAGTTCCAGATGGAAAGTGGCAAACTTCTTCAGTGGTTTTACTTGACTTTGAAGACGGAACAAGTGACTGTGCGGCAGAAGGAACTTCGGAAACAAATAAAATCATTCGTACTTCGAGACCTTCTGGAAATGTGATAGGACTCGAGTTTAAAATAGGAGTTCCTTATAGTTTAAATCATATGACAGAGACGACGAATTCCGCACCTTTTAATATAACTAAAATGCAGTGGAGTTGGCTCAGTGGATTTATATTTATGAAATTTGATTGGAAAACGACCGACTCTGGTTCAACTGTGGCTTCTGCATTTCATTTGGGCAGTGCAAGTTGTACGGGAACTGCTCCCTCGGTTACCTGTACACTTCCTAATCGACCAACGATTCGAGTTACTTCCACTCAAGGGTCTAGCTGGGTTCCGTCCGCCAACCCAGTCTACTTTGATGTTCAAAAATTGTTAGATACAACCAACACCAAATCGGCAGCGATTGGAATGTGTATGCCAGGAAATGCAAACGCAGAGTGTGCTAAGGTCATCACTCGCACAGGTCTCGTTTCTGCGTCGGGTGTGAGTTCTGGAACCCATTCTGCGTTTTATTTAAAACCTTAATTGGTTAACTCTTCGGGGATTATTTCCCCGAAGGAGGATTTATGAATCGAATTTATTTATACTTATTTATAGTTTTACAATTCCAATGTGCGTTTCTTTTGAATGGACTCAATCCAAACAAAGAAGATAACACTAAGAATTTATTGTTATTATTGTTTGCTGTTCCTTCTGGGTACAACTGGAACCTACCTCCAGGGTTTCCGACTCCGGTGGTTCCTAGTGTTAATCCAATGAGTGAAGCGAAAGTCGAACTCGGCAGGTTTTTATTTTATGACCGTTCTCTTTCGCGAGATCAGTCGATGTCTTGTTCCAGTTGTCATATTCAGGAATTTGCATTTGCCGATGCGAAGGAATTTCCTTCTGGAATTACTGGTGAAATCCACCCAAGAAATTCGCAACATCTTTCGAATGTAGCTTACCATCCGCGTCTCACATGGAATAATCCCTTGATGACAAATTTGGAAATTCAATCGCGAGTGCCAATGTTTGGGGCAACACCGGTGGAACTCGGATTACAAAATAACGATTTTGTGAATCGATTGAATGCAAATTCGATATATGCACCTATGTTCCAACGTGCTTTTGGAGATTCCTCTGCAAACGAACAAAACGTACGATTTGCCTTGGCGAGTTTCCAGCGGACGATGATTTCGGGAAATTCAAAGTTTGATCAGTATAACTTTCGAAACAATCGTAGCGCTCTGAATGCTTCTGAAATTCGGGGAATGAACTTATTTAATGGAGAACGAGCAGAATGTTTCCATTGTCACGGTGGGTTTAATTTTACTGACACTACATTTCATGGAAATTCCGGTTCACAAGAGTTTTTTTATCATAGTAATGGCATACATACGGATGCGTATTATGCATCTCTTCCGAATGATAAAAAAGGGTTATTTGATGTTACAGGAGATTCTGCCGATATAGGAAAATTTCGTGCTCCATCACTACGAAACATTGGTTTAACTTATCCCTATATGCATGATGGCACTTTTATGTGTGATGATGTTAATAATCCGAACAAAGCTGCCGGTACCGGAAAAACGAAACAAGATTGTGCGAGGGATGCATTAACAAAAGTGATCCAACATTATGAATCAGGTGGTGTCAGTCACACAGCTAAAAACACTACGTTGATTCGCCCTTTTACACTCAGTGCAACAGAGAGAGATGATATGGTAAATTTTCTTTTGGCCCTCACTGATAATGAGTTTTTGACCAATCCAAAGTTTGCGAGCCCCTTTTGATGAAAGAACAAAATTATCGGCTCAGTTTCATTGCGATTCTTTCTTTACTAGTCACTCACTGTACTTTTGGTTCGGTGGGTGATAGTAATAAGGAAAAATTGACGATTCTTCAGAACTTAATTTTTTTTAATAACAACCAAACGGTAGCGGTCGGAACCAACCTTCGCAGTTATGATGACCAAGCAGATGATAACCTAAATCAGTTTAGTTTGACTAGTAATTCGGTGGCGTACGTTATTGTGATCCAAAGTAGCAGTTATATCAATTGGGAAACGGGTAGTTATCGAATCAACCCACCAAACCAAACATTAGGTGTGTCCACCTCAAGTTCGGAAAGAAGTTCCACGGCCACAGCGAAAACACATACACCGTATACTGTACCCTTAGATTTACCTGCGGACGATTTGTATGGTAAAATCTATCCATTTTTATCTGCTTCCACGGTATCCAACATCACTCAGTACAATAGTACAGTGGAAACGGGTGCGAGTTTTCTTTATCCAAACACTCGGACTTCGAATATGCCACTAGGAGTGGTGGCGGTTGCAAATTTGAGTTGGGAAGAAATTTATATCAGAATGACAGTAGGAGCGAAAGATGTTACTATTTTACTTCCGCAAGGAAATAAATCCATTACTCCTAAATGTAAGATTCCAATTAAATCAGGTCGTTCTGGTAATATAGAAATATTAACCTCTTTATTGTCGCTTTTTCAAGATCGATCTGTGTCGGGAACTCCTATCCGATTTTTAGACCAATTGTCTGCAGTCGCGGGACCTGTTATTATATCGAAAGTCTCCAATGTCTCTCTATACAATATACTCCTTCAGAATCTCCAAGCAGAAGATATCGTTTTTAGTTTCCCTGGTTGTTTCCCTGGAGTGGAACGATGAAACAAAGTTTTTTAGTATTCATATTTTTTCTGTTTTCTTTTTCTTCAATATATTCGCATCACACTGGTTCGTCGGATAGTCCAAATGCGACTGCGAGATTTGTGGATCCATTTACTGGAAAACGAGAAAAACCAACCAACTATCTGGTAATGACGCAAGATTATTACCAATCCACAAGGGAAAATAGTCATCTTTTTACAACGACAGCTTTTGCGGAGATGAATTTTTTTGATGGAAGGTTTGCTCTCAATGCTTCTGTACCTTGGAACTACTACCAACAAAGAGGAAGAGAGGATGCAGCACGAATTGGAAAAACTTATCTTGGTTTTAAATACCAACCTTTCTTTGATTTAGATAAACCTTACTTCTTTGTGATTGAAGGTTCGGTAGGATTTCCTAGTGGGCCTGATACCGACCGGTTTACCGGTGGAAATTATTATACGGGTTCTGGATTTATCAAACTTGGTTATTTGTATGAGAAGTGGTCCTTTGTGACTAAAATCGGAGGATTAAACCCTCTCTCGCGTCCACAACCAAACAACTTACAAGACAATGATGGAATTCCTTATTATGTTCGTAAACCATCGGCTTCCCCTCCGGAACCAGAATATGAATTCAAAAAAACCACACTCATTTCTGCGTATGTGACGTATTATTTGATGCCAGAGATTTCACTCTTTACGGGACTATTGTATCGCAATCCCTATAATGGTGTGGATTATTCCAAAGAGAAAGATAAAGCCAATCCATCGTATTTTACAGAGGCGAGTGCAGGGTTTTCTTGGAATTTTTCAGAAAAATACAATATGAGTTTGGCCTATCGTTACCCGTTGCAAAGGGATCGTGAGTATAGACTCTATCAATCTGCATGGACATTTGCCTTCTCTATGGAGTGGGGAAGCGATTGACAATTGATGCCTTTTTTAAAACGTTCTAAGAAACTCTATAAATTTGATTCGTAAAAGGTAATCTATGAGCAACGTAGAAATCGTACCAGTAGGGGAACTCCCTCCTATTGGAGTTGTGCCCAAAAAAATGCACGCGCAGGTCATTCGCCCGGAACGTTACGGCGAGCCGAAAACTTCTTTCCAATCAGAAGTCATTGATGTTCCGGAGATCGGTCCGAACGAAGTTCTCGTAGCCACTATGGCTGCTGGAGTTAACTATAACAACGTTTGGGCAGCCCTTGGATATCCAGTTGATGTGATCGCAGCTCGTAACAAAAAAGGCGAACCAGAAAAATTTCACATTGGTGGATCTGATGCATCAGGAATTGTCTATAAGGTTGGAGCCGAAGTTAAAAATGTAAAAGTGGGTGACGAAGTTGTTGTCCATTGTGCTATGTGGGATCCAAAAGATCCATGGGTTCTTGCTGGAAAAGATCCAATGTATGCACCTTCTCAAATCATTTGGGGATATGAATCCAATTGGGGTTCCTTTGCACAGTTCTGCAAAGTACAAGACCATCAGTGTCTTCCTCGCCCACAACACCTAACATGGGAAGCTTCTGCAGCTTATATGTTAGTTGCTGCAACCGCCTATAGAATGTTACACCACTGGAAACCAAACGATGTAAAACCTGGTGATGTAGCTTTGATTTGGGGTGGAGCCGGTGGACTTGGTGCTATGGCGATCCAAATTGTAAAGGCAGCTGGTGGAATTCCAATCGCTGTTGTTTCTTCCGATGACAAAATTGATTTTTGTAAAAATTTAGGTGCAGCTGGTGTGATCAACCGTAACAAGTTCAAACACTGGGGTGGGCTCACTTCTGATATCAACAAACCAGAAGCTTTTGTTGAATGGACCAAACAAGCACGTGAATTTGGAAAAGCGATTTGGGACATTGCTGGTAAAGGCAAAAACCCACAAATCGTATTCGAACATCCAGGTGAAACTACACTTCCAACTTCCGTATTTGTTTGCGAAACAGGTGGTATGGTAGTGATTTGTGCAGGAACTACTGGTTTTAATGCAACAGCTGACCTTCGTTATCTGTGGATGAGACAAAAACGTCTGCAAGGTTCTCACTTCGCAAACGACGACAACTGTCGTGATCTCAACCAATTGGTGATTGATAAAAAAGTAGATCCAGTTTTGGCTGAAACTTATAGTTTCGAACAAACTGGTGAGTGTCACCAGTTGATGCGCGAAAACAAACACCCATCAGGAAACATGTCAATCCTCGTTGGTGCGAAAACTACAGGTCTTGGAAAGAAGTAATTCTTTCCAGGTGAGTATTTAGGTACATGTCCCCGCCCTATATAGACTGGGTGGGGTTAACCACCCGCCACCCAATGGCTCCATCTACCATGAAACCTTCGTTTTGTGAATTCAAATCCTTCTTTCATAATTTTTATTTTTCTAAAGTTCATATTTTTGCCAAAGGAGTTCGTTTATGCATCCACGAATCAATTTAATCACCCTAGGTGTTTCCGATTTAAAACGGTCAATTGAATTTTATGAAAAGGGACTCGGTTGGAAACGTTCAGAAGAAAGTAATGATAGTGTTGCTTTTTTTCAAATTGGGGCTCTCGTTTTTGGTTTGTTTGGTGAAGAAGCTTTAGCTGAAGATATAGGTATTCCTTTCCAAAAACGCCAAAAGTTTTCCGGAATTACACTCGCTCAAAACCAAATAAGTGAAGCTGAAGTTGACGCGGTAATTGAGAAAGTGCGCGCGTTAGGTGCAGAAATACTCAAAGAACCTACAAAAGTTTTTTGGGGTGGATACAGTGCTTATTTTAAGGATTTCGATGGCCATATTTTTGAAGTGGCATACAATCCATTTTTCCCTTTGAATGAGAATGGAGAAATTGTTCTAAGTAAATAGTTCGTTTTACGGTTGTTATGTTTTTGAATCTGAAAAGGAATTAAGAGAAAGTATGAAACAAGCACAAATCCAAAGTTTTGGTTTGGATCATTTAGAAATTGTAAACATTCCTGAGCCAGCGAGTCCAGGTCCACTGGAAGTCCTTGTTCGAATGCGTGCGGCTTCTTTGAATTACCGCGATTCTTTGGTTGTGGAAGGAAAATACAATCCCAAGTTCCCTCTCCCCTTAATTCCTTGCAGTGATGGCGCTGGGGAAGTGGCGGGTGTCGGCTCTCAAGTGACAGAATGGAAATTGGGAGATCGAGTCCTTCTCACTTTTGCGCCTAAATGGATAGCAAAAGAGGCAACACATGCAGAAATGCGCCATACGATCGGGGGGCCACTACCTGGCACCTTACGAGAGTTTGCTTTAGTTCCAGAGACTGGTATTGTTAGAATTCCTTCACATTTATCTTATGAAGAAGCAGCAACTTTGCCTTGTGCTGCTCTTACTGCCTGGTCTGGTTTATTTCAGTTCAGTCAATTAAAACCAGGTGAATTTGTCGTCGTACAAGGAACTGGCGGTGTTTCTATCTTTGCATTGCAGTTTGCGAAATTGGTCGGCGCCAAAGTCATTCTTACTTCTTCCAGTGGAGAAAAGTTAGAACGGGGAAAAGAGTTAGGTGCTGATTACCTAATCAATTACAAAGAAACTCCCGATTGGGGAAAAGAAGTTCGTCGGATCACAGAAAAAGTAGGCGCCGATCATATAATTGAAGTGGGAGGAGCTGGAACCTTAGAACAGTCTATTGCCGCCTGTCGTCCGTTTGGTGTCATCCATTTGATTGGGATTCTTGCCGGTAAATCAGGTGAGCTCAATTTGCTTCCAGCAGTTATGAACAATTTAAAAATTCAAGGTTTAGTTGTCGGTGGCAGAAAAGCATTTATAGAAATGAACCAGGCCATCGAAGTTTCTGGATTACGGCCTATTGTTGATAAAGTTTTTACATTAGAAGAATCGGCTGAAGCGATTCGCTATTTAAGATCAGGATCTCATTTTGGAAAAATTGTGATACGGATTTAAAGTAGGATCATCACTTTTTAATTTTTTTAATACCGGAAACCGATTCGTTGCCATAGTTCTGTAAAAAAGAATAATCAAGGTCAGTGGAAGTTAGTTTTTTTTCTCTAACTACATAGATGTAAAATCTACTTTGATTATCGGATTTGTATACAGATCGCATATAAATAACGTCATTTACAATTTTCCAATCTCCATCGACATTATAAGATATACAACCATCTTCGTCACATCCATTCCAAATGTTTCCGTCAAATGTATGATCTTTCATGAAGTGAATATAATAAGGGCTATAATTTTCTTCACCCCAAAAGCCAACGATTGATCGATCATTAATCTTATCTGGTTCTATTAGCTCTTCGTTATACAGAGAACAATCCCAAATTGTTTGCTGATCGAATAGAAATCCGACTTTGTTGTGAAAGGAAATTTTTGCCCATTTACCAGAATCTTTTCCTATTGTTTCATAATCGGAATACTCGATAACATCTAGTTTCGTTAACTTAGAAACAGATGTTATAACTTCTGAATTAGATGATGGTTTTGAATAAATACTCAATCCATCTTTCGCAATCACACAAATCTTTTCAATCATTGGGTTTTTTACGGTAGGTGGAATATCTTGATCTACATTTTGCTTAGCTTCTTTACAGAGAAGAAAAATCAACATGAAAAGAAGTGGAATTTTTTTCATTTAGAGCCTTGCGTTAGTATCGAATTTCTTTCAATATCTAATGCAATTACCGACAAGTGGATTTCAATGAGCGCAAGTACGAGAGAGATTACCATAAATAAAAGTGATGAAACAAATAAAATCCAAGCCACGATATTGTAAAATGGAATCATACCCATAGAACAAGTACATAAAATCAAACTAAAGATTCCGGCACTTTGGGAATATAAAATCAGAGAAATCCGAAATCGTAGATTATGGATTTGTTTTTCTAAAATTTCCGATTTTGAATTTTCATATTCACTGAGTAGTTGTCTTGAAAGTTTAGCCAAACCAAAAAATCGGTTGGTATAAGCAAGCATTAGTAAGGAGATCGCTGGAAAAAGAAGTCCTGGTATGCTATATGTTAGGTTGTCCAATGAATTTAGTCCTGTTTTACCTGAATGATTTGTTCTCCTAAATCCATCTTTCCATCTGCCGTACGAATCGTTGCTTTGATTAGATCTCCAGGTTGTAAATACTCAGTTCGTTTTTTTTGGCCTTTGATAAAAAGGTCCCATTTTTTATGTTCTGGTAGAAAACTAGCAAAGATTTGTTTTAATTTTCCGGGAGCTTTTAGTGCACATCCTGCAGGTGTTCCGGTTAACAAAACATCACCGACTCGAATTTGCGTAAATAAAGAGAGTTCCGCAATCGATTCTTTCGGTGGAAAAACCATTTGGTTGGCTTTTGCTGATTGTCTTAACTGTCCGTTGACTTTTAGATTTAGCTCTAATGATTGGATCAGTTCATAATCTCCCGGTTCGAGTACAAGCAGGATGGGACCCGCAGGGAAAAACGTGCGGTACGATTTTCCTTTATACCATTGTAGTTGTGGAAGTTGAATGTCTCTTGCAGAAATATCATTGGCAATAAAAAGACCGGCAATGTATTCATTTGGATGATACGATTTAACGTCTAACGGAAGATCTATATCTTTACCAAAAACAATTCCCAATTCAATTTCATAATCTAAAAGTTCTACATGATTTGGCCGAATCACATCCCCGATCGCGGTAGTGAGAGAAAGATCTGATTTGGTAAAAAACAAATTGTATGTTTTGGATTTAGGATCGAGTCCCGATTCCAAGGAATGTTTACTATAATTTGCTCCTTGGCAAATGACCTGACAAGGGGCGGTAATTGGAGAGAGGACTGCAACGTCCTTTTTTTGGATTCGTTTTTTAGATTTAAGATTTAGTTTGATTCTTTTTTTTTGAAGATCAACTAGCAAGTCTTTGGTGGATTTGTCTCCAATTTGTAGTGGGAGGATGTTTTCATCAGTCATGAGCCCCCAATCGATTTTGTTCTTATATTGGAAACGTACAAACTGTTTTGCCATCGTAAACCTATAGAGTTACCACTGGGTTGAAAAAACACGAGGGCCACAATTTGGGCCCGGTGGGAGTTGAGAAATAAGTCTATTCTTCAGAGAAAAGGTTGTTCAGTGAATCGATGAGAGTGTCTACCTCGACACCGTAACCCATACAAACTTGTTCTATGGTTTCTACTTCATTGATGGAGCAGTGTGAACATCCACCTAAATGGTAGCTGGAGAAAACTAGACCTGCTTCAGGATGGATTGCGATCGCTTCACCCACAGTCATTTCTTTAAAAAAGCGCGGTTTTGTTGTTTCAGTCATCTTAAGAACCCTCAGGAAGGAAATTACTATACAAATATTGGACTATGCTCTATTCGTCAATGGAATGTTTACCCAAGAAAACGGGAAATTTTATGTCCGAATTGAGGGTCGGTTTGAATCGGCCCATTTCCTCTACCAGTACTTTGCCGACGGCTCCGACGAGCCCATTCATGGCCATTCCTGGAAGGTGGAGGTGTTTTTGGAAGGAAATACAAACATTCGGCCAGACGGCATTTCTTATGATTTTTTAACCGCACGAACCAAACTTATGGAACTCGTACATTCCATTGACCACCTCCTTATCAACGACCATCCGGATTTTAAGGGAATCAATCCTACTTCTGAGAATGTCGCTCGTTGGTTTTATTCCGGTTTAAAAGCAGATGTGAAATCCTCGGAGGGCAGAATTCGACGGATTGTCATTCATGAGGGTCCAGAAAATCTGGCTTTTTTTGAACCAACAAATGATTCTCACTCCTAAAGCATTTGTAACATTCGTTAGGTAATATACCGTAACTCTGTAGCGGTTCTGTTTTGGTTTTTGATTCCAAGAACCGTATAGTTTGAGTGTTCTCATCATTCGAACGAAAGGTGAGATTTCGTTTAGAAGATATCCTTACCTGAAAAAAGAACAAGTGATATAAAAAATCTTTATGTAGTTCGGTTTCTTACGTAAATTTTATGTCAGCAAACATTTGTTTGTGCCGAAAACTCGACATAATATCCAATCATTAGACAGTCTCAATCTCCAATAAATTCATCTGTTCAACATTTACATTTTGTTTTTATTGCACAGGTTTTGATTTTTTTTCATAAAATTTTGTCATCTTAATCGATTGCTTTTATACCAGCTAATTATGAAAATCGGTAGAAGACTCCATGCCACTGACAGAACTCAAACATAGTTTAGGTCATATTCTACTTGTGGAAGACGAAGCCATATTGGCCATCTCACAATCAGAGTTTTTGAAAAACAAAGGGTATTCTGTACAATATGTATCTAATTCAAATGATGCTTATGATTATATCACTTCCGGTGAACGAGTTGATTTAATACTTATGGATATCAATCTTTCTGACGGAATGGATGGAATCCAATTAGCAGAAAAGATTCTTTCTTACCGCGAGATTCCTATTCTTTTTGTTAGTGGTTATTCAGATAACAAAATCTTGGATCGTGTTTGTAAGGTAAAACATTACGGATATGTTCCTAAAATTTCAAGTCCAGATATAGTAGAGTGTATGATTCAATCCGCACTTCAACTTTATCAAGCAGAACAAACGTTAGCGTTTCGTGAAAAAGAACTTCGAATTACTTTTGAAGCAATGGGTGACGGAGTGATTGTTCTTTCACCCGAAGGATTGATTCGAGAAATTAATCATAAAGCTTTAGATATGTTAGGTTATCAAAAACCTGAAGTTGTAGAAAAAGATCTTACCTCTTTTTTGTATTTGGTTCAAGCCGATGCGAGAACTCGAGTCTCTTATCCTTTTTTGAGTTCATCTAAAAAGCTAATTGATACAGAACGTAGAAATGATTTGATTATTGTTTCTCGCAGTGGCCGTGAAACACATGTTACTGAAACAATTTCACCTATTTTGGATACTGAAAAAAATCTAAATGGAATAGTGATTGTTTTTAGAGAAACACCATCTGCATCTGTTATGGTTCCACCAAAGGATGGCGAAAGTTTATATGCAAAGGTATTCCAACTGAGTCCAATTCCAATGGCTATATCTACGGTGAAAGATGGTACTTATTTGGACGTAAACTCTTCGATGGAAACTCTTTTCCAATTAGAGAAATCAAAAGTCATCGGTAGAAAAACGGAAGAGTTTAAGGCATGGAGTAATCCTGCAGAAATAGAACGACTGAATAAAGCCTACCAAGAAAACGGAAGGATGTCCGGTGAAAGGATGTCCGTAGAACATACCGATGGGAAAAAGTTTGATGTTCTTGTATTTAGCCAAGCCTTTGAAATTGCAGGTGAACGTTTCATTTTGTGGATCAACTTGGATGTGACAAAAATTTTGGATATGGAAGGTCGTTTGGCTAAGTCTGTAGAAGAAAAAGATGTCCTACTGAAAGAACTACAACACCGGGTTAAAAATACTCTCGCAATCATATCTGGACTTCTTAATTTAGAATCCTTTAAAGTTGAAAATGAAATTGCGAAACAATCATTCCTAAATGCACAATCTCGAATCATGTCTATGTCCAAGGTTTATGAAAACCTCTACCAATCGGAAGATTTGGAATCTGTAGACCTTCGTAAGTACATTGAGGACTTAGTGTTTAGCTTACATGATATCTTTGTTCTCAATCCAACGAAGATTCGTTTTGATGTGAAGTTAGAAGACATTCGTTTGGATCTCAAACGAACTCTTCCTTTGGGTCTGATCCTCAACGAATTATTGACCAATGCACTCAAGTATGCTTATCCCAATGAAAAAGGGGGAGATGTTCGTATCCATCTCTCTCGTTCGAACGAAAATATTATTTTATCGGTTGGGGATGATGGAGATGGTTTGCCAGATTCAGTGAATATTGAAAAGGGAAATCATTTTGGTTATGAGTTGATTCGTAGTTTGACGTCACAACTCAAAGGTGTTTTCTCTTCCGTCTCCAAAAAAGGTGAAGGCCTCAATATTATGATTTCCTTTCCTGTGAAATCCAATGACAAGTGAGAAAATGAACTGACTTAGGTAAGTTTTGTTTTCAAATTTTCTCTTATCTCTTTTTTCTTCCTCGGATCGCTCCAATAAAAACCAAACGAACTTGTTTGATGGTTTGTAGTTTTAGTTTTCTCATTTCAGAATGGGCATCGGCTGCTAAATCTAAAAAATCAGAAGCCATCAGAAAACAAATACTTACAATTAGTTCCGATGCAAACTGAATGTCCTCCACAGGAATCATTTTAGGCATTCGCATATCTTTCGCAAGTTCGGTTGCGATGGCCTTCATGGACTCTCGGATTTTTTCTCGGATCTTGCGATTGCCTCCTGTTCGTTCTCGAGCAATGAATCGAAATAAAGAGCGATTGTTGGCCACATAGTCGAAGAAAAACCCAATGGTCAATTGTAGGGCTGACTTATACGCCCCTTTGTTTCTAGCATCTCCGACAATGGTTTGGATCCGGCCCCCGCATTCGTCCACGAGAGTTAGTCCCAGCTCTTCCATATTCTTAAAATGCCTGTAAAACGCCGCAGGGACAATTCCGGCCTCTCCCGCCACCTCGCGAAGGCTTAAGTCGCCGAGTCCTTTCTCCTCTCCCATCAATTGTAGCGCACTCTCCAATAGATTGTCGTGGGTACGTAGTTTTTGGGCGTATCGTTTGTTGAGTTTCATGACCTGAATTCAGTAAACAGTCGTTCACTTTTTTTCAAAAAGCAAGGACAAAAACCTCTTTTTAGGGTTGACATAGCTAACAACGTAAATTAACACTATTAAATATCTCTGTGAACGAGTGTTCACTTAAATGCGAAATACGAGGCGAAAATGAAAACATTTCCTTTTATCTACAATGAACCCAAGGAATTCCTGAGTTCTCTCCAACCCAAACAATGGGCTGATTTTCTATTGGGGGAGATCAATCCCAGGTTTTCGGTAACGGCAATCAAAGCTCGAGTTGTTGCAGTCAGGGAAGAAACGGATGATACAAAGACTTTGGTTTTGAAACCGAACTGGTTGTGGAAAGGGTTTCGATCAGGACAACATGTTCCAGTCACTGTAGAAATTGCGGGAAGACGAGTGACAAGGTTTTATTCTTTGTCTTCTGTTCCCGGAGAAAAACATTTAAGTATCACCGTTAAACGTCAAAAAGGTGGTCTTGTATCAAACTTTATCAATCAGAATATCAAAAAGGGTGATTTGTTGGAATTGGGAGAAGCTCAAGGAGAGTTTGTTCTTCCTAAAACTTTACCTTCTAAGTTTTTGTTTTTAGCAGGTGGTAGCGGAATTACTCCGATCCATTCCATTCTCAAACAACTACAATCTTTGAAATTTAATGGCAAAGCCACCCTCCTATACTTTGTTAGGTCTTTCGAAGATATCATCTTACGTTCTTCCTTAGAAGAAATTGCAAAACAAACTGGTTGGTTAGAAATTCGTTATATTTTTTCGGAAGTGTCCAAAGAGGGATATGATTCCGGATTTTTAACCAAAGAAATTTTACAAAAATATACAAAAGATTTAAAATCCTATTCTGTTTATGTTTGTGGACCAGCACCCATGCAAACCAAAGCTCTTTCTCTTCTGGAAGGGAATGAAGTAAAGTCAGAGTTGTTTATGTTACCTGGACAAACTTCTTTACAAGTGAAAAAAACGGGAACTGTGGATGTGTTTTTATCTCTTAGTCACAAGACAATTCAAGTGAAAGGGGAACGATCTCTTTTAGAAGAATTGGAAGACCAAGGAATTTATCCTCAAAGTGGGTGCCGAATGGGAATCTGTCATACTTGTGTTTGTAAAAAAACAGTAGGTTCTGTTACAGATTTAGCAAAAGGCGAAATGTCTGAGTTAGGTGAAGAGAACATCCAAATTTGTGTCTCTAGGGCTGAATCAAATTTGGAATTGGAACTCTAGAGATTTGAAACCTAAATACCTAAATTGGTGAATGAGAATTAAAAGAAATAATCATAGGAAAAAAAGATGAGAACGATTAGCAAAAAATTAAACAAAGAAGAAATTGAATCCTTTGGAAAAGAAGTAGAAACCCTTCGTGAAGAAGTGATGTCCAAGGTCGGAAAAGAAGATGCAGATCATATTCGATTTATTTATAAAACTTATCGATATACAGAAATAATTGGTCGTGGCCTCCTTCATTTTAGTTTTGAACCAATTACTTTTGTCGCTGGCACCTTGTTGCTAGCTACATCCAAAATCATAAACAATATGGAACTTGGTCATAATGTTCTGCATGGACAGTATGATTGGATGAACGACCCCCGATTCAATTCAAGAACTTTTGAATGGGACATTGTGAGTGATGCTCACCAATGGAAGTTTTATCATAATTATATGCACCATACATATACAAATGTTTTAAATAAAGATCATGATTATGGGTATAATTTCACACGTTTGACAGAAGGGCAAAAATGGAAACCCGTTCACCTAACGCAACCTTTTACAAATTTGTTCCTTGCAATGAACTTTCAGTGGGGAGTTGGGGCCCACGGGTATCGTGTGGAATATATGGAAATTCCCAAAAAACAAAGAAAGAAAAAAACATTAAAAGATTACAAGGCAGTGTTCTTTAAGAAAATTGAATTACAACTTGTTAAGGATTATATTTTCTTTCCACTTCTTGCTGGTTTGAATTTTCCAAAAATCATTTTAGGAAACCTGATTGCTAATTTAATTAGAAATCTTTGGACTTATGCAGTAATTTTCTGCGGCCATTTTACTGAAAATGCGGAATCCTTTTCTGTAGACGACATCACTGGTGAATCAAAAGCAGAGTGGTATTTGAGACAACTCAAAGGTTCTTCTAACTTAGATGGCAGTAATTTTTTCTACACGATGACTGGTCACTTAAGTCACCAAATAGAACACCATATGTTTCCTGGGATGCCTGCAAAACGTTACCGTGAAGTAGCACCTCGTTTGAAAGAAATCTGTGCCAAGTATGGTCAACACTACAACACAGGTAGTTTCGTAAAACAGTTTGCATCTGTATGGAAACGAATCATTGCTTATTCTTTCCCGGATTCTTTTGCCGGAAAATTAATGGGAAACAAAAAGAAATATTTGGAACCAAAGACTTTGATTCAACAACCTAGTTTTCAGATTTCTTTGCCTATAGAAGAGAAATCCGTTACAAGCATTTAACCTGAATTATCTGAACTTCCCACTTACGCATTGTGGGAGGTTCGTCCCTTTCCTTTCTAATGGGTCCTCAAGTGATTGAGGGCCCTTTTTTTTAGAATTTTATGAGAGTTTTATTTTATTTGCAGAAAGGATTGCTAAACTATCGGTATGAAATCCTTTACACCACTGCGTTCGTAGTTCTTTTCTTTTGGTAGATTTGTTTTTTGCTCTTTCCATTAAGTAACCGACTACAACTCTAGCTGCTGATTCTACCACTTCAAAACTATATGTTTCTTTTGTTTGTTGGTCTCCAATAGATTTGTAAGTTTCTACAATAGATTCAAATAGAGTTCTAATTTCTTGTAATTTAGAATTGGATTCGGATCCTTTTGCCAAATGGTCTAAGTAAGCTCGGAAAGTTCCAGTAGGACTCATTCCAGAAGTAATTCCTCCAATGGCTGCATTCACTTGGATTTGTGTGGTTCCGTCATAGATATTGGTGATTCTTGCATCTCGGTAAAGCCTCGAAAGATCATAATCTTCTGTATATCCTGCGCCACCTAATACTTGTAATCCGTCATAAACTAGGTCATTACACATTTCTGAATTATAGTATTTTGATATGGGGGTGAGTGTGTTTGCGACTTTTTCCCAAAATTTGCCAGTTTTGGAATCTTCTGGTGTGACAGTTCTACCGTCTTCATACCAATAGTATTTATCAACGGAATAAGCAGCCTCTACCATAAGGCACCGCATACCTGCGAGTTCCCTTTCCATTCGATCCAACATACGACGTACTGCAGGAATTTCATAAATCGGTTTTCCAAATTGAATTCTTTCTTTTGCATATTTGATTGCTTCTTCATATGCTGCAGTTACAATGCCTGTTCCTTGCGAAGATACGCTGAGACGTGCTCCATTGAGCATACCCATTACGTACTTCACAAGTCCGAAACCTTCTTTTCCTACTAGATAACCTTCGCTATTTTCAAAAACAGTTTCACAAGTGGCGGAGGCTTTGATTCCTAGTTTCTTTTCAATCCCTTGCACTGCGTAATCTTTGTTCTCGACAATGAAAAAAGATAAACCTCTTGCTCCACTTTCTTGAGTTCCCGTTCTTGCTAGTGTGAGCGTAATGCCAGGGCTTCCGTTGATACCACAAGCTACCGTTTGAAATCGTTTAGTTCCAGTAAGATACCACTTATCATTGGCCTTGGTTGCTTTGGTGGTGACGCTCGGCAAATCAGATCCAAAGTCTGGTTCTGAAAGTCCCATGGTGACCGTATAGTTTCCTGAAATTAATTTAGGTATCCATTCTTCTTTCATTTCGTCTGTTGCACAGGCTTCTAAAATTGCAGCAAGACCCATACTTCCCACTGCTATGGTTATGGAACTATCGGACCTATACATTAATTCAGCAATGATTGCTTTGATGATACTTGGCGCTCCCAATCCACCATATTTTCTTTTGAAAGCAACAGGACCTAAACCTGCGTCATGGTACATTTTAATAACATCCACCATTTCTTGTGGGTGGATTACATTTCCATTATCAAATTTAAGACCTTTGGCATCGACTGTTGCCGCAACTTGGGACACATAAATCCCACTAATTTCACCGCAAGATTTTAGAATTTCTTCATAAAAGGATTTCGCCTCATCTACATTAGATGGCGCATATTCTAATCTAGGGTTATTGTTCTCAGTATAGAGTTTAGAATCGGAAAAATTATTTTCATAGAGAGGAACAATTTCATTCCAATCAATCAATTCGTAAAAATGTTCCTTTAAATCTTCGTTGGTTTGAAAGTAGTTACTTTGGATCATATAAATTCCTTTTGGATTAGAAGATGGATTTTATCAATGTGAGGCGATTAAAAAAAATCGTATAACAAAAAAAATTGAAACTTTGTTTTTTGGTGAACCGATCGGTTTCCTTTTTCTGATTCTCTAGTCCTTGTTAACAAAAAAGAACAAAGGTATTCATTTTTGATCGGTATCAATCTGTTCTCTATTTTACGAAATTAAGGTTTCTTTTTTCCGATTTCAATTTAGAATTCTAAATCGATCTCTGTAGAAAGAACGAATCTTTCGTTTTTTCGGCAGAACAGGAGACCTATGAAACAACTCATTTCTATTCTCACGCTCGTTTTTGCGATACAATGTGCGAGCGTACCAACGGCGCAGCTTCCTGTAAAATCTACAGTTACGGGAACTGCAGTGGAGTACAAATTGGATGGGAAAACCTATGAAGGATTTCTCGCTACTGATTCTTCTCTCACAGGAAAACGTCCAGGTATTCTAGTGATCCATGAATGGTGGGGACTAAATGACTATCCTAAACAGCGGGCGAAACAACTTGCCGACTTAGGTTATGTTGCTTTTGTTATGGATGTTTATGGAAAAGGAATTCTTGCAAAAGACCATGTGGAAGCTGGGAAATTATCGAGTGCCAATGGAGATTCTAAAATTCTTTTGAAAAAGATCTACAAGGCTCTTGATATTTTAAAATCAAATCCCAATGTAGATGTAAGTAAAATTGGAGCCATTGGTTACTGTTTTGGTGGTGGCGGTGTCATTGAACTTGCATTAGATGGTGCTGATTTAAAAGGGGGAGTGGTTTCTTTCCACGGCTTTTTGGCCAGTAAAAACCTGGCATCGGGTGTAAAAAAAATGAAAACTAAAGTTTTAGTCCACCATGGTGCAGATGATCCATTTGTTCCAAAAACTTCGGTTGAAACATTTGTTAAAACCATTACGGATGCAAAGGCTCCGGTGAGTTTTGTTTCTCATCCGGGAGCTGTTCACGGGTTTACAAGACCAGGCGCAGAAGATCGAGGTCTTCCTGGCCTTGCGTATAATAAAAAAGCTGACTACGAGTCTTTTGAAAGTATGAAGGACTTTTTTGCAGCAAACTTCAAATAGACGAGAGGGAGTACAAAAAGGGTAAGAGCACTCGCTGATACCAACCCTCCAATCACAACCGTAGCGAGAGGTCTTTGGACTTCCGCTCCGGGTGATGTGCTGATTGCCATAGGGATAAATCCAATGGATGCAAGGAGGGCCGTTGTAAGGACGGGGCGAAGTCTGGATAAAGCGGCTTCTTTCACCGCTTCTTCTTTTCTCTTTCCCGATTGTTCCAAACTTCTAATAAAACTGATGAGCACAAGCCCATTGAGAACTGCAATTCCAAAGAGTGCAATGAAACCTACGCCAGCAGAAATACTAAATGGTAGATTCCGGAAATACAAGGCGAAAATCCCTCCAGTAATGGCAAAGGGTACATTCAGAAAGATGATGATTGCCGATGATATTTCATTAAATGCAAAATAGAGGATTAGAAAAATAATCAATAGTGTAATCGGTACAACAACATAAAGTGTTTTTGTAGCGGATTCAAATTTTTCAAATTCACCTCCCGTAATGTAATGATAACCTGGTGGAAAATTGATTTCTTTTTCCAAAACATTTTGTACTGAGTTTACTGTACTGACCATATCACTTCCACGAATATTAAATTGAACCAATGCATACCTATTTTGGTTTTGATGGTAAATTTGAACTGGTCCATCCTCAATTTGTATTTCTGATAATTCGTGTAACGGTGCAAAGGTGTTTTTTCCTACTCTGACCGGAATGTTTTTGATGGGTTCGGGTTTCTGATCTATTTCTGTTTTTACAACAATTTCAAATCGTTTCATTCCTTCATAAACAATACCTGCGGGAACACCGGAAGAAATGGATTCTGTCACACGATTGATATCTACAATGGACTGATCATATCTTGCTAATTTTTCTCTATTTGGTTTGATACGTAAGTATTCGAGTCCATACAATTGTTCAATACGTAGATCCACAACACCAGGGATATTTTTGATTTTGGATGTTATCTCTTCTGCCATTGATTTTAGTTTTGTTAGGTCATCACCAAATACTTTGATACCCACATCGGCACGGATTCCTGCCATAATTTCATTGTTTCGCATTTCAATCGGCTGGGAAAGTCCATAAGCAACGTGTGGTGCCACTCTTTCAATGATCTCTTGTAATTTAGATTCAATTTCTCCTTTGGATAAACTCCAGTCCGACCTTGGTTTCATATCCAAATACATATCTGTTTTTTCGACACCCATAGGTTCAATGGCTAACTCAGGAGAACCCGTTCTTGAAACCACCTCTGTGATTTCTGGAATTTCTTCTAGAATGGTTTTTTCTATTTTCATAGAAGACAAAATAGATTCTGTCAAAGTTGTTGATGGATACCGACTAATTTCAATTAGAAGGTTCCCTTCATCTAATTTGGGGAGGAATTCTCCCCCCAATCGAAAGAATAAAAGAATCGAAAGCAGAAGGATACCGATTGTAGAATAGGTCACCTTCTTTGATTCGCTGAGACAATAGTCTAGTTTTGGCGTATACCAATTGTGAATTTTTTGGAAAAATTTCGTTTCTCCTTCTCCGACATGTCCCCCTTTTAAAAAATAAGATGCAAGAACCGGAATGAGTGTCAAGGTCAAGATGAAAGCACCAAGTAACGCAAAGAGTACAGTGGTTGCCATCGGAATGAACATCTTTCCTTCCGTTCCACTTAAGGTAAGGATCGGGATATAAACAATTCCGATAATGATTTCTCCGTAAATGGTAGCTTTACGAACTTCAATCGTTGCAGATAAGATGGTTTCTTTTTGTTCCTTGTCAGTAAGATCTCTTTTTAATTCTTTTCGTTTGAGTCCTAATCGTCTGTGTGAGTTTTCGATAAGAATCACTGCTCCATCTACAATCAGTCCAAAATCAATAGCTCCCATCGACATTAAGTTTGCAGGAAGGTCTCGCAAAAACATAAGGCTGATGGCAAATAACATTGCAAGGGGAATGACCGAAGCAATGACTAATCCTGAGCGAAAATCCCCAATCATTAAAAATAGGATGATGATGACAAGGATTGCACCTTCCGATAAATTCCAAATAATTGTATTTAAAGTATTTTTTACCATAATCGATCGATCATAATAAGGTTTGATTTTCATTCCTGTCGGAAGTGTCTTCTCAATTTGAGTAATTTTTTCCTTTACGGCCGTTGTTACTTCCAGAGAATTTTCACCGAGTAACATAAGTGTTACAGCCCCAACAACCTCAGACTTTCCTGCTGCTGTGGCGGCTCCTTTTCGTAACCTTGGACCTTCTATAATTTTTGCAATACTACTTAAATATATGGGAAACCCATCTCCCATTTTGCCTACTTGGATTTTTTCAAAATCAGAAATGGATTTAAGTAATCCATCACTCCCAACAATCAATTGTTCGCCGGCCCTTTCAATATACCCACTTCCCGTAGAAAGGTTGTTCGATTGGACGGCTGTGACGATTTGGTTTAGAGATAAACCGAGTGCGGCGGCTTTAAACGGATCAACGATTACTTGGTATTGTTTTGTTTTCCCACCAAAACTATTGACTTCCACAATCCCTGGAACGGTTTTTAAAGCTGGGTTGATGTACCAATTCAAATAAGTTGTGAGTTCCATTTGGTTATGGAATTCACTTTCTAAGGTAAATTGGAAAACTTCGCCAAGCCCTGTTGTGATCGGCCCAATCACCGGTTTTCCAAAAATAGCAGGAATGTTTTCTGAGGCTTCCGTTAGTCTTTCACTAACAAGTTGTCTACTTTTCCATAAATCAGTTCCATCTGCAAATACTGCCGTTACTAAAGAAAATCCGTAGCGAGAAACGGAGCGAACTTCAATTAAATTTGGAATTCCTGTTATGGCTCTTTCTACAGGTAAAGTGATGTATTGTTCGATCTCTAAAGTAGAGAGGGCAGGGGATGTTGTGATTACTTGCACTTGGACATTGGTAATGTCAGGGACTGCATCCATTTTAAGATGAGTTAGTGAATAAAATCCACCAAACACAAGTAATGCTGTTGATATAATCACTAACAATCGGTTTTGAAGAGAAACTTGGACAATTTTTGTTAAAAACTCCATATTATTCTCCCCCAAAGGTTGCTTTGAAGAGAATTGCTTTCAGTTCAAAGGCTCCTTTGGTTACAATATTATCTCCTTGTGTCACACCAGATAGGACTTCTACTTTATTATCAGCTACGCTACCAGTTGTGATTTCCTTCCACTTGAATTCATTTGGTTTAAATTCTATAAAAATAAACTTTCGATCTTGGTAAGATTGAATTGTTTCTTCGGGAATTTGAATTCCCATTCTATCGTTTACAGTCAGGATGGCCTTTCCAAACAATCCAATCTTTGCTTTGCGGTTTTTATTTTTAAAAACAATTCTTGCATGTACAGTTCTAGATTCAGGATCCACTTTTTCTCCGATATGTTCTAAAACTCCTTCGAATTCTAAATCAGGATAAGCATTTAAAACGATTCTACCGCGATCTCCTTCTGAGAGATGTTTCAAATCGTTTTCAAAAATTTTTGCCTGGAACCAGAATTGAGAAAGCTCTGCGATTGTTGTTAGGATTTGATTTCCTAAAACGATAGAACCGGGGATCGCATTTCTAGAAAGAGCAAGTCCTGACCTTGGAGCAAAGACAGTGTACACACCGGATGTCGAGTTATCAATGGGTAAACCATTGGCACGTAAATTTTCTTCAGCTGCGTTTTTTTCTGATTCAATCACTTTTAAATTTGACTCTGCATCAATTAGCTCTTGTTTTGCGGCCAAATTCATTTTCACAAGAGAATGAATTCTACTTAAGTTTTGTTCAGAAGCAATGTATTTAGATTTTGCTCCTAGATAAAGGGATCTAAGTTTTGCTAGTTCAGGAGAATCAATCGATGCCAGTTTTTGACCTTTTTTGATCGAATCCCCTTCTACAAAAAAGACAGAGGTGATTCGTCCCGAAATCCTTGCAGGTACATCAATAATTGCATCGGGAACTGCTTCTGTTTCACCAATCAGTTCTATTTTTGTTTGGATGGTTTGTGTTGTGGCAATTTCTGTTTCTATCAAGAGATTTTTTCGGGTTTCTGCCAACAATTTGACTATGTCTTTGGATTCTTTTTTGTTTTCTAAATTAGGGTTGGTCTCTCGAGATTTCCATAAATAGAAGGAGAACAAAATGAATAAGACAGAAATAAGTAGAATGATAGTTTGTTTTTTCATGGTTTGACTCCTAATGAGTCGCTAGGTAGACCGAGAACACGAACGAGTTCAATTTGAGATAACTCAAATTCGGTTTTTGTGTTCAGGTAATTTAATTTCGTTTGTAACAGAATTCTTTGATGGTTGATGGCATCTATGATTTTGATTTTTCCGAATCGAATTGCTTCCTGTAGATTTTTTAAATCCAATTCAGCTCGATCCATTTTTTGTGTATCATATAGTTGAATTTCATCTGAAAGAGTGAGATAGTTAGTCAGCGCAAACAAAACTTCTTGTTTGATATTTCTGGAAACCGACTCTTTTAGTTCTTTGGAATTGTCAATTTGAGAAGAAGCAATGATTGTTTCGCCTTCATAATCTCTCCAAACTGTCATAGGGAAAGTGACCAAACCTCCAACAACTCTTTCATTGAATCCATCATTCTGTGCGAAGCCACCTAAAGTTACGTTCGGGATTTTTTGACGTCTCACTTCGTTTTGGCGAAGAAGGGATAATTCAATTTCCTTTTCTGATAACGATAGTTCTGGCCGCATCTGCATCGCCATTTGGATTAAATCCGATTTTTCTTTAGGTAAGTCTTTTGGCAAAATCCAATGTTGGATTTTGACTGTTTCTTTTTCTATAGGGAAACCAAGTAATACTTCTAATTCTGATTTTGCATTTTCTGATAACCGATGGATTTGGTTCCAGATTTTAAAAATCCTGATTTCTTCTGATTCTGATAAGGATTCGTCTATACCAGGTGAGAGACCTTCGTTTACTCTTGCTTTGGATACTTTTTTTAGTTCTTTTACAAGATTTAAACTATTAAAACTATTTTCTTCTTCCAGATGTAGGTAACGATACCGAGTTAGTTTTTTTAAAACGTCAAATTCTAAGATTCGCCTTACAGATTCTAGGCGAAAAACTTGTGCTTTAAATTCTTCATCTGCGATTTGTATTGCAATTTCTCGTTTTCCATTAGTAAAAATTTCTTGGTTGACCATTACCTGAAAGTTATTTGCAGCATTAGGTCCTGAAAGAAAAGAGGGTGATGATGTATCCCCTTTCCTTGCTGCCATATAACCATTAAAAACTGGGTTAGAAGGGAAATAGTAAGAAGCTACTTTTTTTCTTCCTGATATTTCCTTCAGTTTGATTTCTTCAATTCGATATTCAGGATGTCTGCTCACGATGCAGTGGCTGAGTTCCTGGATAGAATTGTATTTTTGACAACTACCTCCGAAAGAATCATTCGATTCCGGTTGGATTGGTAGAACGATAACATAGATATAAACCAAACAACAAAGAAGTAATTTCCGTTGTATGGGGAAAAAATAAAAATTCATAAAACCTCCAAAGTGGCGACGCAATACAATTGCGAATCAACTAAGTAAGGTTATGTTTGGGTGGGCGGAAGAAACTATTTACAAAAACAAGTTGTGGAATTAGAAGTTCAGGTTGGTGGATATAAACTTTATGGAGTTGGATGAGAATATGGGACAGATATAAATCCCAAGAGCAAGATACAATCAAATTACATGGGCAAGAAAAACAAACATGGTCAGTATGTTCCCCTTCTTCATTCAAATCATGACCAGAATTAACACCTAAGGCATGATCCAAAAAAGCATATGGGCAACCACTTTCAGGGGAACCAATGAGTCCACAATTGACCTCGTTGTCAACGATACGTTGGTACATAAAATTAGCGGAAAATAGAAATACAAAGCTAAATAGAAAAACTTGCCTCCCAAATTTGAGTTTTTTTCGATCTAACTTCATAAGATTACTTAAAGTTTGGAATTTCCTTTGCCGTTTGCAATAACTTATCTGCAATTTCTGGAACACAAAGAGGGGAAACATGGCTGCTATCCACGAAAGTTTTACAGTTGGTATTCCCTTCATTCAAAGAGATTAGACGAATATTTTTTGAATTTGGATCAACCAACGGTCGGCCTAAAGTTTCAAATAAATTCCCACCGGTAATCGATTTTCTAAGTTGGCTGTAATACGGATGGATTTGTGGTTCCCAAAGTACGGTGGGAATATTGTGTTCTTCTGCATGTTGGATGATTTTTTTCAAAAATCCATATTCGGTTTCAGAAAAAGTATATTTGGTGAGTAGAAGTTCTCGTTGGGATTCACTATAGTCAACGATACGAGCTTTGTAATCTTCCGGTGTAAAACGATCTAATTCGATTCCTGCATTTTTAGGATCAAAGGGTCTTTTTTTGTTTAGATAAGATGCAAGAGCAATGAAGTATGTATCATCGTTGGCGGTTTTACCTTTGATCCAATTAGAAACCCCTTGTGTCGGGCTAAAGTGATAATTGTAAGAAACAAATAATAACTTAGTTAAAATCTCTCTTTGGAACTTAAAATTAAAAGTTGGATAAATATCTATTAATTCATCCTCATGTAACATTAACTCTTGCCATTTGGATTTGTAAGAATAGACATTATTTTCATTTAACATCTCTTCGGAGAATTCTAAGAACAAAACATCTGGTTTAAACCCAGATTTTGTCATCGACTGAATCATTAGATAAAATAAAAAATATTCGGAAGCTTTAATAGAGGATCTTGTTTCAAAATAAACTGGATTTTCATATGTAGATTTGTTTACCGGAATATTTTCCCATTCATGGAAAATATCGGATCGAGATGTCCCTGTAACAACGGCAACTTTTGTGTTCTCTGATTGAAATTTTTTATCTTCTTCCCAAACTTTAGGTAGACCAACGAGTACATTTTGTCCGGATTTATATGCTCTTCGGCCAGCTTCTCTGAGTTCAGGTATACAAACCAACTTATCGATTAGAAAAACCGTAAAAATGATGAAAAATGGGTAAAAATAAATACGTTTTTGGTTCATGATTTCTCTCAGAATTGGAAATAGATAAATGTTTCCACAGGGTTCTCAATTTTGACTAAAGCAAAAAATACGAGGATAGTAAAAATAGGAACTAACCAATGTGTGTACGGTTGCAGTTTTTCTTTAAAATAATTTTTATATTCCACAAATTGAAACAGGTAACAAGCAACGATGAGTAACCAAAAGTCTGGTTTATAAATAAAATTTTTTGCCGTGGAGGTGGACGCAGACCAGAATTTATAAATTCCTTGTAAGGAATCTAATCGAAAAAAAGGACTAACCAAATTAAATCCAATAAATACATAAATAAACCCAAAGATCTTTTGTTTATTGTTCATATCTTTTCGGTTTAATTTACCAAAAGCGAAACGTTCAATTGCTAAAAAGACTCCATGTAAAAATCCCCAGATAAAAAATGTATAAGTATTTCCATGCCATAATCCAGCCAATGCCATTACTGTTACAGTGTTGAACATAAATCTAGATTCGGATACTCTATTGCCACCTAACGGAATGTATAAATAATCTCTAATCCAGGTTGATAATGTAATGTGCCATCTAGACCAAAATTCGGAAAAACTAACAGAGAGAAATGGGGATCGGAAGTTTTCGGGAATTTCATATCCTAGGAGAAAGGCAGATCCACGTGCAATATCCGTATATCCTGAAAAGTCACCGTATACTTGTAACGAAAAAGCCATAGTGGAAAGAAAGATACTCAAACCATCATATCCAGATGGGTCAGCAAACACTGGATTGATGGACTTTGCGATTTGATCTGCGATTAAAACTTTTTTAATGATTCCGGAAAGAATGTGCAGAATTCCTCGGTGAACAAAATCCCAATTGAGTTTGGCATGATCAATTTGTTCATAAAAATCATCATGGCGCATAATGGGGCCCGCAATGAGTTGTGGGAAAAATAAAATAAAAAGCAAAAAGTTTAAAAAAGGAGATTCGTTAAATTTTCCATGCCAAGCATCCACAAGATACGCAATCATTTGAAAGGTATAAAAACTAATGGCTAATGGGAGAGCAAATTCACTTAACGATTGAATGAGCGGAATGGAGATCTCTCCTTCCTTACTTAAGAATTGTAAGTAAGTTAGAATGTACTTAAAGAAACAAAGATTCAGTAAGTTGATGACTACACCCAAGATGAGAAAGATTTTCTTTTTGGTTTTGAGGATAGCTAAAACAAAAAAATGTGTGATGAGAATGAAGAGTAGGAAATGAGTTAAAAAAGAAAGGCTCCAATATCCATAAAAAACCAATGAAAAGAAAATAAGGATGTACTTTCTGAACTTCCCAGGAGCCATCCAATAAATAGAATAACAAGCTATAAAGAAGAAGAGATAGTCAACGGAATTGAACAGCATTTTCCCTAGAATTTTCGTGATATTTTTTTCTACCAGTCATTTTACACAATCATACTTGCCTCAAAAATCAAATCCAGGAAGATCAGTCTTCATGGCGACTCAAAATATTCTGTGGACACCTCATTCAAAAGATACGAACCTTTCCCGTTTTCAAGGCCATCTGGAAATGCGGTTTGATAAATCATTTTCTGATTATGTTTCTTTCCATAAATTTTCAGTGGATGAGTCAGATTTGTTTTGGAAAGAATGGTTGTCCTATTCTGGTTTTAAGTTACATAAAGAACCGGAAAGAACCTTAGATCACGGAACTCATTTTTCAAAGTCTCGTTGGTTTCCTGGTGCCTTATATAATTTTGCTGAGAATTTATTGGAAGTGGGAAATCCAAACGATTTGGCTTTGGTTTTTTATTCGGAAGATGGGAAAATTCAAAGGATAAAATATTCGGAACTTAAAACTGAAGTTCTGAAATTACAGAAACATTTAATGACTCTTGGTGTGAAACGAGGTGACCGCGTAGTTGGCCTTCTACCAAATGCACCCATTGCTACCATTGGAATGTTGGCAACAACTTCGTTAGGTGCTATTTGGTCTAGCGCATCACCCGATTTTGGTGTTAGAGGGATTCTTGATCGGTTTGAACAAATCCAACCGAAAGTGTTTCTTTCTGTAGAGTCTTATTTGTTTAAAGGTAAACAAATTTCAATTGTTGATAAGTTGGAAGAAGTTTCTCTTCAGTTAGCAAAAGCTGGTGGTGTAGAATTCAAACAAACAATCATCTACGATTTTATAGAACCCGTAAAGGATTTTGGTAAGATCCAATTTCCATTTCGTTACAGTGAAATCAATCGACCAGATCCTTCTGACAAACTACTTTATACTTCAATTAATTTTTCAGATCCAGTTTACATTATGTTTTCTTCGGGTACTACTGGCCTTCCCAAGTGTATCGTTCAGGGTGGAGGAGTTTTACTCAATCACACTAAAGAACTTTCGTTACACTGTGATTTATCTAAACAAAATCGATTTTTTTATTATACAACTTGTGGTTGGATGATGTGGAATTGGTCCCAATCTTCTTTGGCAATAGGTGCGACTCTATACCAATTTGACGGGAATCCATTCCATCCATCCTGGGAAACTTTATGGTCGATGGCGGAAAAAGAATCCATCCAAGTTTTTGGAACCAGTGCGAAATACCTTTCTGTATTAGAAGAAGAAAAGGTTCAGGTCAAATTGAAATATTCGTTACCATCATTGAAAGTCATCCTTTCTACGGGTTCACCCCTTCCTAATTCCGGATTTCGTTATGTGTATGAAAATATAAAAAAAGACGTACAGTTGTCATCGATATCTGGCGGAACAGATTTAAATGGATGTTTTGCTTTAGGAAATCCCAACTTACCTGTGTTTGAAGGACAAATTCAATGTAAGGGATTAGGTATGGATGTACAAGTTTTTGATGACATGGGTAAGTCGGTGGAAAATGAGAAGGGCGAACTCGTGTGTCCAACACCATTTCCTTCAATGCCTCTTTCTTTTTGGAATGATG
The DNA here is from genome assembly GCF_004769575.1 of Leptospira perdikensis. Classification (NCBI taxonomy): domain Bacteria; kingdom Pseudomonadati; phylum Spirochaetota; class Leptospiria; order Leptospirales; family Leptospiraceae; genus Leptospira; species Leptospira perdikensis. The sequence continues at coordinate 99,721 of NZ_RQGA01000013.1, read as the reverse complement.
ATTCTGGAGCTAAATACAAATCCGCTTATTTTGAAACCTATGATAATATTTGGTGTCACGGTGATTTTGCTTCCATCACTGCTGTGAAGGGTTTGATTATTTATGGTCGCTCCGATGCAACGTTAAACCCTGGAGGTGTAAGAATTGGAACTGCTGATATTTATTCTGTTGTATCCACTATTTCTGAGGTGAAAGACAGTGTGATCATTGGTCAAGAGTATAAGGATGATGTTCGTGTCATTTTGTTTGTCACACTTTCGGAAGGTATATCACTGGATGAAACTCTAATCAAAAAAATTAAAGAAAAAATAAAATTAGAAACTTCTCCAAGGCATGTTCCTGCTCTTGTTCTTTCTGTTCCAGAAATTCCTTATACGGTCAATGGGAAAAAAGTCGAAATCGCCGTGAAACAAACAGTTGCTGGTCTAGAAGTAAAAAACAAAAATGCACTCGCAAATCCAAATTCACTCGAACATTTTAAAAATCGAAAGGAACTTAGTGTATGAAGTCCTCTCGAATTCTGTTCGGATACCTAACTTTATCATTGTTAGTTTCTGTGAATTTAGATGCAGAATCCATTCCTTGGCGATCCTGTTTTCATACAAATTGTATTTCTTTTGACTTACCTTCCCAATGGTTTCTTACTGAACGTAGGTCCAATGGGTTTACTACTAAGTTTGACCATTTCAAAACCAAAGCTTTAAAAGAAGAATCGGGAAGGGAAATTATCCCGGCCCTTGTGATTCTTTTTAAAGAATCGGAAAACAAACTTAGTTTAAATCCCATTCTTTTTCATGCAGAATCTAAACGGTTTAGTTTGATTACTAATCTACGTCAATCTTTCACCTTACAGAAAATTCCTAATGTTGAAAATGGTTATAAGTTTTTAGGTATGTTTGGAAGTTTTAAAGATAAAGAAGATACAATTGTCCAACATTATATCACGGCTACTGAGGAAGAGTTTGGATTTACCATTTTAATTACTTGTTACGAATCGGTATATCCGCAAATCGAAAAAGATATCCAGGTTTTTTTAGATAGTTTGTCTTTTGACAAAAGACCTTACCCTTGGAAGATCCAAAACCAAGAAACTCAAATTTCTAAAGCTAAGGAATTAGAATTGAGTGCCCTCAATCGATTAAAAACTAAAAAATCAGAAGAAATTACTTTGGCTTTACATGAACTGAGTGACTCTTGTGAGTTAGGTTCAGTAACTGCCTGTGAAATGTTTACAACGTTAATGAATTTGGGGAGATAAAAAAAACAAAATTATTTTTGCATATTTGGGATGGATTCTACTATGGAATTTAATTCTCCTTTTCGCTTATGTAATCGGCTTTCATTTCCGTTTTCGATACTCACAAGTAAGTAGTTCCAATCGTTTAGAGAAGTCCCAATGCTTCAGAGTAGCGCCGAAACCCGTAAGGAAACAATTTGCACTTGGGTTGTACAAATTCAAACGATTGGCCGGTTTAGATAAGACCTTTCGAAGCCAAAAATTCAGGATTGAAAATTTTGGATTGGTATTTTGCCCCACTGTCGCATAACACAGTGACTATGGTGTGACCTGGGCCTAAATCTTTAGCAATCTGGTAAGCTGCGGCCAGGTTGATTCCCACACTGCCTCCCATAAACAATCCATCTTGTTTTAAAACCAAATTCAAAATACGAAGGGCTTCTTTGTCGTGAATACGAATGGCGTCATCCGCTGGCATCCCTTCCATATTTTTTGTGATCCGACCTTGTCCAATTCCTTCGGTAATGGAAGATCCTTCGATGGTGATTTGCCCTGTTTTGACAAAAGAATAAATTCCCGATCCATAAGGATCCGCCACGATACATTTGATCTTGGGATTTTTGGCTTTGAAGTACAGTCCCGTTCCCGCATAAGTTCCACCCGTCCCAAGGGAAGCCGTCCAAACATCAATTTTACCTTGGGTTTGTTCCCAAATTTCAGGGCCAGTGGTTTCGAAATGAGCATTTCTGTTGGCTAAGTTATCAAACTGGTTTGCCCAAACAGAGTTTGGTGTTTCTCGAGCAATTCGTTCTGACACTCGTACATAATTTCCTGGATCGGAATAAGGAACCGCCGGGACAAGGGTCACATCAGCACCTAACGTTCGTAGCATTTCGATTTTTTCTTTGGATTGTGTTTCTGGAATGACAATAATTGATTTGTAACCCTTCGCATTACAAATATGAGTGAGTCCAATTCCAGTATTTCCAGCAGTGCCTTCCACAACAGTGCCACCGGGTTTTAAGAGTCCTTTTTTTTCTGCATCCTCGATGATGTACAAAGCAGCTCTATCTTTGACGGACCCACCTGGATTTAAAAACTCAGCCTTACCTAAAATTTCACATCCCGTTTCTTCGCTAAGCGAGTGAATGCGTATGAGTGGGGTGTTCCCAACAGTATCAATAAATCCGTTTCTTATATTTGTTTTCATGAGAATCGACTTGACTCCTTCTCTTTAGACTTCTATCTTCCTAGTCTATGTTACAAACCATTCGTCGGTGGTTCGCTCCTGCTCCGTCCATACCTCAAAAATCGGAAAAAGAAATCCAATCGCTCTATCCGAAATTTCGGTTTCGAGTTTTAGAATCAACTTTCCTCGGTTATACGACCTATTACTTAACTCGAAATAACTTCTCACCTGTATCCAAAGAAATTGGAGAAGCGTTATCTTATTCGAAAGCAGATATAGGTGACATCCTCGCAGTCACTGCCATCACTTATGGGATTGGAAAATTTCTAATGGGAGCACTCTCCGATCGTTCCAATCCGCGAAAGTTTATGGCTGTTGGTTTGTTTCTTACCGCCATTTTGAATTTTTCATTTGGATTTGCGAATCATTATTGGATTCATCTATTTTTATGGGGAGCCAATGGTTTAGTGCAAGGAATGGGTTGGCCACCATGTGGACGTTCTCTAGGACACTGGTATTCAGTGAGAGAACGTGGTACTACGTTTGCATTTTGGAATATTGCACATAATATTGGAGGCGGGCTTGTGGGAGTGGTCGCTTCTCACTCGGCTGCGCAATTTGGTTGGCAATATGCTTTTTTTGTTCCGGGGGTCATTGCCCTTGTTGGATCTGTGTATTTATACATTCGACTTGTAGACACACCACAGTCAGAAGGCCTGCCTCCTGTTGAAATTTACAGAAACGATTTTCCACCAGAAGAAAAAGAAGATCATGAAGCAGAACTTACCACCAAACAATTGATTGTTGAACAAGTCCTAATGAATAAATACATTTGGTTGTTTGCGATTATTAACTTTTTTGTTTATATCATTCGGTATAGTTTGATCGATTGGGGCCCGACTTATTTAAAAGAAACCAAAGGAGCTGATCTTGTGGGTGGGGGGTATTCTACTTTTATTTTAGAATTTGGAGGAATTGGTTCCACCATTCTTATGGGATGGGTTTCGGATAAATTTGACGGACGTAGGGGAATGGTGAGTTTACTTTGTATCATTCCGATTTTTTTTGCTTTTTTAGGAATTCTTCTAAATCCTCCCGGATCTTTATGGATCGATTATCTTTTGTTTGGACTCATTGGACTTTTTATCTATCCACCTGTTATGTTGTTAGGTGTTGCTGGAATGGACTTCACTTCTAAAAAAGCGGTGGGAACTGCTGCGGGATTTATTGGGTTATTTGGCTCCTTGGGACGGACAGTTCAAGGAAAGGGTCTTGCACTACTTGCTACAGAATATTCTTGGGATGTTGCCTTATCCGCCATTCTTGTGTCGACTTTGATTGCTATCTTCCTTCTTGTTTTCAGTTGGAATTTGCGACCACGCGGGTAAATAAATTGACTAAATCAAAAACTGACAGTAGGATATTTTACTTATGACACTCGGCAGAAAAATTACCATAGGAATCATTGGCATTATCGCCATCCCACTCATCGTCGCACTCTTTCTACCTACCCAATACCAGGTAGAACGTTCCATCGATATATCCAAACCAGCTTCGGATGTATTTGAATATATTCGAATGTTAAAGAACCAAGACCAGTATAGTGTTTGGGCCAAAAAAGATCCAAATATGAAAAAAATTTATACCGGTCAAGATGGAACCGTTGGTTTTATTTCTCGTTGGGAAAGTTCGGACAAAGAAGTGGGTACAGGCGAACAGGAAATCAAAATGATTAATGTGGATGCCCTGGAGATGCAAACGGAACTTCGATTCATCGAACCGATGGAAGCCACAGAAAAGAGTTATATGAAGGTTTCTTCTTTGGACCAAAAAAAATCGAAAGTCATTTGGGGATTCGAAGGTTCTATACCTTACCCTTCTAATATCATTTGCCTTTTTATGGATTTTCAAGAATTGATAGGAAAAGACTTTGAAGAGGGACTATCCAACCTCAAAGTTGTCTTAGAAAAATAAGGAAATTCATTTCGATTGAACAAACAAAATATCTATTGGCAACTCTACCAAGATGATCCCATTCTAAAACCAGGATTTCCGTCGCCTATTTTGGCGGATCCGAGTTTTTTATTTCCTGAAAACTGTCCTGATGGTCTTTGGCATCTCTTTGCACACAATATTTTCGGTGTACAAGAATTTCTCTCTGAAGATGGCATTCAATGGAAAAAAAGAAAAACCATTATTTGGAATGCCATGCGTCCTTTCCTCTTTCAGGAAGATGGCACTTATTATCTCTACTACGAAAAATACAAATTTCTACAGATCTTAATGCCTTGGTTCCCGTATAGAAAGTGGAAATCGAGAATCGAAGTTCGAACGAGCAAAGATCTAAAAACTTGGTCAGCACCAAAAACTGTCATTGAACCCAAATTCCCATTTCATAAAGATCCAAAGTATGGTGATTCTGTCAGTAATCCATGTTTGGTGAAGTTTGGTAAAAAGTACAGAATGTACTTTTCATCTTCACTCGTTTATATTCCTGATTGTGGATTTTGTGAACCAAAACATATTACAGTTGCAGAATCAACTTCCCCTCTCGGACCCTTCTCTTATTTTTCCGATCCAATACTAACACCAAATGAGATGGATCCTTTTTGTAACTTGGGTGCCGGTTCCTTAAAAGTCATTGAATGGAAAGGCCGTTATCTTGGTTTTCAAAACGGTATCTTTTGGAATCCAGTAAGGAAGGAATCTTGTTCGGCGATTCTCTTTTTACAAAGTGAAGATGGTATCAACTTTGAACGAATCAACCAAACACCAATTCTTGGTCCCACCGGAAAAGGATGGAAGGCAAGCCATGTATATGCTTGTGATGTGAAGTATTCCGAAGCAGAAAAAATCTTCATCCTTTATTTTAATGCAAGGGATAAAGCACATTGGACCAAAGGGAAAGAAGCCATCGGCCTTTTTGTGGGTAAGGTAGAAGAATCAATACCTTCTACAAAGAGAACCACCAAACAAGTGCAAAAAAAGAAGGCCAGTCCGAAAAAGAAAATATCCCAACCAAAAGCCAAAAAAAGTAAGTCTAAACGTAAATGACACGTTCACTCATAGGACATTCCAAAGATTTAGGAGACAATTTTGTCATTCGCCGCGTTCTTCCTGCTATGGAAAAACGTTCGGTGGGACCCTTTGTTTTTTTTGACCATTTTGGCCCAGTACCTGTAGTCACTGGTCAAGAACTGGTGGTTCGGGCCCATCCGCATATTGGCCTTGCTACCATCACATTTTTATATGATGGTGTGATTACCCATCGTGATAGTTTGAAAGTAGAAATGGACATTCGGCCGAACGAAACCAATTGGATGGTCGCAGGTTCTGGAATCGTACACAGTGAACGTTCTAAATTTGATCCCAAATACGAAATTTTAGAAGGTATCCAGACATGGATTGCACTACCAAAAGCAAAAGAAGAAATAGATCCTAGTTTTGAACATTTTTCTGAATTAGAAATGCCTGTTCTTAAAAAAGACGGATTGGTCTTTCGGTTGTTAGGTGGTAGATTTCTAGGTTTAGAATCACCAGCTACGGTACATTCACCCTTGTTTTACGCAGACATCGAAGTTGGTTTTAACACCGAGGAAGTGGATTGGATGCTTTCTGATAAAGAAGAAGCAGGACTTTACGTTTCTCGTGGTTCTATTGAATCCAACGGTGAATCTTATGCGGTCGGATCTATGGTGTTATTTGAAAAAGGGACCTCTGTAAAATTCAAAGCTAAACAGAACAGTCGTTTGATGTTACTTGGTGGGGAACCGTTAACAGAAAAAAGAAATATATTTTGGAATTTTGTTTCTACAAACCAGGATACGATTGATAGAGCAAAAGAAAGATGGGCAAAAGATGAATTTCCGAAAGTTCCAGGGGAAACAGACAGAATTCCTTTACCCAATTAAAGAATAAGAGTTCGAAATTTATTTCAATTCATCAGCCGCTTTTTTGTATTCTTCTGCTTCTGCACGGAATTCTTTTGCTAAGTTCAAACAATGTTCTTTAAACTTTGCTTCTGAGATTGCCTTTCCGCCTTTGTTTCCCGCCATTTTTTCGTGTCTTACTGCGTTTGCTTCTTTCTCTTTTGCCATGGAACTTAAGTAAGAGCGTGCCGCTTGTTTACTTTCTGGAGAATTTGCCTCTTTAATCATCAAGTTCTCTAAGTCAGACAAAGCAAATACTGATGTAGATGCTAACACGAGTAATAGGGTAAATATTTTTTTCATAGAATCCTCTCTGGTGACTATTATACTTAATTTATCAGAATGTCAATAGGGTAGGTTATTGATATTTTACAGTGTCGAAACCTGCAGACATAAAAGCAAGTTTGGTTCCTGTCTCTGCAAAGGCAGAAATGGTTTCTGAAAAGCCAGTAGCGGTGACCACAAATGTTTCATTTGGACCTACAAGTTTCTGAAATTCAGGAAAATAAACAGATCCAGAAATTGTATAAAAAATTCCAAACGCAGTTGGATCACATAACTTGGAAAAGGTGAAATTTTGTGCTTGGTTAAACTCCCAAGATTCCAAACGGAATTTATCATTGGAAGTAAATAGATAACGTGGGAATGGATGGTAGGAGATCAGTTGTTTTGATTGTTTTTCTGAACTATCTGACTTTTGGAAATTAAGAACTGCCAATGCTTTTTCTAAATGAAGTTCTCTCGGATTTCCATCGTCACCTAGACGACCATAATCATACACTCGGTAGGTGGAATCGGAAGACTGTTGTACTTCTAAAAGTAGAACTCCCCCTCCAATGGCGTGGATGGTTCCCGGGTTTAATAAAAATACATCTCCAGCTTTTACTTTCCATTTTTTAAGAACTGTCTCTCCGAGGTTTTGTTTTACGAGAGCTGAATATTCTTCGCGAGTTGTATCGGTTTCAAATCCAACCACAAGTTCTGCACCAGGTTCAGCGTACAAAACATACCAACATTCTTTTTTGCCATTGGATTTTGGGTCGTATTTGAGTGCGTATTCATCATCAGGATGGACTTGGACAGAAAGTTTCTCTTTGGCATCGATAACTTTTACAAGTAAGGGTAACCCTGATTCTAAGAATGGTTCACCTAGTACTTCTTTGGGAGCTTTTCGTATAAGTTCTGTTAGGAGTAAGTTTTGGAATTCTGGATTTTGAATGGGAGAAATGTCAGTTCCGTATACAGAAACTTCCCAAGATTCTCCAATAGCCCCTTCTGGAATTTTTCGACCAAGTGTTGTTTCGAATTTTCGACCACCCCAGATTTTTTCCTTATAAAGGGGGGTCAAAAACAGAACTTTGGGAATCTTTTCCATCGATTTCCTTTTTAGACAGCACTCTTAACCCGTAAAGGGATATTTTTATGAACAAGGAGTTTCACCTTTAGGTATTTTTTCTTAAAATGAGTGAAGGAATCAGGTCGAAATTTGGAGAGATCAAATTCAAAAACCTTACCATGTAAAAGTGCCGATTTAGGAAATTCTACTTTTAGATTTTTGTAACCTTTGTAACTTCCTCGTCCACTGCATGCAGGGCAATGGGGGTCGCCGCCCATACAATCTCGACAAACAATCCTCACTGTGAGGGGGATGACTGCAATGACCGGTCTAATGATCTCCGATTCTTTTAAATCAATGATCAAATCATAATCAATACCTGTTACTTTACGCCTATCTTTGTTTCGAAATCCTTTTCTCATTAATCCACGTTTGGCGAGCTCTAGGATACCCGTTGTGAAGCGAACACGAGAAACAGGTAGGACTACTGGATGTTCTTCTAGTTTGCGTTTTACAAATTCGCGTGCGTAATTTTTTTTGAATTCCTCATCATACAACTTTCGTCCCTCTCCCGTTAAGGTTTGGTAAGCAAAGTAAAGGATTTGAAATTTGGAATAGGAACCTGTGAAGGGATTGTCTGGGTGGAATTGTTTTACCAGATGACGGAAAGAGGATTTAATCTCTTCCGTCGTGGCACCAAATGGAATCTCTAGGACTTCGTAAAGGTTGGTAGGTTGTTGCGGTGGTATGGAGTGACTCATTCCACCCTCACTGGATTAAGGCTCTTGAAAATCCCCGCTGACAGAAACTTCCAATACGGATTCAGAAATCACTCTGGTTTCTAAACTTCCTTTGGCTTGGATGTATCTGTCAATGGTTCTTGCTACTTCACGAAGTCTGTCTCGGTAAGCTGTTGCTAAACGAAGTCTTTCCCATGGGCTTTGGATTTTCTCTAATTCAAAACTCAGAGTGTTGTCATCTGCATTCGTCACAGTGCGAACAGAAAGCGATAGTCCTTTCACTCCACCAGCTGTATTGTTTTTTAATTCACGGTAAGTAGTGACTGGGTCTTTGCCTTTTTCTGTGAGTGATTTTCTTGACCAGAAAGAGATTTCATCTAGTGAGAATCCACCACCTTCTGCTCCGCCACCACCTTTCAACTTCATCACGAAGCGACTGTGTAGGACATAACGTGGTTCGAATGGTAGGTGGATTTCCCTTGCATTCGTCACTTGACCGTAACGGCTATCTTTGATTTTCTTTTCGAAACTTAGGAATTTCACCTTATCGTTGATCACTGCATGGTAATCATCGATTTCTTTGCCGATTCTTTCGATCTTTTGTTGTTGTTTGGCGTTATAAGGAATGAGAGCAATGCTTCCATCCGGATTTAACTTTTTAGAATCTGATTGGCTGACAGGTTCATTTTTTTCGTCGGCAGCAAAAAGGCCAACGGTGAGTAGAAAGGATAAAATTAGGACAAACGAGATACGCATACGAACTCCCAGATAGTAGACTCTATATATATTTTCGACTTTTGAAATGAAATCATTAATTTGTTAAAAATAAGGTTGATAAAAAACGCAAAAACCCGATCCTTGCGGAAGGTCTCCCATGGAAATAAATCTAAAAAAAAATGCAGACGCCTATGTGATCAGCATTTCTGGAAGTTTGGACATTTACACTTCCCTGGATTTTAAAAACTTCCTGGAAACCAATGTTCCCACCCAACCAACTGAAAATCTACATGTCATCATCAATTTAGAGAAACTCAATTATATTGATTCCTCTGGAATTGGAATGCTCATCAAACAGTTGAATTATGTCCAGGAACTGAAGGGAAAGTTTTCCATTGCTAATATGAAACCGGCCATTGAGAAGGTTTTCAAAGTAGCAGGTCTTACTAGTTACTTCCAAACCATTAGCGAAGACGAATACCGCGAAAAATACGCAGTTTAGTCATTTCTTTTTAATCTTTCGCACTTAGTCGATTTTCCAATACAAACGCATCCCAAACCCCCCAAAACCTTCCTAGTGAGTTATTGCTTGGGACGAGGTCTACATTGATCTTTCCATCCGGATATTCAGATGGTTCTAAAGAAATTTCCACGGGATTGGGAAAACTTTGGTTTCTGTCCGCATAAATAGAAAGTTTGGGCCTTCCATTCACAAGGATGTTTAGTTTTCTCGGTTTGAATTTGGATCCTTTGAGGGGTCTATACCGAGTTATGTCCAAATAGAGATAAACTGTGGATTTCGAAACAATGGTTTTTTCTAAAAGGAAACGAAGCCCGGTTTCCGGAACCATCCGGCAAATGTAATCTTGGAGGCCGAGGTGAGGTGCATCTGGTTCCAATTCATAGGATTGGTAAATGGCCCAGGTTTTTAATTCAGGGTAGGTGGCAATGTCTTCGGGGAGTAGACCTTCTTCCAATCCAAATTCTTGTTTGGGAATTTGTGAGTCTGATGCGAACACCGAACCAAAGCATGATAAAAAGATTGCCGTAAGGAGAAGGATTCGTAGTTTCAATGGAAGCACCTAGTACAAGTATCGGATTACGAGACAAGTCCCCCTTTGAAAATTATTCGCTCTTTAGAATCGATCCAAAACGAGTTTCAAAATGGCTCCTCCATGACTCTCGGCAACTTCGATGGAATCCATGTAGGACACCAGACCTTACTCCTTCGGACTGTGGAAAAAGCAAAAGAACTGGGCATCCCGTCCGTGGTTGTCACCTATTACCCCAACCCTTCTGTGGTTCTTGGCAAAAAACCAAATTTTAAATATTTATCTTCCGAAAAGGAAAAAGAAGAACTCATTAGTGGATTCGGAATCGACTACTTGATTGTTTTGGATTTTACTTTGGAACTTTCTAAAATGTCTGCAGAAGATTTTTTAGAAAAAATTATGATCCAAACTTTGAACGCAAAACATATCGTAATCGGTTACAATCATTTTTTTGGAGCACAACGTCGTGGTGACTTCGCACTTCTAGATTCAAATAAAACTAAATATGGTTATGCGGTCGAATTAAAAGAAGCCGTCTTAAAAAAAGAAAGCAAAATCTCCTCTTCTCTCATTCGTGGATTTTTGGAAAAGGGTGAAATGGAAGAGGCCAAAATTCTTTTAGGAAGAAACTACCATATTTCCGGTTTTGTTACGCAAGGAGCCAAACGAGGAAGGACAATTGGATTTCCCACTGCAAATATTAAAGTTCCAGAGGATAAATTACTTCCTGCTATTGGCGTTTACGCTTGTTTTGCGAAGTTTGATGGACATGACCATAAAGGGATGGTTAACATCGGCCATAACCCAACTTTTGATGGATTGGGACTTCATGTGGAAGTGAATGTCTTTGATTTTGATGGAGATTTGTATGATAAAGAAGTTGAATTGGAAATTGTACAAAAGATTCGAGATGAAAAAAAGTTCAGTGGACTAGAGGAGTTAAAAGGCCAACTAGGAAACGACAAAAACACATGTATCAAAGTATTAAATTTTAACTAAATGATACAACTTTCCTTTTCGTTTGATTTTTCCTAAAACTTGTCCGTTGGTAGAATCTTTTTCGAGTAATCCTTCTAAAGATGTTTTGGATACTGCCCAATCTTCTTTCAATTCATCAAAATAGAATCCATGTTCTTTCTTTGATGAGTCTTTCATAAGAATCACATTCTTTTGTTTTTTTTCACCTTCTTCCATGAGAACAAATCCAGGTCCTGGAAATAAAGGAACAGACTTTTCTCCTATCTTTAATTGTTTTTTGAATGCCGGAATATCTCTGAGGATGCGGTAACTTTTTTTAGGGATTAAAAAATTTACACCCTCTAACACATAACAAATAAAAACTAATTTGCCTTTTAGATTTTGTGATGTAATTGGTGTTCTCTTTTTTTCTACAATATGTTGGGCAATACGAGTGATGCGGTTTTTTAGGGCAGAATCTAAAAACTCAATTTTGTCTTCTGATTTGATTTTGTCTAAGATATGAAATAAAGAATCGAATTCTTTTTGTTTGTATTCGTTTTTGATTTGGAACTTATGGATTTCTATACTAAGACGTTTGCTTCTTTGTAAAAAGTAAGGAGACTCGTTTGTTTGAGAGATTTGAATCAATGTTTCCGAAAGTTGGACCATATTCGTAATACAATTTTTCGAATCTCTTTCCAGTTCTTCCAGACGAATCAATTCATTTTCTAATTTGATTTTGGTCTGAAAAAACTCTTCTGCCCCCAATACTTTTTTGGTTGGTTTCATTGTGGTTCTTAGTTCGCAAACTTACGTTTTTTGATCGAAAGGATGATTCCTACAGCAGTCATCGCCATCACCAAATGGGATCCTCCATAACTCATAAAAGTGAGTGGAACACCTGTTACAGGGAGTAACCCGATAACAATCCCTACATTGATGGCGATATGGAAAAATATCATCGCTACAATTCCTGCAGCAAGAAGTGATCCAAATCTGTCTTTACTTTCAAAACTAATTTGTAGACCTCGGAGTGGGATTGACATTAAGAAAAACAAAAGGAGTACACTTCCAAAAAATCCTGTTTGTTCGGCCCAGGAAGCAAAGATAAAGTCTGTTCCCGATTCAGGAACATGAGGAATTCTTCCTTCTGTCATCTCACCATGGAAGAGTCCCTTACCAAATACCTTTCCAGAACCAACTGCTGGTTTGGAGGCTCGGAGTTGGTAACCCGCACCTTGTTTGAACTGATCAGGATTTAAAAATGCAGTGAGACGAATGACTTGGTTTTCTCGGAAAGGAATGGATTTGTGAACGGCGATGGCCGAGAGGATGGAAAGTCCTAAAATTCCAATCGTGATGTAGTAGTTTCTAAGGTGTTTAGAACCACGTGCAATTCGGATAAAAATCATCACCAAACTAATCAGAGCCAGTGTTCCACCAAGACCAAACATAAAGGCTTCGTTCGAAAGAATCTTATATCCTACACTAGCATACTCATCTTTTACAATTTCTGCTGCTTCTCGGATCATCTGTAGATTTTTTGGATTTTCGATTCCAGGTAAAGTCAATCCAGATACTTTTTTACCATCCAAAATCAGCCAAATTTTACCTTGGAGTTGGTTTACGATCGATACCAGTTCTGTTTTGTTGTCCTTACGTAATAAATCAACCAATGGTTGAATCAGTGTTAGTTGAGAGTAGGCAAGATACATAGGAACCATGAGTGAGATTCCACCAAAGGTAAGTAGGGAACCAACGTGTAAAATATCTGCCCCACCTAAATACAACATTGTGAATAACATTGGTAAAAATGAAACTGCAGTTCCAAAGTCCGGTTGCAAAATGATAAAAAGCATCGGCACCAAACAAATGATAAACGGTACAATGAGTACTGTTATTTTGTGCATTTCTTTTTCTTTTAAAACCAAATACTGGCCAAGTAAAATCACTGTTGCCAATTTGGAAAACTCAGACGCCTGGAGAGTGATAGGACCTAGTTTTAACCAAGACCGAGCACCACGACCCGAAGGAAGATATCCAATTCCAGGTATCAGTGTGATTACAAGTAAGACTATGGAAAAAATATAAATGAAAAGAGCATAGGATCCAATTAGTTGGTAGTTGATCCTTGACATAAACCACATAGAGATAAGTCCCACAAACACAAAGGTGAATTGTTTATACCATCGACCCAGTCCATCTGCTGTGTTGGCTTCTTGTGTGTATAATGTGAGAACTCCTGCCATTGCCACGAGGACAACAGAGAAGATGAGAAAAAAATCGAGTTTTTCTGTATTGCGATCAGCCATTAAAATGCCTCTTGTTCAACGGGTGCTTCTTCTTCCATGGATTTAGCACGTGTTCTATCCGTTCTTGGGAAAGATCCGGGCGGAAAAGCTGCTTTAAATACTTCTCTTGCGGCAGGAGCAGCGGATGCAGCACCACCGACACCGTATTCTACGAAAGCTGCAACTAATATCTGTTTCTCGGGAGGTGCATTCACTGGAGCATAACCAATAAACCAAGCATGGTTTGAGGAAGAGGCTCCCCTTCTTCTAGTTTGGGCAGTTCCTGTTTTACCAGCAATTTCTGGAAGTGTAGGTGAGTTGAGAACACCAGAAGCCGTTCCTGAATATCCAACTAAATACAAACCTTCTTTCAGCGCTTCCACAGTAGAACGTTTGAGTGGAATGTCTCTCAAAATTGTTGGTTCTGTTTTTTGGATAAGGGAATTGTCGAGAGGACTTCTGATTTCGGAGACTACATAAGGTTTATAGATTTTTCCATTATTAACTACGGCCATATAAAATAGAGCCATCTCAATGGGAGTCACAGAGATAAAACCTTGTCCGATGGAAAGGTTTACTGTATCTCCATCAAACCATTTGTTTCCATAAGTTCTTTTTTTCCAATCTGAGCTAGGAATAAAACCAGTGGCTTCCCCTGGAAGGTCAATTCCTGTTTTTTTATCTAAACCAAATAACCTACAATAGGCGAGGATTGGTTCGGCACCTAATTTATATCCTAATTGGTAAAAATATACAGAATTGGATTTTTCCAAAGCTTGGGCCAAGTTCAGATCCCCGTGATTTTTTTTGTCCCAGTTATAAAATACTTGGTCTGGTACACCTTTGAATGTTGATTTCAATGTAAAGTTTGCTGGGCAAGAAAAGGTTTGTTTGGGATCAAAATTGATTTTATGTTCACTTTCCATGGCTGCAAGACCTACAAGGGTTTTGAACGTGGAAGCAGGTGGAAACCTAGATTGAATGGCTAAATTTAAAAAACCGCCGTTATTCGTAACGCGCGTAAAGTGGTTAGAACGATCTAATTTGTTTTTTCCTGAAAGGATATTGGGATCGTAAGAAGGGTTGGAGGCCATCGCTAGTACTTCGCCGGTAGTTGCTTTGATTGCTAGAACCGTTCCGCGAACACCCTTTAGCGCACGATAGGCGGCAATTTGCATATCACGATCGATGGTTAATATTAAGTTGTTTCCTGGAACAGAATGTTCGATAACACGTTCTTCCTCGATATTTCCTTCCGTGTTTCTTTTTTGGATTCGAAATCCATCTTGGCCACGAAGGGTAGTGTCATAAAGAGATTCAATTCCACCTTTACCAATAAGTTGGTAGGTTTTGATTTCTTTTTCTTGTAGATCACTTGTTGTTGGTTTTCCCACATAACCAGTCACATGTGAGAGAGCAGGTCCCATATGGTAAACACGTGCCGGTGAAGAAACTAAATAGACGTATTTATTGATATTATCTAAAACAAGAATTCGTTCTTGTTGTTCACGTGAGATTCCTTCTAAAAGGACAAATGGTTCACGTGAACGAATTTTTTTAATCATTCGCGAATCTTGAAGTTCTTTTTCGTAATAAACGATCGGGATAGAAAGGGCTTCACAGAATTTGTAAATAAAATCCTTCACCTTTCTTGGATCATTCTTAAGTAAACTTGTATTCAGAATGACATCGAGAGACGCGGAGTTGGAAACAAGAGGTTGGCTTGTTTCGGGAGTGAGAAAATTACGATCAAAAATATTCCCGCGGTCGGCGGGAATAGACTCACTTCTGCGGACAAAACGTTCGGCTTTTAATGAGTTCTCACTTCCTTGGACAATTTGTAAATTGAACAATTGAAGGATATATGCTGTGAGGGTGAATACCACCATCCCCGTAAAAAAATACAATCGTTTACGGAAACTTGTCTCTAAACGAAATTCCGATGCCGATTGGCTCATTGCCTTACCTCATCTGAATCTAAGCGGAATGCCCAGGAGAACAAAAAGAATAGTGCAGGCCCAATAAATGCATTGTACAAAGACACATACAAAAAGGAATAACTTTGGTTGGAATGAAAGAACATCAAAAATAATAAATAAGTGATGATCCTTGAAACAAGAGTGAATCCAAGTATATAAATGGTAATCGATATATAATTTTCGGTATACGAAGATCGCATTACCTTTCCAACGATATATCCTATAATGGCATAGGAAAAGGAATGGAGTCCAATTTTATAATAAACAATATTGTCTCCACCAATTTCACCACCGAGTGCAGTATCGGTGAGCAGGCCACCAAAAAATCCAAGCCAGAGTCCATAGAGTGGGCCTTTTCTTAAGGCAAAAAAAACAACAAAGATCACCATAAAGTCTGGTCGAACTGCGTTTCCCAATTCAAACAAATTTGATCCATTTAAAAAGTGAGAGAGCAGTAATCCGATGATGATAAAAAGTTTATCCAAAATCATGGCGCCACCTCCTTAGGTCCTTCTTGTGTGGAAGGTGTTGATGGAGCAGTTGGTGTAGAATCAGGTACATTTGTATTCACAGATGGTTTCGTGTATTGAGGAGTTCCGAAAGTGGAAGGAAAGTTACCTTGTCTCTTCTCCTTTTCTTTCTCTTTTTTATTGTAATCTTTTTCTTTAGGAAAATCGATTTCACCAAAATATGGTCCATCAATTTGAATTGTTTTTTCTGCCGGCCATTCTTCACGCCATTTTTCTGGTTGTTTCTTTAAAACAATTACATGTAAAAGTTTATCAAATTCAACAAACGGACGTAAGATGGCAGTTTTAAAAGATCCATTTCTTGGGCCTTCTTCGATAATTGTTCCCACAGGAATCCCTGAAGGAAAAACCCCCGACCCACCAGAACTAAACACTGCTTTCCCAATTTTACTAAATCCTTCGGTAAACATTGTATTGGCCGACGTTGGAGGTGGGTTGGGACCAATAGGAAAATTGCCAATGGCTTTGGGATCAATCACAATCCCTGCGTCAATATAATCTAACAAAACGTCTGTTCCGCGACCACTGTTTCCATTAAGTGAGGCCCAAAGATTGGTTCCAGGAATGGCAACTCCCATAGAAAAGTTGGAATTAATGATGGGTTGGATGACGGCCGAACCTTTCGATACGGCAATGATTTTACCCACAAGTGCTTCTGTAAATTTTCCCTTTTCATCCAAGGCACGTGCGACCACTGGCATGTAAGGTTTGATTCCGACTTCGGAACCTTTATTGATGATGATGGTTCGGTAGATTGCATTCAAACGAACACTCAAAACTTCAGCCCGAACGGAAGGGTAATCTGTATGGAGGGGGAAGTTCAACTCTTGTCTGAGGATGGCGTTCTCAGCTTTTAGTCTTTCCACATCTTTGGAAAGTTGGCGGTATTCTTCCATGACGTTCAAACAAGAATCGCGCTCTTCTCTGACACGTTCAAAAGACTCGAGTTTGTTATAGCTACTTTTGATTAGGGATCCGAAGGAATCAAAGGACCCAGAAAAAAAATCGCCTACACCCTGAAAGCTGGCAATCCCTCTTACCATGAAGTTGCCGTTCCAAATTAGGGAAGTAAAGGAAAACAGGAATACGAAGAGTAGGGAAAACAATTCGTCATTTTGATTGATGCGATTCCACTTCATGGACTTATGTCACATTAATTTTATTGGAAAGAATCTTTCAAGCGCGAATCGAATTTGGTCAATTTTTCAATTCATGGGATTCGGCAGGAAGTAAAACGAGGCCGGTGCCTCCCATCTTGCGCCTCCCCGAATGGTTTGGAGTCCTTTGGGGTTTCGAAAGATGGTGACCTGCACGTTTGTTGCCTTTGGAGGAGAGCCCGCAGGTAATCCTAATCTCAGCCGAACTTCTCCAAGACCAGGATCAACCACTTGTGCGAAATAAGTTTTTGGCCCCCACTGCACAATGGCAAATTCGCGAAGGCTAAGCAGTGGTCTTGGATCGTTTGCTGTCCCTAAAAATTTTGAGACCAGGGAAAGGAAAGCGGGGAAGTCCTTTGCATCCAAAGAAGATATAAACTGAAGCAAATGTTGGCGGAGGTATTCTTTGGCGTGGTTGTGTGCGAGTAAAACACGGTGGCGTCTGTCCAGTTGGGTGTAAAACGATTGGAGGAGGTTTCGTTCCTCTCTGCTGCAGCCTGCCCGAAATGCCAACCGGTCCAGACGTTTGCTATGCATTCGAATCAGTTCGATTCTATGTGTGAGGTAGGCGCTAATCCGAAAGGAAAGGTAGAAGAATAGAACTAATAGGACAAGTTGTAATAGGGCAAATTCGGGATCCCCCTTCCAAATCCAAACAGGTCTTTCTGGAAACATTGGTTGTTAGACGGATTGGATTTTCAATTTTGTGTTTTCTATGTGCGTAGAGATGAGGTAACGTTCGTTATATACCATCCGAAAAAGTATCTTAGATCCTAGAATACAAAAATGAAATCCTCGAAAACCAACAAAAAGCACCTTCTCATCTTCATTGTCTATTTGTTTGGATTCTCCGTTGGGACTCTGACTCATACGAGAGACGTAGTTACTATGGGATTTCTTGGTTATTCCTTTGCTCCATTTTTATTGAATGTTTTTTGGACTTCGTTAGTTGTTTTCGATCCGTTGGTCATTTTATTGTTTTTTCTGAAATACAAATATGCGGTTGCCCTCGCCGTAATCATTATGATTTTTGATATTTCTCTGAATCTTGGTTATGGCTTAATCACGGCAAATCATCCTATTTTGTTAGGTTTGATTACACAAATTCCCTTTGGATGTTTTGTGTTTATGACAGCAAAATATTTATTGAGATACCAATCGATTGAGGATTTTTTGTATATTTCGAAAAGATAAAGCCAGCATCAAATTGATGATACATACTGGAAAGGACATATCCTAAAATGCAAATTCCTGAAAACAAACAAAAGATACTTGGTGATATTGTAGATGATTTAAAGCAGTTGGATGGCGTCGTTGCTCTTGTTCTCGGAGGTTCTTATTCTACAGGAAACGCCAATGAAAATTCTGATTTAGACATTGGAATCTATTATCATGAGAAAACTCCATTTAGTATTGAAGGGATCAAAAATATCAGTAAAAAATACCAAATTGATGATACCTTAACCGTTACAGATTTTTATGTTTGGGGGACTTGGGTAAATGGTGGGGCGTGGATTCATACAACTTCAGGGGAAGTTGACCTTTTATATAAAAACATTGATCAAATCAAAAGAACAATAGAAAGTTCAAAAAATGGAATTTTTGAAAACGACTACGAACAACAACCTCCTTATGGTTTTTCATCAGTAATTTATTTAGCAGAAACTCATTATTGTATTCCGCTTTATGATCCAGAAAATATCATTCAAAAGTTAAAAAATGAGGTAAAGGATTATCCTTTAAAATTGAAACAAACCATCATTCAGAATTCATTATGGTCGGCTGAGTTTACTCTTTGGCAAGCTGATAAATTTGCTAAAAAATCAGATCTTTATAATACAGTGGGATGCATTTCACGTGCTTTAAAAAACATTGTAGATGCATTGTTTGCAATCAATGAACTTTATTCAATGGGAGATAAAAACGCCATCAAAGTATTGGAGGATGCGCTAAAACAACCAGAGAAGTTAGTTGAAACCATTGAACAAGTTTTGAGTGTTAATCAAAATAGTTTAAAAAATAATGTTGGAGTACTAAGAAATTTATTCGAACAGACAGTATCACTAGCAAATGGAGCCTATCGTCCTTATTTTAAATTATAAATATTCGTATGGTATCATCAAAAAAGGTTCCATTTAAGTTTTGATTTTTTCTTCTCTATTCAAATAAACTGGAAGAAACGTATCAGTTCTTTGTGAGACTGCTAACATCAGTTGATCTTTACTTTGAATCTAAAGTTTTCCCCGCGCCAGCGATTGTAGCGGAAAGCGCGGTCGTGTGATTGATTGATATAGGTTCACCAAACCAATGCGAGGCGCCCCCCTTCTTCAATCGCTCAGTCTGTTAAATCCACTTCCTCGAAATTTTGTGTTTGGTAACGAAACATCCAGAGTTTATCTCCAGAATAAAAGTTGATAAAGGCATCACGCATTTCAAATTGATAGATACCTCGAAGTAATAAGTTTTCTTCGAATTGAGTTTCTGATGGTAAATCAATCACAATCATTCGGCGAGTTGTAGTGATCGCAACTTTGTCATAAAGATTGGCAAAGGAACGAATGATTTCTTGTTCTAGGCTAATGGTTTCCCAATGGTTGGTATAACTATTAAACAAATATAATTTTCTTTCGCTAATCACTAAGGCAGCTTTATGCCCTATCGCAATTTGGTAACGTTCCTCACCAAAATGATGTCCTTTTTCCCATTCTGTGCTTGAATTACTAACACCTAACAAGTTTTTGTTGGTTACTAATACACAAAGATCTCCGTAACACTGAGAATGCCAGATATGTTCACCTCGAGTGGAATAAGAAATTTCTTGTCCATCGGATAAAAATGCCTTATAGGAAAGATGGCCTTTCACAAAGTTCAAAGTGGTTTGAATGTATGGGTAGGCAGTGCGGTCTGTGACTCGGCTTTCAAAAGTGGTGACTTGGTGCTGCGTTGGTGGTGGGGCATTGAGGATTCGGTTGGCTTCGGGGGAAAGTTGGTTCAGTGGTGTGAGTCTGGATTCTTGGTTTCCTTGTCTGGCACCGTATCCATCATTTCTTGGATTTGCTACAACTCCCCAATTGGCAAAAATAGTTCCTACCAAAATGAAACTTATAAAAACATATAACGGATTTCGCATGTTCAATTGCCTATTGGTAATAGAATCTTAGACGGTATCTTCGGACAACCATTTCTCCGTCTTAGACGGTGAATAGTTTTGTAAGGCAGAAAGTAGATCTTTTGACGATTCTAGAACTTGTACGAGGGCGGCATTTTCTTTCTTTAAGAATCCTGAAGTCACCATATTTTGCATTAGTGTTAGGAGGGGATTGTAAAAACCAAGCCAATTAAGGATGATGATGGGTTTGTGATGTAAACCTAATTGAGACCAGGTGATGACTTCGAAGAATTCTTCCATGGTTCCAAACCCACCTGGTAAGACTACAAAGGCATCCGACAAATCAAACATTTTTAATTTTCTTTCGTGCATACTGTCGACTAGGATGAGTTGGTTTAGTTTGTTATGTTCAATTTCTTTCTTTTTTAGAAACTTTGGCAAAACACCTATAACTGATCCATTTTTTGATAAACATCCGTTGGCCACCGCTCCCATAAGGCCGACACTTGCTCCCCCATATACCAATCCAATTTGGTTTGAACCTAAATATTCACCTAATTCAAATGCAGCGGTCATATAATAAGGATTTTGTCCAGGAGAAGAGCCACAATATACAGCAATGTTTTTAAATTGTGTCATCTGTAATTTGGTCTTTGTAGTAGATTGTGTTTAGAATGAAGTTGTTGATATCAATGTCTTCCATTCCGTGACGATTGATTCGTAAAAAACATTTTCTTCGTGTTTCGATGAGTTTATCGATAAGGATTTGTTTTTCAATGGAATTAGAAAAAAAATCTAATGGATGAATGGTTTGACTTGCTCCCTGATTTTGAATCATCTTTTCTATTTCGGCGAGCAGTTTCGAATCTGAAAAATCATTGGAACTTTCTCCATATTTCTTTTTCATTTTTTCGATAAAAAAATGATAACTTTGATTTTTTACGTATATCTTTTCGCTAAAAAAGTAATCCTCTGTTTCTTTAGAAAGGGATTTAGGTTTTAGTTTTAAATACAATTCCTTTCCGACAGGACCGGCATTATCTAATAAAATATAAGTTCCGTTTACAAATGTGGTATGGTCTTGTTCTGTTTCTAACATTTCATAAATGTCATTGGCACAGTCAGGTGTACAAATCCGTCTAAGGATACTTGTGATCGATTGTCTTAGTTTTGTATTTTTTTCTATTTTTAGCAGATTGATTAAATGGGGAACACTTTGATTTCCATAAATACCATAAAGATGAGTTCTTTGTGCATGGGCATCGACCATACTGATGTGTTGTGGAATGAAAAAAGATCTACTTTCGTTTCGTAAAAATCTTTGATCAATTAAGTTTAAAAAACCTGGAATTTGTTTTTCGCTGAGGAATAAGGCTAAACGGAAATACTGTTGTGTATTTTGAACTATGGTTGGATTTCGAAAATCAATAGTTTCAAATGTTTTTGCTATGAGATTGATTTGTTCTTGGTTGGGATCAGAAACTGCTAAATACCAACTTAAGTCTAAGAGCAACATTTGGTTCGGTGTTATTGAGTTTAGTTCTTCTTTTAACTTTGTTTGGATGATGGGAATGGATACAGATTTTTTTTCGGAAAATTTTTTCCAGTTAGCATCCATTAGAAAATTGAATTCTTCAATTTCCTTTTTGTCCTCAGAATCTTTAATGGTTCGAATGGATTCAATCGAACGATTGACTTCGTCTTCGTAGGTTTCTGCTGAGAGACTAGCGCCAAATACGATAAATAATAGTAACCAGTATTTCATTTTACAAATCCATAAATTTCTTTTGCCGGAAATTCCCATTCTGGAGTTTGAAAGGTTTGGTTTTTAGGAATTGCAAACCAAGGGGAATATTTGTTTTCCGATTTCAGAATGTGCATTTCTTGGGAAGGCATATAACTTTGTGCCAGAAGAAATAAAGTTTGTCCATCTTTTCCTGTTACTTGGTCTACAATCAGAACCACATGTCCTGGGGAACCTGCTTCAATCCAAACGTCCCCTGGTTTTAATTCATTAATTTGTTTTTTCTTAAGTTCTGATTTTAAGGAAATGGTTCCCGCATAACTGTAAATAAATCGCAAATACTCATCGAATACATCACGGCCTGTTCCTTTTTTGAATTTGCCAGTTTTCCAATTGGTTTTGTTTCCCTTAACTTGGACTCTCTCTCCCTTAGCGAAACGAGAAAATCCAACGTCCATTCCGTTACTAATCTTAAATTGGATTTTATCATATTCTTTTAAAGAATAAAAATACTCGGCTCTTAGTTTCATTACGGCATCGGCACATTGGATGAGATCCTCTCGAAGGAGGGGAAAGTCCAAAACAGCGGCATACACTTGGTTTGTTTTTGTTCTACCATCATAGAGTAAAACAGAACTTCCTTGTGGTTTTAATGGAAAATTTTGTAAGTATGTTGCAAAACTATCATTGGGAAATGAAACTCTCTGGAATCCATCTGGTGGTGGAAAACGCTCTATAATAGAATCTGCATATAGATTTTGTAAAAAAAAGGTTAAAACGATAAGAAGTAACCCAATCGAAAAATGATAGAACCGGTTCGGTGAACCGGGGAAAGTTTTTAATTGGGAATTTCTTGATTTCATTTTGTAATCACTAACTTGATGGATTCTTCGAGCCATGCTTCCTTCGCATCATTGAAGTTAGCGGTTCTTGTGACAATTTTTTCTGGTGTGAAGGTTCCTGAGAGAATGTAGGGGTAAAGTGCTTCCATTGAATCTTTGGATTCCACTCGACCCAGATGGATTTCGACACCTTGGTTGTACATTTCTAAATAGGGTATTTCCCATTGGTTGGTCCAAAAGATCGAGGCAGAACTAAAAATAGCATTTTTACCAAGGGAACGAACCGCAAAATCCCATCCCGCTTTGTTTGCGGAAGCATCACAAACCAAATCATATTTATTTGTTGGTTTAGTAAAGGTAGTAAAGTGTTCCACTGGGATTCCCAAAGATTCTGCCAATTGGATTCTCGTTTTATCAGTATCCGCATACAATACTTCTGCTTTTTTTGTTTGGTGGAGAAATAGGGCAGTATAAAGCCCAATACTTCCGGCAAGACCACCCACAACAAGAACCTTTGGATCTTTTTTTTGGTTTAAAAACCTTCCTGCCAATTTCCAAACTTCGGCAATGTTATCACTAAGACTTGCAATTCCTACCGGATCTATTTTCTGATCTACTTCGAATAGCATTTGTTTAGCGAATGGTATTTTGATTTCATCAGCAATGGCACCACCGAAACTTTGTGCACCGGGTGGCATTCCAAAAGCCGATGTATAGGGAACTGATTCGCAAGAATTAGTATGGTGACTTAAACAAGAAGGACAAGATCCACAGGAGATTTGAAAGGGAACGGCCACTGTCATTCCTGGCGAATACAAACCAACCAAATCTTCTGAGACCAATTTGATTTTACCAACAAACTCGTGTCCTACGGGAAAGGGGGCGCGAAACAGAGTTTCTCCACGAAGGATGGGTAAATCTAAATCACAACGTGCAATGGAGACCGGTTCTATGATTACTTGGTTTTCTGCAGTGATGGTAAGTGGATTTAACTCTTCCCATTCTAAAATTCCTTTTTTTCGAAACATGAGTCGACGCATACAGCCTCCGTATACCAATTGGTCTATTTTTTGTTATTTCGAAAAATAAAACAACTAGAATTGACTAAACCAATTAGGAACTTTGGGCAGTTCTGTTTCTTCCCAGGACCAATCTCCAAGAACTGTGACTATCGGTGCATTTGATCCTAAGGCCAAAGACAAACCCCGACTTAGGTCTTTTCTCTCTGTGGGGCGGTATGGAGTATTGAACCTAGATTGAAACGCCTCTTTTTCATGTTCCCATGCATAGGAAAGAAAAAAATCCATAAACTTTTGATCGGAGTTTTCAAATCGACTTTTTAATGTTAGGAGGTCAGGGTTGTTTGTTTTTTTCATTGTTCTTTGGAGAACAATTGAGATTCCTCTGACACTTTTAGAGAAAAAAGTTCCTGCTCTAACAATTTTTCTGTTTTTTGGATTTCCCAATGCCCAAAGGTCCGCTTTGTATTTAGCAATTCCCATGGAGCCGTAAAAAGACAAGGTATGACTAAGCCAGTAAAACGCAGAGTAGGCGACCATAAGTTCAGGTTTTAAAGCCAACTCCAATTCCAGGATAGGATCCAAACAAATTCCCAGTGTGTCTTTAATTTGTTTGGGACTGCTCTCCGCTATCGGAAACCCTACTTCTCCGAGGGCAGGTGTGTAGATGATGGCTTTAAAACTTGGTAGAATGTTGTGGGCTTTCAGATCTGCGACAATTTTGTCCGAAAGTCCAGGTTCTGCTTTTTTGTCAAAAAATGTAAGATCCGCATTCGACACAGGTTCGTTTGTTGTAGTTGATGTTATGATATAGGCAGATGGATCTTTATCCTTTAGGCAAAGGATTGCACTTTGACCCGCTTCTCCCGATCCTCCGATGACCAAATATTGGTTTTGTCCCATGAATTCCTGCCTGAATGCTGATAAGATTTTAATTTTCGATTGATCCGTCATAACTCTCCTGTTTTATTAATCGGAACAAGCGAAATATGAAAACGATCTTATCCTGTTCTAATTGTCTTAGTGGCCACTCTATTTCAACTTTCAAATTGGAAGGGAAAAAAGGGAAGTATCGCTGCAAAAAGTGTTCTTCCTGGAACCACTTTGATTATCGTATAGAATTTGAATCCGGAACATCCGACTCATTGGTGTTATTTGATGTTCATTTCGGTGATTCAATTCCTGAACACAAACTTCAAGGTCAGATTTTTGGAAGATACTCTACTGATTTTATATCTGAATGGTCTAATGAAGAACTTGTTTTTTTAAAAGATGAAGATGGGAACGAACACGATATCCGGATCTCCATATCGGGTTTGCCTGAGATCATACGATTAAAAAATTTACTTTTTGACATTACACCAGAATCCCCATCCAAAACTGTAAAAATTATCATTAACCAAAATGTAAATGTTTCCTCAGTAAGATTATCAATCACCGTGGATTCCTTAGATGATCATTTTGTTTCAGGGAAATTGTATTTAGCCATTGCGGATGAGTGGAACAGTTTATTACATGGAAGTTTTACTGCGACACATATCTACAAAATTCAATTTGATGAACATGGAGATTCGGATAAAAAACTCCCTGATTTTGTTTCTAGTGAACTTGCATCTAAGATTTTTGCATTGTCTGGAAATATTTTAGCCCTACAGGAAAATTTTTCCCTTCTCAACCAACAGGCGAAAGATGAATTACTAACTCTCGTTATGTACCACTGGCCAGAAAATCCATCCACGATTTCAGAAGTTCATTTTAAAGAAGAGAATTTACAGATTGTTTTCCAACTGAGCCAAAAAAAATTAAATGAAACTTTAATTTTCCTTCTATCTAACCAAGTAGTTCCCAATCAAAAACATTGGCAATTGATCCATGATGTAGTTTGCCATACGGAAACCGAACCGTTGTTTATCCCACTGTTAAAACATAAATTTCCTGAGGGATATCAACAACATTTGGGTTCTAGTTTGGAATCTAAAAACGAAGACAAAACCCTCGACTGGTTGGATTCTGATGATGTTTATCTTTTGGATTCCTTTGTTCGTGCTGTAGGTTCTCTTGATTACGTAATTCAAGATCCTATTCGTAATCCATTGGGTTTTTCCCTTCTACAAGAATGTTTTGTTCGTGCGAGATACAAATCTTGTATGCGTCTTCTTGAACGAGGAGCCGATCCCAACCAACTAGATGCGAATGGAGAATCGGCAATCTTTAAGTTGTGCCAAGATAGTACACTGCGATTACAAGAAAAAACTACTCTTATGGACGAACTCATTCGGCGAGGTGCCAAAGTCAACTTCCAGTCCGTGAATGGAATGACTCCTTTACATTGGTGTTCTGTTTTTGGGGAACCCAGTATGGCCAAGAGGTTAATCCAAGCCGGAATTGATATTCATATATCAGATAACACTGGTAGTACGGCTTTACATGAAACTTGTAAATTTGGAAATTCCGCTGTCCTTGCTCTATTATTAGAATCTGGTGCCAAATCCAATGCCAAAACGTTAGATGAAAAAACAGGTAGGGATCTTGCTTTCGAAAATTTGGAGATTGCTGAATTGGAAGGTGATGAGGAGAAAAAGAACAGATGCCAACGAGTCCTTTCTCTCCTAGACGTATATGGTGGTTAGGAAGTTTTTACCTTTTTTGTTATTTTTTTCGTAATCAATCGTAGAACTAAATACAATAACCATCCCGCCGGTCCAAAGTAAAATGTAAGTGCCAAAATAGGAATAAGAAGGAAACGATTGATTCCTTCTTTGATTCCGTCTTCCACTTCCCAAGTTCCGAGAAATAAATCAAAAGCAAGATAATGGATCCATCCTGCGAGTAAAAAGTGATCATTGGCAAAGAGAGATCTTACTGATTCCAAACTGGAAAAATTACCCTCAGCCTGTCCATTTCCGATGATGATGGAAAATACATACACTCCACTAAGTAATAGTCCAGAGATATATACTCTTAAAGGTCGAATCACCTTCATTTGATTTGGTGATAGAATTAAAACCAACCAAGAAAGGAGTGTGATACCGTTTGCAATTTTAAAGATTAAGGAAGGATTCATATGACCACCTGGTTTTGATATTCTTTTGGTTGTGAAATGATTTTTAAGAGACAAAGAAAAATGAGAAACGCGGAAATACAATAGAGGCCCATATATATGGGACTAAAACTAAAAATAGATTCTCCATTTAGAGTTTGGATGACCATAGTGACATTCATTAGTAGGAATAGAATCCCTGTGAATCGAACAAAAATTTGGGATTGTAAAGAATCTAGTTTTTTGCTTAAATAAGCAGCTAAAAATACAAAAATTTGCATCACGTGCATTCCAAAAAAATGAGGAACACGCATATCTCCGAGTTTTGTACTCCAACCAAAAAATAATAAACCCTTACCTGGATCTCCACTACCGAACTGGTGGGAACCACTGGTTTCCAAGATACCCGCTTTCATTGCTTCTAGTTGCTCTGGTCTAGGGGAAGTCATCATAAAACCAATGATCATTGCGAAGCCTGCAATCGTAAGACCCCAAACAAGGCTTTCTTTTACAGATAGCGGGATAGACTTTTTTTGAAAGATTTTATATCCAATCCAAAGATGGAAGATCCAGAATATTGAAATACTTGTGCCCATAATTGAAAATACAATTTGGTTCCAAGTGGTTGTGATATTGAAGTGACTTGCTTCTCCACGTGCCGCTTGTAAGGTGATGAGGATAATTTCGATTAGGGAAGTAATTGTTAAGACCGTTTGGATTTGATTTTTGTATTTCCAATCTTTTAGAAAGGCATAGATGACCCAAACGGTGGTAAAGGAATACAAACCCACGGATAGGGAAAATTTCAGGGGTTTGATCCAGACATTCACTCCCAAAAGGGTTCTTGTGTCGAGGATTAGCAGAGGAAGGATGGCAACTGTGAGTACTGCCATAGCGATTCCATTCCAAAAAAGTGGTTGTTTTCTGTAGTTGGCAAATTCCATAATGTAGACAGTGTAAATATCAATGTATACTCTGTCAACATATAAAGTATACATTGTAAACATTTTTGATATGAAACCTGCCAAAAAAAAACAGACCCATACGAAACCAAATTCTTTGACCCCTTCTAAATCCACGACTTATCATCATGGAAATTTGAGGGAAGAGGTGTTAGAGCAGTCCCGAAAGGTATTGGAGACCAAAGGAGTTTCTGCCCTTAGCCTCCGAGACATTGCCAACGATTTAGGTGTGAGTCATACTGCACCCTACCGCCATTTTCCCAAAAAGATGGACCTCCTCCAAGCTCTGGTAACGGAGGGATTTCGGGAATTGACCGAAGGTATGGAGAGAGCCTGGGCTTACTCGGAAGATCCTGTGGAAAAAGTGAAAAAGGCAGGTGAGGAGTATATTTTTTTACTCCTAAAAAATCCAAGAAGGACAGAGCTCATGTTTGGTGGTGAGATTTATGTTTCTGGAGATCCTCTATCGGACGATTTAAGGGAATGTGGAAAGTTCGCTTATTTGGGGATGTATAAAATTGTCGAGTTTGGCCAAAAGTCTTTGAAGTTAAAAAATTCTGTTCCTACAGACACTCTCATGATGAGTTTTTGGAGTGGGGTTCACGGTTTTGCCGTACTAAACGAACGAAAGTGGAAACAAATCAAATCCAAAGAGGAAGAGGAAACTTTTCATAAAGAGGTAAATCAAATTTTAGAGATTATCATTGAAGGAACCCGTCTGTAAAATAAATGATGTGGCTTGTGATGGTAGTTTCTTCTCCTTTCGATTCAAAATTAACTTCCATCTCAACCGGATAGTCTTTCAAAATCATGATCAGACCAATTCCTGAACGGTTAGGATCATTTTCATTGGTTTCTAATTTTTCCAGATACAAACTTTCTAAATCATTTGCAGAGAAAATATCTTTTAGGCTAGCTTCGTAAGCCGTCACGTTTTTTTCGTTCGTTTGGTTCTGAACAAACATTTCAATGGTTTTGCCTCTGTGAATGAGAGAGATGTCAATATCTGCCTTTTTATCATAAGAATATTTGGCAGCATTTTCTAATAATTCATTAAAGACTGTGGAGATGGAACTAACAATGTTCGAATTTTTCATTTCCATCGAATCAGTGGGGACATTGGGTAAAAAGGAAAAACCGTAAAAATAGCCAATAAAGTCGGACATGATTCCGATTCGCCGCCAATGACGCATTAAATCCAAAGGTGTTAATTGGATTTGAATTTTGGAATCGGGTTCTTGGTTGGTATTATTTTCAGATTTAAAATTGCCGTACTTTCGCATAGACCTAGTTCAACTAACAAATGTAGGTGACCTATTTTAATGCCGCAAGCCCTTTTTCTAACAAGTATTACATTAATCCGCGTTCTTCGGGGTTTGTACTCAGTTTATCAAAATGTACTGGTTTGAGAAAAAATCCTTTCCTAACAATACTGACCTTGGTTTTTTGTTGATGGGTTCGTCTATCAGGGATTTGGTTGCATTTGGCATGAGGATTTCCCCAGTATCGAGGTATTTTTCAGTATTTTGTGAAACAGAGGTAAAACACCTTACTCTCGTTTGCGCATAATCATGATAGTGATGTCATCATAAACTTCCATTCCATCAATAAAGACATAGATATCTTTAAAAATCGCATCTAAAATGGCATCTGTGGTTTCTAGTTCGATATGTCTTTCTAAAGATTCTATCAACCTATGGGATCCAAATTGTTCCCTTTTTTGATTTTCTGCTTCAGTTGCTCCATCAGTATACAGTAGGATGATGTCTTTTGATTCGAGTGGAATTGGTTTTTCATGAATGAATTCGTCAATAGATTCTGTAAGACCAACTAACATACCATTATTGACAGTATCTATAATTTCTGTTTTTTTCAAAGTATGGCGGTAAACCATAATGGTTTCGTGTTGTCCCACTGTGGTAAACACACCATTCTTATAAGAAAATAAAGACAAGGTAAGGTTACGAATGTCATTCATTCGTATATGGATATTGGAAAATAAAATGGAGTTTAAGGAACGAAGAGACTCACGTAAAGAAATGACCTTGGAGCGTAAAGTTGTGATAAACGCTGACTGAGTCATGAGCATCACAACCCCGGAAGCAAGACCATGGCCTGTTACATCCCCAATTCCAATATAAACAGTTCCATCTTCATGATGGACTACATCGTAATAGTCCCCACCCACTTCATTGGCTGCGTCCATACGAGCAGAAATTTCTAATTCTTTGATTTCTTTTAATTCCTCATTACGAGGAAGAACCATCGCCTGAATCTGCCTTGCTACTTCCAATTCCATACCGAGATGCATGTTCTCTTCTAAGATGGCTTGTTTTTCTGTATTAAAAATTAAATCTGCTTGTTCATGTGTCGTGCGAGATGTATTGACGATTGCATAAAGTATCAATCCACCTGTGACAACCATGTACATCAGAATGAGAAAGATTCCCATGGGAATCGCACTGACTAAAAAGAAATTACTGTTTTTTTCTAGAAAGTTTGGTTTGAGATAAGGAGATAATTCGATGAGTTTTGTATTCAAATCGGTCATCTCTGGATAGAAGTAAATGGTTAGTGATGCATACTCAACAATAAGGACAACAACAGCAAATATGATGGTTTTGGTATTGTTGCGTATGGAAGCAAGTGCAATGAGAATGAAGAAAACATAAATCATAGGAGCTGCATACACAAGGCTTGGATTTTTTTGGGCCTGGGCTGTGTATCCTATAACGAAAGTTAGTAGAGATATCTCTAAAAAGGAAGAAAGGAATTTAAAGATATTGAGGTATTTACCAGATTTCTTTAACGTATAAAGAACAAAGAAGTTATAACTGAGAAGAATTAAGATAGCAGATATTTGGTAATAGTATTCTACAACTGGACGGCCCGAAAGGAGTCCCAATGTGGAAAAGATAAATATCATTCCGAGGAAGAAGAAGCGGAACTTGGTTGCGAAAGTTTCGGCGCGGAATTCCCCTTGATAGGCAATTTCTTTCAGTTGTTTTTTGTAATATTCAGGCAGGACAAATCGAATTTCGTTGGAGGGAGTTTGAGGCATAGATTAAAGTTTTCTTTCTTTAGATTTCGTTCAAGAGAACGCGGAAAATTATATTATAACATCATACATTTTGCATAAATTGCAAATGATTTTTAATTTTTCAAGGATGAAGGTTGGGATGAGTCAGAATCATTTTTTGAATACAGAGTTTACGGGGATAGAAAGTGAATCCCCCTTTTTTTGTTTCTGATTTTAGTGTAGGGGATTTAATGAAACCTCCCTCCACCTGTGAGTATTTGTGGTCTAGGCGATTTCCAAAATCACTTGGTCCCAAAGTTTTTTGAAATTGGATAAGGATTTTGACTGCCATGAAATGTTGAGGGAACCTTGGATTTTGATTTGGTATGTCGCACTTTTCCTGGAATCAATAATGAACATTGATAGAGTAGTGATTCCCGAGCTGTTTACAAATTGTAAATCTCTGAAATCCAAAGTCAAAAGTGAACCTTGGCAAAGTTTGGCTGCATCCCTTAAAAAAGATTTTATAGGTTCATAAGCAGGTAAGTTCTGCAATCGGATGGAACCGGTGAATTTGACAGTTTTAGTGGCTTCGTCGTATTTTATATTGTAATCTAAGTCTTTGATTTCCATGAAGCTTCGCCTATTATATCTCTTCTACGTTGATAATTGCTCTTACTGTGATTTCATGAGTATCGGAATCGATCTCATTGAAACTATAACCAAAACGGACGGGGTAGTCTTTTAACACCATCAATAGTCCTAAACCGGATTTGGTATCGCCGTCTTCTTTGGACTCGAGTGTAGAAAAATACAACTCCTCCACATTTTCCGACATTAGTCTATTTACAAAAAGCTCAAAACTATCCCTTAAGGTTTTTGACGCCACATTTAAAACATCAATTCTTAAAAGATTTCCGTATTGTTTTAATTCTACGTTGATTTTTCCTTTCATGGCCTTCGAAAACTTGGAAGCATTTTCCAAAAGTTCGTTAATGATCGTAGAAAGTGAGTTAGCTTTAGTTTCACTTGCTTCGTAACAATAAGAATAAAAACCGGCAACAAAGTTTGCCGTGAGTCCACACCGACTCCAATACGTAGTCATATCGATGGGTTGGAAAATCAATCGAAGTTGGCCATCAGCAGGCAAATTTTCCGGAATGATGTAGTATTCTCCAATAATGACGGGTGACTTTTGGTTCAATTTTGCCTCCGTCTATTTTTGATAAAAATATGTTTCAAGATTGATCATGAATTTCACACTCTTGGAAATCGAATCCAATAAAGGCTTAATCAAGAGTTTCAGGGGATTGGCCTGCGCAGACAATCTAAGTATCTCATCCTGGATGGATATTTTTTGTGTGTATAGGTTTTCGCTCAAAGTAGATACGTGCCAGAAAAGTGGTTCTAAAGAAAAGAACTCTTTTTTAAGGATCGGTCAACAGAAATACAAGTCGTTTTTTAAGGTTTTTTGGGTATTACTCCGGAGAAGGAAAGAATCTGACATAATGGTAACAATTATTGGATTTCGCGTGCCACGACACCATCGATATCGCTTCCATTATAACTGCCAGGGGGCCAAGGAAATTTGATTCCTGTGTTCGGATTGTTCACATCGCTTGCAGATCTAATTTTTAGATATTTGAATCCGTTTGTTTTGATGTTACCAGCTAAGGTTGTATCACAACCAATATCATTCGGATCAGCAGGGTCTATTTGATCCAAATCGAACCCGTCGCCGCCACCTAACAAAAATGAACCACCAGTGTTGATAAAAAGGTCTTCATTTGAGAAAGGTTTTGTGGTCATATTGTAGTAAACAGGTCTTAATCCGCCGAAACGAGTCCAACTGTCCAGTAAGTTGACATTGCCACCCGAATAACTGGGATTAAAGCCACAATAATTGGTCCCATCGATCGAAACTTGGACAACGGAAGGATCCATGGCATAGGTATTACTATCATCAGAAATACGGAAACTATTGTCATAGACGACAAAATCTAAATCGGATACATTCTTTACAGTTTTACCACCCCAACTGAGTACGATAGTGGCTCCGGCTCCTGTAATGTCTAAGGCATAAACATCAAGAGAACCTGCCATTTCTCCAGCCCCACAAATCCCATTGACTGCTTTTTTCGGATCGGAAAAACCTGAGATGTTGGAACTAGCACTGACAACGGTTGTTGCAAGATAGATGTCTGTTGGAAGTGATGACTTTGGACAAACACTAGCATTTGATGCTGCATTCAGTAATGGTAATAAGGCAGCGAGATTTTCTTCTCCCGAACCAGATGCAGATTTTTTACAAAAAGAAAAGGAAACAAATAACATCAGAACTAAAAGACATAATGTTTTTGTTTGGAATCTTTTTTGCATCACATCTCCCAATTTCGGAAACGATTCCTTAAAGTCCAGTCCAAGTTGGAGTTTCCATTTTTTGAAAATAACTGTTAGGTCTAAAGACAATGATCCCCATCGTTTGAAATAGGGATCAGTTGATTTCTTCATCAAAAAAGATTATGTTTTTTTGTCGTATCTTGAGAATGCTGACGCACCGCAACCAGAACTACCAGGGTTGGTTCTAGTAGATGTATCTGTTTGGGCTTTGGCTGCATCGTATGTTTTTCCGAAAGCTACCGTACAAAGCCAATAAGAATTATCTTTTGCCGTATTTTTGAAAAAGAATACTTTGTTATATTTTCCTTTGTTGGTATCACCAGCAAAACATCCACCGTTGTTCTCAGGGTTTTGAGTGATGAAACTTCCTTCTGCATTGTTAAATTCAATAATGATATAACAGCTGGAGAAACCACCAAAGGCGGTACTGTCGTCTAGTTGTAATCCTTTAGAGCCATATTTTGCAGAGAATGTGGTTATAGTATCTAATGTAGTTGCATTTCCTGTAAAACTATTCCAAACACCATTCAAAGTAAAATCTTTACTAGACTCTGAAACTTGACCAGCTAACAATCCCATGATTAGATTGTTATTTGCATCTGTTTCAGATACTTGTTTTTCTGTGCTACAAGCGACTAGCGCGAGCAAAATCAACGAAAGGGCAGTAGTTTTGAGTGTTCTTTTCATAGAAGTCTCCTAAATAGTTAAAAATTCAGGGACCGTCGATTCAATGATAAACAAACTGTTGTTAGTACTTAGTGGATAAGTATCTAAAATACAATTTTAGTTCCTAATTGTTTCGGGTGCCCCGATGCCTTTGGGGCCCCTTATCCAAATGGAGGACATTTAGAATCAGTGTGTAAAGTTCCTTTGCCACGAGGTAGACTCTACGGGGAAGATCTGGCTCACCAAACTTTGGTTTGGATTACAGTTGCGGGTCAGCACAGGAATTTCACCTGTTTCCTCCCTAAAGGTAATTTCAACGTCTAAAGAACCAGGTTTTTTGTCAAATGTAAAGAACAGCCTTGTATTTTACAGAATATCATTACAATTTGATTTTTTTTTAAGATTCTAATCGCAGAGGGAAATTTACTCAGTGAATTTTGCAACCAACTGAGATCTATTTGTTCTAACGAAGTAGAGGGATTGTATGTTTTACGTTTTAGGTCGTCTGATAGGTTTTATTTTTATGTGGGCATTTGTAAAACCCATGCGCCAAATTTATGGAAGAAAAAAAGTGACTTTGGAAAATGACCACATCTTACGAGAGTTTAGTGGTAAATCTGTGATTCTAATTGCTAATCATATCAAACCGCGTAACAAATTCTTGCGATTGATTACTCTTCCTTATGATGCCTTTGTGATTCGCGGTGTATTAAAAAGATATGGAATTTATACAACAGCTCTTGCGAGTATTGATTCCGGTAAAAAACCCAAAGATAGTTTTCAGAAAGCAAAAAAACAAAAAATGGAACAACTCATCAAAGGGATTGTTACATCAATTGACCTAATTCCTGTGAACCGTAACGAATCAGACCCACGCACAATGAAAGAAATGAAACAACGAATTGCTAAAGGAAGTTTGGGTATTGGTATTTTTCCTGAGGGCACTTGGTTTCGAGGGTTTAGAAAATCGAGAAAACTCCATCCAGGTATGGCCGTACTCAGTAAACGTTATGGTTTACCTATCATTCCTATGTTTTT
Source organism: Leptospira perdikensis (assembly GCF_004769575.1). Taxonomy (NCBI): domain Bacteria; kingdom Pseudomonadati; phylum Spirochaetota; class Leptospiria; order Leptospirales; family Leptospiraceae; genus Leptospira; species Leptospira perdikensis. The sequence continues at coordinate 64,765 of NZ_RQGA01000013.1, read as the reverse complement.
AGATGCGTATAATTTAAACAAACCCATTCGATTGTCCGTTGGTTATCCAATTCGGGAAGTTAAAGATGCTTCTGAAACAGTAAGTTTTGTACGAAGTGAACTCATCCGAATGAAAGACAAAGGAACTTCTGTAATACTTCCCCAAAAACCAGTGGAAGTTTTAGAAGATGAAAATGATGGGTTGGAAATTTCGCCAAGTATTAGTTAAGGTTAATTTTAATTTCAACGGTTTTGTAGAGTAATCATCACCTATTTTCCGTTAGGGTATTGTTTGCTAAGGAGTTTTTGGAAATAGGAAATCCCTTCTTCAATGGGATTTCCTGAACCTTTTCGTTTGCGAAGCATTCCTGTCATATCTAAAACAATAACTCCATACATCCAACTCCACATCATCCGGGCAATCGCAGGGTATTCATTTTTCGGATAGGGAATTTCGCCGGACTCAAATCCAATACGAACCGTTTCTAAAAAGAACCGATAACTTTTTGGTAATTGAGGGAAAGCTTTTCTATGTACACCACCGTAATCGGTCACAAACATAACTTTGTGTAACTCACGATTGTTACTAGCGAAGTTAAAGTAGGAACGTGCAATGGCGGCCAATTGTTGGAAGGCGGTACCAGATTCTGCCTCGGCACTTGCTTTTTTTAACATGGAGAGGAGTTCATCCTCACCTGATTTGATTAAGTCTTGGACAAGATCGATTTGGCTTTCGTAATAAGAATAGGGACTGGCAACACTGCAACCCAGACGGTTTGCAATCTTTCGCATGGAAAGACCTTCCAGCCCCTCCTCTTTTAAAATTAGCAGGGAGACGTCTCTAATTTCCTCACGAGAGAGGCTATTTCGAATCCGTCTTTGTTTGTTTGAAGCTTCCAACATGGATTTGAATCAATCTGTCCTCCATAGTATTCAAATCCATACAAAAATCGAACGTTTTTCTTAAAAAGCAGCGTTGATTTGGGCATAGGCCATATAAGCATCCTTTGCCAGTTGGTTTTTCCCTTGTAAGTAATTTTGGTTCCACTCAAAGGACTGAGTGGTGGCATTGTATTGAATTTTGCTATTTCGATAGTTGCGGACAGAATCTCCTGCATTCAAATACCCAAAACCCATCCATAAAGAAACAAAATCATTGATTTGCCCATGCCAAGTTAAGTCCACTTCAGTATAAATTCGTTTGCCCAGTGCATAAGGAGAGGAATAGGAATTATTGGAATAGTTTTCCGTACTACCTTTGTCAGCTGATACTGGGTAAGGATTTTTTTCACCTAGGGAACTTGTGGAGTTGGCTGCACCACTGATAGCATACCATGCATCTTGTTTTTCTGCCTTATCATTTTGGAAATAAGTAACTTGGAATTCACCCCAAGTATCTGTTTTATAACTGATACTCACAGATTTTGAATATAAGTTTTGTGCGTTGATGTTTTCTGAAATTCCTGCCACACTATTAAAGTAGGGAATCACTCCAAATCTTGGATTGGCCAGGGTTTGGAAGGTAGAGACAGAAGCATCAGCTCTATTTTTGTCACCAGATGCATATAAAACCTGACCACCTAACCTGAGTTTTTTGAAGAAAGTATATCCTGTTTGGAAAACATGCATTTGGCCTGTATACCTTTCTCTTTCGGTTCTTGAGTTATCATATTCATTTGGGAGGTATTCTTTTAAATAAGGGTCTTGGATTCGTCGTCCACTAGTGCCTGTTTGGAAGGCTGATTCCCATGTAAAATCCCAAGACTTTCCTTCTGGCAGGAAATTTCCCTTGGTTCTATTGGTAAGCCGGAATCCAGTGGTGACCAAGTTTTGGTTTTGTCTACTTCGGTTCATGGCCTGCGGATCATCATTCGAAGATTCAGGAAGTCCTGTTATCGGATTCACCGGATTTTTTTTCCATTTACGAACCACTCCCAAACTATAAAGATCCAAGGTAAACCAATCAGGGATGGTAAAACTATTATAGGTTCCAAGTAAGGTGGTGTCTGTACCTGTTGCTGCTGAATTGAGTTTGGGATCGTTTGCGGATACAACACCATTGGTTCCGCTTTGTGTCCAATACGGCCTTGCCATGAGAAAATGGATTTTGAAATTGTCATAGTTGAACATGAGTCTTGCTCCATCAAAGGAGAGACCGTTAACTGTCCAGTTCCCGCCACCTATCATTCGTTGGTCGCCATACGCCCAAATTTGTCGTCCAATTTGTAATTTGGAACGTAAAGGCAGTTGGTTCAAGGTTAAAAATGCTTCTCTGATTCCCGTTTGGTTTTGGGAAACGGCATTGGTTTGGTTTTTGGAATAAATATCCGCAGTGTTGTTAAAAAAATTAGCACGGATGTCGCCAGTGGAGGCAGGTGATTCCCCTCCCCAAACACGAGCATCTTGGAGAGTTACTTTTGCTTGTACATAGGGACTAGGGTCAAAGATAAAATATATAGAGGAAGTTTGAACCGTTCTGTCGGTATAACCTTTGTCAGATGCATTAAAATCCATATTGTATCTTGCTTCTTGTCTAGGTCGCAAATACATTCCGAAACGTAATACATCGTTCAACCAAAATTGGCCAGAAGTAGCGGAATGTTTGGATAATTCCGGCTCCACAAACATATGACGGTTGTATTCTGGATCGATTCCCTTTTCTTTCATGGAAGAAACATAGGGTTTGATTTCTTGGGTTGTGGCTGCGGTTGGAACATTTTCTGTTTCTGTTGGAGCAGCCGTTGTAATTGTTAGCGGCATCATTACCGCTAACAATAGAAAATAGAAATATCCTTTTGAAATATACATGAAGTATCTCCTTTTCTATAACAAATGTTTAATTTACTTAAGTGGTTCCTGCAATGACTTTTAGTATGTAAAAGTATAAAGGGATTCCTACGATTATGTTGATAGGAAATACAATCGATAAAGCAACCGTTAAATAGATACTGGGGTTAGCTTCTGGGATAGAATCTTTCATTGCTGCCGGTACTGCAATGTATGATGCAGAGGCACATAAAACCACAAACATTAGAGCATCACCGATTTGCATTTGAATGATTTTTGTGAGCAGGATGGCAATCACGATGTTGATGAGCATGATGATGAGGGCCGATCCAATGAGAAAAAACCCTACTTTTTTTAGCTCACGCATCTGTCTTGCCGCATCGATTCCTTTATCCAATAAGAAGAAAGTGAGTAATCCTTTGAAAATATCTTCTGTAAACGGTTTTGTTGTATTCCATCCGGACTCACCAGACAAATAACCTACAATGAGTGCTCCGATCAAAATGTAAACTGAGGAACTAAAGAAAGCTTCATGGAGTAAATGTTTCCATTGGATCCTTTCATTGAGATTTTGATTACTTTTCCTTTTGCCCAATCGATCAATGATCACGGCAAGTACAATTGCTGGTGATTCCATAAGAGCCATACCTGCAACAATGAATCCTTGGTATTCATATCCATAACTATGGAGGAAAGCTCCTGCAGTTACAAAGGTCACAGCACTAATGGATCCAAAACTTCCTGCAAGTGCTGCCGAGTTGGCATGATCCAATTTGGCTCTAAAGATGAAGTAAGAGTAAACAGGAACAAAACATGCCATAAACATACAGGCAATGAGAGTCATCATATGTTCCTCTGCAAATGGAGATTTGAATAGTTCATGTCCCCCTTTGAAGCCGATTGAGAACAAAAGATACAAAGAAAGGAATTTAGAGACTCCTTCTGTGATCCGTAGATCTGATTTAAAAAATACGACGCCCATTCCTAAAAAGAAAAAGAGTACCGGTGGGTTTAAGATGTTGTTGAGTGCTGCGTGGAAATCCATAATTTCTACCCTCTATTTGTCATCATTTAAGACACCTATTTTGTCCAATATCATAAAATTGGACAAAAAATAACTCGTTTCAAATTCCCTCAAACTTCGAAATCGCTTTCTCGGCGGTTGAATTAGGGAAGATTGGTGTTTCTGATGAAACGAATGGCCCAAATCCCCCTTTTTATGGCAATCCTGATAGGGTTGGGGGGATGCCTATGGAAACCGGAAAGTTTCTATGGACGGAACATAAGTCAGGATGTCCAATTTTTGGTACCCCATAGGACAGAAATTCCAAGAAAATGCAGTCACGAATCCATCCAATCTTTACGGAGTTTGGTCTGGATGGACAACCGAAGTGCCGATTCCATGAGAGGAAAACGCGAAGTCGGGGGACAGTGGGTTCGGTTTGAACTAAAGAATGAAGCTGTTGCCGACAGTTTTTTCAGCATCCTCATCCAATGGATCAACATTCCCTTTGTGGAACTTTGTTCGGAGGGGGAAGATGGGGAAATTGTAGATTCTTATAGTGGTTATGTCTGGGAAGATTGGATGGGTTTACTTTCCCCGTTCCCACATTTTAATGTAACCCTAAAGGCTAAGGAAAGTCGTTACTTTTATATTTACCTTGTTTCCAACGAAGATTTAAACTTTCCCATTCGAACTGTTTCTTCGGCAAGTTATCGCTCCATTGTTTTATTTCGATTCTTAACATTTTTATTTTTTTCCATGGTAGGGATTGTTTCTTTTGGATGGGCTATCTCCGAATATCTCAAATCAAAAGAAAAGATCTACATTGCAATTTTAACTCATTTTATTATGTTTTTCCTTCTTGTGTATTCTGTTCACGGAAAGGAGTTTGCTTCCCTTTTGGGAAACTCAAATAAATTAGTTACACATTCTTATTATTTGTTTTTATCAATTAACCATTTTGTGTTTTTTGTTTATCTCGCCACCTTTGATCAGTTTGTTGGAAATCGTTTTTCAAAACAAATTTTGTTTTGGATCTCGGGGTTTGCGGGGTTCTTGTATTTACTCGTTCCGTTATTTTCGCGTGTATATGAATTTAGAATTTTTCTAGTTCTATCTATTTTTGGAACGGCAGCATATTATTTATTCAAAACTCATAATTTTTTATTATCGAAACAAGAAAGCGATGCAAGAGCATATGTATTAGGTTGGTTTTTTTTCCTGTTCTCTGTATTTTTGAAAACATTGTTTCATTTTGATTTTTATCCATACCAACCATTTTTCATTTATGCAGCTGTATTCTATCTACCTTTTCTGACAGCAGGTTCTTTTTTGTTTTTGCGAAATTATGAAAAACGAGATAAGTCAAAAACAAGATATAGATCTGTCACAACAAAATTAGATAAAACAGAATTTAGAAATAAACTAGAATCTTTGTTAGCTGCCGAGAAGATATATTTGGATCCAAATTGTAATGAGGAACTTATCGCTTTTAAAATGGGACTTTCTTATCACCAATTAAGCGAACTGATTAACTCTGAGTATAATTTTAATTTTCCATCTTTACTGAACCAATATAGAATTAAAGAGGCCATGGTGATCCTGAGCGAAAGACCAGAACTCAATGTTGCTGAGGTTGGGAAACTTTCAGGTTTTGGATCCAGGTCCGCGTTTTATCTTGAATTCAAAAAACAATCCGGTGTAAACCCAAACCAATTTCGAAAAACCAAGAAGCCATATATAGATAGTTAGATTAAGAGGACATTCCCATGAACAATGAAAACAAACCAAAAGATTGGTTACCCGGGTTAAAGGAAAATTGGCGATCGGACATTTTGTCCGGTTTTATTGTGTTTCTCATTGCGTTGCCCCTTTGTTTGGGTATCTCACTTGCATCAGGGGCCCCACCGATGGCTGGGATTTTTTCCGGAATTGTGGGTGGAATTATAGGTTCATTACTTAGTGGTTCTCATCTTACCATCAATGGTCCAGCAGCCGGACTCATCGCTGTAGTTCTCAACTCAATTATGGTATTAGGTGGTGGGGATGCAAAACTTGGGTTTGAGTTAACTCTTGCGGCCATCGTAATTGCTGGTGCAATTCAGATAGTCCTCGGATTAGTGAAGGCAGGGAATTTAACCGTTTATTTTCCTATATCAGTCGTACATGGAATGATGGCGGCCATTGGAATTATTATTATTTCCAAACAGTTTTATGTGGCACTTGGGATCACTCCTAAAGCAAAAACCATCGGGGGATTACTTTGGGAAATTCCTTTTAGTTTTTCTTTAGTGAATCCGGAAGTTGCCATCATCGGGATCTCTGCGATTGTTATTATTGCGGTCCTAGCGAAAATCAAAAATCCTCTCATAAAAAAATTACCGGCGCCGCTAGTTGCAGTGTTAATCGGTATTGTCCTTGGAGTTGTTTTTGATTTAGCTGATGAACATTCCTATACTTTGCTCGATCATACTTATAAAATTGGTCCAGAAAAATTAGTAAACCTACCGGCCCATATTTATGATGGGATTTCTTTTCCTGATTTTTCTCGCTGGAAGGATGGAGTTTTTTGGGTAATGGTAATTACCATTGCTCTTATTGCGAGTATCGAATCTTTGTTAACTGCAACTGCCGTTGATAATACAGATCCTTATCGCCGTAAATCGAATATGGATCGTGAGTTGGTCGCAAAAGGTGCCGGTAACTTTTTCTTAGGATGGATTGGAGGATTACCAATCATTGCAGAGGTAGTTCGTTCCTCTGCCAATATGGAGAACGGTGCCAAAACTAGATGGTCCAATTTCTTTCATGGACTCTTTTTATTCTTTTTCATTTTGCTTTTACCTGGATTGATTCATAGGATTCCTCTCGCATCACTTGCCGGAATTCTGATTATGGTGGGACTTCGATTGGCATCCCCCCATGTTTTCAAAGAAACCTATGAAAAGGGTTGGGATCAAATTGTTATTTTTTTGGTAACTGTTGTAATTACAATCGTAGAAGACTTGTTAGTTGGCGTTTTCTGTGGTATTGTGACTGCCATTTTGATTCAAATTTATTTTGGAGTTCCACTTCGTTATATTTTTGTTGCTGATATCACTGTTAAATCAGAAAATAAAATTCATGAATTGTACGTGAAACATGCTTTGTTGTTTTCAAATATGATTTCATTAAAATTATTACTCAGAAAAATCACACCTGGGGAACGAGTTGATCTTAAGTTTGATAAAAAAGTGGAAATGATTGGTTTTTCGGCCATCGAATTTTTGCAAAGTTTTAAACGGGATTATGAAGAACGAGGTGGAGTTGTAAATTTGATAGGTTTTGAAGACTTAAAACCTATCTCTGCTTATTACGGGGCGACTCGAATCAACAAGTAGTCCAAAAAAAATTCTTGTAACTGAGTGTTTTAAAATCAATATCCTAGTATGCAAAGGATATTGGTTTTTTCTCTTCTTTTTTTATTCCCCATTTTTATCCAAGCCAAAGATATACCTACTTTAAAAGCACGAGTTATGGATGAAACTTGGACTTTGGATGCCGGTTTCATATCTGCTCTAGAAAGACAACTGAAAGATCATGAGAGTAAAACTAGTAACCAGGTTGTTGTTCTTGTGGTTTCTTCTTTAGAAGGTGAAATTCTGGAAGAATACTCTATGAAGGTTGCAGAAACCTGGAAGTTGGGGCAAAGAAAAAAAGATAATGGTGTTTTGTTATTAATTGCTTTGGATGATAGAAAGTTAAGAATCGAAGTTGGGTATGGACTCGAAGGAAATTTAACAGATGTTCTTTGCCATCATATCATAGAAGAGGAAATCAAACCCTACTTCAAAAAAGGAGACTATAAATCAGGGATTCAAAATGGAGTGAATGCGATCCTTGCTGGAATTGATGGAACTTATACGGTTCCCCCTGCTGAAGATTTTTCTCATTTAGGTCCTTTGTCTTTTTTGGGAGAACTATCGATGGGGCAGGAGGAAATTCCCTTACCGATTAAAATTTTTGTCTCCATTTTTGTTTTGTTTGTGCTCGGAATTTTTACTTATGTAGCAGCTAACACCCCCTATATTGGTTGGTTTATTTATTTCTTTTTGTTTCCTTTTTGGAGTTTGTTTCCGACTGCCATTCATGGAGCAAATATCGGAGCCTCTGTATTTTTAATTTATGCAGTTGGAGTTGGGATCTATAAACTATATCATTTATTAACTCCTCATGGTAGGATGCGAATGAAGAAAGGAAGTTTCGGAGGATCTTTCGGAAGTTCTAGTGGCAGTGGTTGGTCAAGTAGTGGGAGTTCTCGGTCCGGTGGATTCAGTGGTGGCGGTGGAAGTTTTGGAGGAGGAGGTAGTTCTGGAAGTTGGTAATTTTTTTCAAAACTGTGAAACCTTGGGAACTTTTCCTATCAAACTTAGGTTTAGTATATAGTGAAGTTGAGTAGAATTATATTGATGCATTTTGCATTTTCTGGTTTGATCACTCTGTCTGCAAAACCGGTCCAAGTGAAAGAACTTTGGCAAACTGCCTTACAATCCAATCCAGAATTTTTATCGGCTAAAGCCGATTATGACAAAGCATTTTTTGAAAATGAAAAAAGTTATGCCGGATATTTACCGACAGTGAACGTACTGGCATCAGCAAGGCAGTCATCTGCAAACTTTAGTGGCTCTGGTACTGTAAATGATCCTTTAATCAGCGGGGCTAATGCAGGATCCAATTCAACACAAACATCAAGTTCAGGAGAATCCAGGCCAACTGCAGTCAACCGTTATTCGGTTGGACTTAGCACTAATCAAAACTTGTTTGCTGGATTTAAAGATAAAAGTGGAATCGATAAAACAGAAGCATTACTTCAGGCAGCAAAACAAACATTACATGATTCTCGTTTGAAGATTTGTTTTGAATTGAAGTCAGGTTATGCTCAAATGTTGTATGCAAAAGAACTTCACCAACTTTCCGAAAAAATCAAGGAAAGAAGGATTAAAAATCGTGATTTAGTAAAACTTCGATATGAAGTGGGACGGGAACATAAAGGTAGTTTTTTACTAAGTGAATCCTTTGTGAAACAATCAGAGTTTGAAGTATCTTCGGCATTTCGACTTTTTGAAAGTAATTTGAATGAAGTAGAACGGGTGATTGCCAATCGTTTGGATATAAATATCAATTCAGAATTTGTTTATGAACCGGTAATGGAAAAGAAGTATTCAGAGAAAGAGAAGGAATCACTGTTAGAATCACATCCATCTGTCATGGCGGAGCAGTCCAAAGTAAGAGCCGCACAGGCCAATATCGGTGTAGCGGAGGCCGGTTTTTATCCTGATTTAAATCTAAGTGCAACCATGACGAGACAAGATGATGTTTGGTTACCTAAACCTCGAAATTATAGTTTCGGATTGAACTTAACCTATCCATTGTTTAACGGTGGTCGGGATTATTATAATGTAAAGATTGCAAAAACCGAATATGAAAAATCCATTCATACAAGAGATTCCAAAAAGAACTCCCTTTCCTTTTCTTTGGAGCAGTCACATTTGAATTTTAAAAATGCATCCGAACAATTGGTTGTGTTAACAGAATTTTATAAAGCATCTGAGATTCGTGCCATGATAGCAAGGTCACAATACTCAAATGGTCTGATTAGTTTTGAAAATTGGGACATCATCGAAAACGATTTAATCAATCGAGAAAAAAATCATTTATTGGGTAAAAGGGATCTGAGTTTAGCAGAGGCTACTTATTTACGAAATTTAGGAAAGTGTTTTGATGAAGATTAAATTTATATTCATTTCAATTGTTGTCGTCACCATATCTATAACGGTATATCTATTTGGTTTTGGTAAATCAAAATCGAACACCAAACTTGAATCTTCAAAAGTATTTCGTGGAGATTTAATTGTTACAGTTCGAGCTACGGGTACAGCCATTCCGAAAAATCGATTAGAAATCAAACCACCCATTGCTGGCCGCGTGGAATCCATTCTCGTAAATGAAGGGAACCATGTTGGTCGTGGGAAAATCATCGCTTGGATGAGTTCCACGGAAAGGGCTGCGTTACTTGATGCAGCAAGAGCTAAAGGAGAAGATGAATTAAAAAAATGGGAAGATTTTTATAAGCCAACTCCTGTTATTTCACCTTTGCGTGGTTTGGTGATCGCTTCTAATATTAGTCCCGGGCAAACAGTCACACAACAAGACATACTCTATGTTCTTTCTGATAATCTAATGGTGCAGGCAAAAGTAGATGAAACGGATCTATCAAAAATAAAAATTAATCAGATTGCTAATGTCACGGTAGATTCTTATTCAAATACCCCTATTCAAGCAAAAGTCACTCATATTGGATACGAAGCTGTGACGGAGAACAATGTAACCATGTACAATGTGGATTTGGAATTAAAAACCATTCCGGAATATTTGAGAAGTGGAATGTCGATTACCATAGATTTTATTCTTTCCAAAGAGAGAGATGTATTACTCCTTCCCAATGAGTTTGTGAAAGGTGGATCAGGGAAAGGAAAAGTTACAAAAAAATTGGATGGTGAACTTGTAGAAACAGTAGTAAGTATTGGAAATTCCGATGAACAAAATACAGCGGTAATTTCTGGCCTGAGTGAAAATGAAGTAGTTTATCGTAAGAAAAAAGTTCAAGAGGAAAAAAAGACTAACAGCGGTGGTCCATTCTCCTCACCAAAAATGCCGAAGAGATAATCTTTGTTAGCAATTGAGATTCATAACTTAAATAAATCCTATACAATAGGAAAGTCGAAATTTCCCGTTCTCTCTGGGATTGATTTAGAAATTTCACAAGGTGAATTTGTCGCTATTATGGGCCCTTCGGGGTCTGGTAAATCCACATTATTACAAGTGATGGGGTTACTGGATCATGTGGATTCAGGCACCTATACATTGTTTGGTCGTAGGGTTGACGGAGAGTCTTCTGATGTTTTGTCAGATGTACGTGGAAGTTTAATCGGTTTTGTATTTCAACAATTCCACTTATTATCTAAATCCAATGCCTCTCAAAATGTAAGTTTACCCTCTTTATACACGAATGTAGATCATACCGATGAAAGAGCTGTAGAACAGTTACAAAAAGTGGGATTGGAAAATCGAGTACATCACACTCCGAATGAACTCTCTGGTGGACAACAACAAAGGGTAGCTATAGCCCGTGCATTACTTGTGGACCCACCAATCATCTTTGCGGATGAACCGACCGGGAACCTAGATTCCAAAAGTAAAATTGAAATCATGTTAGAATTACAACGGCTTCACCAGGAAGGAAAAACCATTGTGATGGTAACTCATGAACCAGAAATGGCGGAGTATTGTGATCGAATCATTCACGTGAGTGATGGGCGTATTGTGTCTGATGAAGGAAAAAAGAAAAAAAAAGAATCCAACCTTTTTCCAAAAACAAATCTAAAACGAAAAATGGGTTGGCCTCTCTTTCAAGGTATTTTTTTACAATCATTGTTTTCATTATCTTCTAATCGTTTGCGAACTTTTTTATCGGCTCTTGGTATTCTTTTTGGTGTTGTTTGTGTTATATCTGTGATGGCATTGGGAGAAGGGGCTAAAAAATCAGTTGAGGAACAGTTCTCTTCGTTAGGTGCTAATTTAGTGATTGTTCGTACGGGTGGGATGAGGAGTGGGGGGGTATCATTAGAAGCAGGAACAGTCAATCGATTGGATGTTTTTGATGTAGGAGCGGTTGCTAAAAAATTCCCTGAGGTAAAACAAATCTCTGCTGTTGTGAATGGCAGAGGACAACTTGTTTTTGGAAGTCGAAATTGGAATAGTTATATCACGGGAGCAAGCCCTAACTATGAAACACTCCGCAATTTAGAACCAGTAGAAGGAAGATTTTTTACAGAAGAAGAAAACCAAAAACGAGCTCTTGTTTGTCTTGTGGGGAACACGGTTGTAAGAGAACTTTATGAAGGAAAAAATCCAGTTGGTACATATTTAAAAGTAAATCGTATTTTGTTTCGAGTGGTTGGGCTTCTTCCTGAAAAAGGGAGTGCCGGGTTTCGCGATCAGGATGATGTGGTTTTAGTTCCGCTAAACACTGCTATGCGAAGATTACTCAATAAAGATGCGGTTGATAGTTTGGAAATGGAATTAGAGAAAATTGAATCTTCAGAAGAATTTACAACTTCCTTAAAACGATTTTTACATGAAAGACATGGAACCAACGAATCCATGGGAAATCTTTACCAAGTGATGAACATGGCCGATATCCAATCTGCAGTATCTGAAACCAATCAAACCATGACAACTCTCCTCATAGCCCTTGCTGCAGTTTCACTTATGGTAGGTGGGATTGGAATTATGAATATCATGTTGGTGTCTGTAAAAGAAAGGACTAAGGAAATTGGTCTTCGAAAAGCACTAGGAGCTAGGGAGTCCGACATTCGGATGCAGTTTTTAATTGAGTCTACTTTAACCAGTTTGACCGGTGGGATTGTTGGACTTGTTTTCGGGATACTCGCTGTATTATTTTTACAAGAATACTTTGGTTGGACTATTGTTTTGTCCTTTCCTTCTATTGGATTTGCATTTCTCTTTTCCATATCGATTGGAATTTTGTTTGGTTGGTGGCCCTCGGAGTATGCCGCCAAATTGAGTCCGATCGTAGCGTTGCGATCTGAATGAATATAAAATTAAATCCAAGGAAAATTCCTCAGCAGAAACGTTCTATTGAACGGTATCAAAAAATTGTTGATACCACAATTGAATTGTTAGGTGAAGTTGGATATGATGATTTAACTACGGATTTGATAGCAGAGAGGAGTGGAATATCCGTTGGTTCCATTTATCAATTTTTTCCAAACAAAGAATCCATTATTTATTATCATGCGGAATCGTGTTATTTTATCCTTCATGATTACTTTTTTAAACTTCTTGATGAGGAGCTTAAAAAGAAAAAAAAGTTTTCTCCGGATTTCATTGAGTTCACTCTTCATGCCTTTGAGCGGACATTAAGTGAAGTTAAAGGGTATCGTCTAATCAATTCTATCCTCTATACAAACCAAGCATTGTTACAATTGGATATTGAAAGTAACGAACGATTTGCGAAATCTCTTGCTGAAAAAGTGATTCTTACTTTGTTTCCCAAAGTAGAGAAAAAACAAGCCTACTATCGTGCACTCATGATTGTGGAAACGGTGGATGCTGTCTTCAAAATTGCCCAAAGAAAGGGAAAAGCGGCCGAAAAGAAGGCAGTGGTAGCGGAACTGAAAAGTTTGTTATTTGTATATTTTTCTTCCTTCCTTTGATTTAACATTGACAAAGTTTTAACACAGATGTAAAATTCTCAAAATGTGAGGAAATCCTCACGTTCTGGGAAAGACCTATGAAAAAGAATAAAAAGATTTTATTAGGAGTCGCAATTGCAGTATTCATAACACTTGGTATGAATCATTGCAGTTCAGAAGATCCTGCCAATTCGGCCTTTGTCCATGTCACGATGATGGATAATGCCTTTCACCCACCAGTCATTCGAACCTTCAAAGGCGGAAAAATTCGATTTGTGAACGAAGGGAACAATCCTCACAATGCGATCTCGATCAATAAAGATTGGTCAACGGAGAAAACATTTGGAAACCTAGCGATGTTTCGCGCAGCCCATACCGATGTGTTCTTTCCTGAAGAAGGTGTGTACCCATATTTCTGCTCTTTCCATGCATCACCAGATGGTAAAATTGGAATGACCGGTGTTGCTGTGATTGGAAATGCATCTTACAATCCGCAAACGAACATAACAAAATCCAAAATATCAAAAAAATGGACAGGAGTGACTCGTAAGGTTCCTTCTCAATACAAAACCATTCAGAATGCAGTGGATGCAGCTTCTCCTGGCGACTTAGTTCTTGTTGCCAAAGGAATTTATAAAGAAGAAGTCACAGTCACCACTCCTTCGATTGTGATTCGTGGGGAAGATCGTAATGAAACCATTATCGATGGCGAGTTTTTACGTGGAAACGGAATCATGGTGGTGGGAGCCGATGGAGTTGCTGTAGAAAACCTAACAACAAGAAATGCTACATTAAATGGTGTGTATTGGACTGGTGTGAAAGGTTACCGAGGATCCTATTTAACGGCTTATAACAACGGTGATTATGGAATTTATGCTTTTGATTCTGTTGATGGACTGATGGAACATTCTTATGCTTCTGGATCTCCTGATTCTGGATTTTATGTAGGTCAATGTAATCCTTGTAATGCGATTATTAACGATGTTATTTCTGAGAACAATGCGCTTGGTTATTCTGGAACCAATTCAAGTGGAAACTTGTATCTTTTATCTTCTATATGGAGAAAAAACCAATTGGGTATTGGTCCAAATACACTGGATAGAGAGTTACTTCCTCCTCAAAAACAAATTGTGGTGAAGAAAAATATTGTTTATGATAATAACAATACGAATGCTCCTTCTAAAAAATTGGAATATCCATCGATTGGAAACGGTATCGCTTTACTTGGAGCCTTAGAGAATTTGGTCGAAGACAACTTAGTTTTTAATCATAAGAACTATGGAATTTTGGTCACAATGAATATCGACGAAAACATTTGGATCTCCAATAACAACGTCGTAAGGAACAATAAAGTTTATCATTCCGGCAGGGGAGACATTGCTCTTAGTGGGCCAGTAAATGTGGGAAACTGTTTTGAAGGAAACTCTTATGGAGTGTCTAGTCCCCCCTTACTTGAAACCCTTCAATCGTGTACGGGCATTCGTTATCCTCATATAGGTGACTTATCTTCTAGTATTGGCCTACTTGCCCTCTTTGTACAGGCAAACCTTCGGGAATTTGTACTCGGTTCTTATAAAAACCAACCAATCCCTCCATCTCAAATGAGTATGCCTAAGGAAAGTTTGGTGAATGTGATTCCTGCACATGATGTTTTTGAGGCAAACAAAGGTTTGATAACTTCTGCCGAACTGCCGAAACTGAGCCAAGCAGAATTTGATGCTGCCACAAACCCTATGTATACATCGGGATGGAGAGTTCATTTTCCGGGCACTATCAAAACATGGTATTTCCACCTAATGGGATATTTGTTGCCATTTGCAATCTTTGCTGCTTGGACAGGACTTGCTATCTTGGATCGATTCTCTGCAAAAGGTTCTAAGTTAGATTTTTATTTTTGGCTGATTCTACTTGTTCCATTTATTGGATCTTTGGTTTATTTATACTCTAAAGAATCAAAAATTTCTAAGACTGTTCGGAACACAGTAGTGATTGGTGGTATTTTTCTTTTCTTTACCATTCTGGCTTATGCCGGTTATGCGATGACGGCGGTTACAGAACCGTCTGTAGTTTAATATAGGAGTATATTTATGGAAACAACTTTTGCAAACCCAGGTTTTTGGACATATTTTATCGGATCTTACGCTTATTACCTTCCCTTTGTTTTGACAATGGTTTGGGCCCCTTTAGCACTGTTTGGTCTTTCTAAACAAAAGGGGATGGATACAACAAAACAAATCATTTGGTCACTTGTGATTTTGATAGTTCCAGTTCTTGGGCCTGCTGTATACCTTTTGGTAGCTGATACGGAATACGAAAAAAAATTCAAACAAATCGCAGTTGGTGGTGGTTTGGGAGTATTCATTCTTGTTTGGGTCCTTAGTTTAATTTCTCATATTTAGAGTTTTAGAGAGTTACCTTATGGATCGGAAGAGTTTTTTAACAACGCTGGGATTCGGGATTACAGGATTTGTTGGATCATTATTTGGTTCCATCAAATTCAATTCAAGAAACTCTGAGGAATTTTGTGGACCTTCTGATCCTTCGGTAACAGCTAACTTTGGAGTGGTGACCACTCCCACAGTTAGCGATAACTATCAAAATTCAATTGGAGCCGGTGGGAGTTTACGTGGTATTAATACTTATGGAAGTATGGCCCACCCACCTTTTTTTATCAAAGAGGAGTATACTGAAAGGTTTTACTACCCACCTAACTATAAAAATACGAACTCGAAGGTGAAAGACTTTAATTTAAATCTATTTCCTTTGAGTATGAATATTGCTCATAATGTAAACTATCCTGCATGGACATTCGATGGATTGGTTCCGGGGCCTGTACTTCGAGCCAACTTAGGAGACACTCTCCGAATTCATGTTAAAAATTCGAGTCCCGATCCTCATTCTTTACACTTTCATGGAACTCATGATCCGTTAGAAGATGGATGGGAACCAATCCCTGCATTTGGTGAAAGGACTTATCAAATTGAAGCAGGTCCCATTGGCCTTCATCCTTATCATTGCCATGTCCCACCATTGATGGTTCATACCGCCAAAGGTTTGTATGGTGCATTGCTTGTTGACCCACCTATCAAACGAAAACCGGCGCATGAATTTGTTCTTACATTTTCTGGATGGGATACAAAAGGTAAGGGTAAAAACGATTATTATACTTGGAATGGTATTGCCGGAATTTATGATCGTTATCCCATGAAAGTTCCTGTCGGGGAAAGGGTGCGTTTCTACATTCAAAACATGATGGAGCGAGAACCTATCATTACCTTCCATTTACATGCTCAGACTTTTGATATCATTCGAAATTTAGGAAGTGTCATTCCGGATGGACATTCAGATGTTGTGAGTATTGGACAAACAGAGCGAGTTGTCATTGAATTCGTTTTGAAAAAAAAGGGTCGGTATATGTTCCATCCTCACCAAACACATATGGCTGAAAACGGAGGTATGGGTTGGATCGTAGCCGTATAACTTTAGTAAGTATTCTTCTGATATTTGGTTTTTTTTCTTTTTGTAAATCAAAGGAAGATACAATTAAAGAAGAATGGAAACATTTGTCTTTTGTACAACCAGATGGAAGTTTGTTAGAACCAAAATTTTGGTCTGAAAAAAAATCGGTATTGTATTTTGGATTTTCCCATTGTCCCGATATGTGTCCACTTGCTTTGACAAATTTTGGAAGGGCTTCCTTAATACTCGGTGAAAAATCCAACAGGTATCGGTTTATTTTTATAACACTGGATCCTGAAAGGGATTCTCCTGCAACTTTGAAGAACTATATAGATAACTTTCCTGGAAAAAATTTAACAGCACTTTCTCCCAATGCTGAGTCTTTAACTAAACTCACTGAACTATTTGGAATCGTAAGAGAAAAAGTAGGAGAGGGAAATACTTATAGAATTGATCATTCTAATTTTATTTATGTATTAGATGAAAAATTAAATACTCTCATAAACTTTCCTGGTGGAGTTTCTGCCAATATATTGGCAACGAAACTTAGAGAACTTGCGGAACTCTAGATGTTAGTATAATTTCAATTTCTGTTCTAGCGCCTTCTGGATAATTTCTGGTCACTTCGAAACTAAACTCAGAATAAAGATTTTTCAAACGTTCCTTTATATTTCCCAAAGATCGTTCCAAAAGTTTTGTTTTATCTGTAAGTAACTCCTCTGGAATTCCAATACCGTTGTCATAGACAACGAAACTAAATACAGAATCACGAACTATTTTTGCATGAATAAACAATTGAAACTGTTCTTCTGCCGATCCGCGAAACCCATGTTTAAAAGAATTTTCGATGATGGGTTGGAGTAACAGTGGTGGTAACACTACAGAAGAAAAGTCACCGGATTTTTTAAAATCAATTTGGATGGTATCGTAAAATCTTAGTTTTTGTAAATGTAGATAGTCTTCTAAAAAATTCCATTCTTCTTCAAAAGGAATCCAATCTCTATCCGTTCTATCTGAAATGAATCTATAGTTATTCGCAAGGCTTAAAATCGCATCTCCAATTAACTCGGGTTTAATTTTGTGAAGTGCATGAATGGTATTTAAAGAATTAAATAAATAATGTGGACTCATCTTTGTTTGTAAAGTTTTGAGTTGGCTTTCTTTGAGTGATTTTTCCGCTTTTAACAAATCTTCTTTGTACACTTGTGCTTTTTGTCTGTTAGCAAAGATTGTACGTTCTAATGCAAATCCTTGAGAGATAACACCAAAAAGAACACCCCAAAGAACTACTTTGTTTGTAGAGTTATCATTCGATTTGATTGCCAGAAAAATTTCTATGATGACAAGGAGGAGTGTAACGCTAAATCCAATGAAATGACCAAAGGCTTCAGGATTCCCTTTTTTCCAGGCTTCAAAGGTAATGTAAATTGGTCCTAGAATGTTTAAAAGATTAAATAAGATGAAAAAACTTCTGCTACTAATTAATAATGAATGAGCTGTGTCGACGAACGGAAGTGAAAAAACGAGAATAGTCGTAGCAGAACAAATGATAACATCTATATAAATTAATATATCTAAAACTTTGTAACTTCCACTTCCAAAAAGGCGTCGCACACCAGATAACATAGGAATAAAAACAAAATTTGCTGAAACGGTAGTGAGAATGAATAATGTTTCTGAGTTTGTAAATAGATATCGAATGAGTACGTTAGATGTGAGGCCAAGTAAACCGAAACATAGTGAAAAAGCTGCAAAATCAAGGAGAATGTTGTATTGTTTTTTATGTTCAATAAAAAAAACCAAGGCACAGATGATACCAATCATCAAGAAGAATGAATGGAAAAAAATTGTCGTTAGGTTTTTTAACGCAATTTCTCGATACAGTGCGGTTTGTTTCCCAACTAAATTTTCCACGATGGTAATCACAAAGAGGATTCCTTTTTTGTGATACAATCTTAAGTAATAATAATTTGAATCATCATCGGGGATTTTAACCCAATCAAATTTTGACTGGAAAATATTGGGTAACCTTTCTTGATCTAAAAAATTTCCATATTTGAAAACGGAATCTCCATATTCATTAAATATTTCTATATTTAAGCCACCATGTTCGATTAGAAAAAAAACATCTTCTTTGGTTTTGTGATTTGGTAACGCCTTGGAACGTAACCAAATAAATTCCGAATCGGTGATTCGTTGGAGTTCTGTATCGTCAATCCAACCGGAAATGGATTCCCAATACACTTTATGCATTTTTTGAAAATCAATGTTACCATTATCATCTGCAGGGATGTCACCAACAAAGTATTCTGTGTTTTCGGCTAGGTAATATTCAGCTAGAGAGTTATCCGTTGGTTTAGTGATGGAGTAGATGTATGATGTAATAGAAACTGAGAAAATAAGAAAAAGGAGACAGATGGATAGAGTTGGTTTTTCTAAAAATCTGCTCCCTAGATCTTTCATAGAGCGTCTATTAGTCTTCTAAAGAAAATAAAATAGGTAATCTATGTGCCATTTTTTTGGGCTGTCCTTGCACATAACCTGGGCTAAATCGCACACGTTTGATGAGTTTCATTGCAGCTTCTTCGAATCCGTAACCTGCACGGCCAGATACAATTTTTGCCGATTGTAAACTTCCGTCTTCATTCACCTGAACTAGAAGTACAACTTGTTTTTCTACAATATTGGCTGCTTTGGCTTGAGGAGGAAAATACTCCTTTAAATCAAAGTCAATGATTGCAGTTGGCATTTTGTCTCCGTTGAAAGAGAAAAGATATCCATCTTTATCTGTTCCATTTCCCGATAGTTGATTTGGGTTGATATCGGAGTTATCTGGTTCGTCAGCTTTGTCTTTATTACTCCCCTCTACCCATTCCTGTTTTTCGATAGGTGCAGGAGAGGATGTGCCACCAATGAGTTCAGGAGGAATGTCTTCAAAACTAACATCGACATCTTCAAAGTTTGATTCTTCAATCACTTCGTCGCCGCGTAATTGGCTAATCTTGTAACCAGCGTAAGTTGCGGTGTGGACAAACAAACTACCGATCAAACATATATGGAACAATCGCTCCTTATTCTGTTTGACCGACTGTTTAAAAATTATCCATAATTCCGCGATACGGTTCATTTTTTTACACTGAGGGCAATTTTAGTAACACCCGCTTTTCGGATGATTCCCATCAGCTCCGTAATTTTTCCATAAGGGAGGCTTTCATCTGCAGAAAGAGTTAAACGCATGTTAGGTCTAATTTTTGCTTCCCTTTCGAGATTTCGAACCAAACCGGAAACGTCTGTATCTTTTCCTTCCAAAAGGATGGCGCCAGTTTTGGTAATTGCTACTTGCACCGACTCAGCAACGTTCGGATCAGCAGCTTGTACTTTTGGTAAATTGATGTTTAAACTTTCTTTTTTTAGAAAGTTTGCCGTTACCATAAAGATGACAAGAAGAACCAAAATCACATCCACCATAGGAGTGATATTGATACTTCCAATTTCTTCGTCTTGTGAACCTGATGCTCCAGCCATAATTATACCTTTGTCTTATTCATTTGATAAGAGAGTAGTTCTTTTTTCAGAATTTCCATATTCTGTAAAATCACCTTGGACTTTCTAGAAAAATAATTGTTTGCCATTACCACAGGAATTGCGACTGCAAGACCAGCTGCCGTTGCAAGTAGAGCCGTAGAGATGGAACGCATAACCACTTCTGCACCAGAACTTCCTAAGGTTCCCAAACCATAAAAAGCTTTGATAACACCTAGAACGGTTCCTAAGAGTCCGATGAACGGAGCGTTATTACCCAAGGTGTTTAGGATTGGTAAACGTTTTTCCAACTCCAATTTTTCGGATAGAATTTGGCCATCTAAACTTTCATCAAGTCCCTTTCGTCCTAATTTTAATTGTTTGAGAGCAAATTGAACGAATCTGGTATAAATGGATTCTTCGCCGGCGTCAGTTTTCCAGTGAATTTCTGGTTCTTCTTGTAGTGATGTTCTAACTTCAGTTAGGTAGTCTTCGTTTTTTTTACCTAACGATTTTTTATAATAAATTAATCTTTCAGCAAATACTGCTAATGCAATTACACTTGCAATTCCCATTGCAATAAAGATTAATTCTTCACCTATTTCTACATACTCTTGCATACTATTCTCCGTTTTGAATGTTATTAAATAATAAATATAATGGAATCTGATCTGCACTAATTTGATTGTTGGTCGTTGCAAAACAAGACCTCAAACAAGAAATTGCTGAATTAGATGTTAGACTCGACTCTATCAGAGCAGGGATTGTCGATTGAGCACAAACTCCCGAACTGGTTTTGGATTTCCAATCTGTTACTTGACAGTTAAAGGCACAGGTTTGGGCAATCCCTGACATATTTTTATATACAGTGGATATCATCGTTTGGCAAGTTAATGTTTTTACTGCCGCAGTTGTTTCAGTGAATGTTCCACCAACTGCAGTAAAATAAGCTTTGAAACATAAATCTTTATTTGTGATGATTGATTCACATGTGTCTTGCGGTGCATTCGGTGTAGCAAGGTATTGTAGTAAAACAGTTTCCTTGTAAGAATCTTCAAGTTTTTTAGGTTCACTACAAGAGATGATAGATATAACACTAAGAAGAAGGATAACATGTTTCATTAGAAGTGTGCCTCCATACCTACGTTAAAGAAAGGAATGACTGTTCCACCTGGAAGTTCTAAAGTTCCAAAAGTATCATTTTCTCTGGGGTTAGTTGCTGAGAACGGTCTTGAGTTATCATAATCATAACCGTTTTTGTTTTTTCTCATATAAACGTTTACGATTTCTAAATACCAGTTCAGGTATCCCCAAGAATAGTTTTCAAATATATCAAATCGAATATCAAACCTATGAAAGTCAGTTCCACGTTTCACGTATCCATATTGAGATGAGTTTGGATTATTCGAATACTGTGGATTCCAAAAAGTAAGTCCATTGAGTGGGTTCGAAAATCTACCACCATCATCACCGACTACAGGTCTGGAAGGAATTGAAGTTAAATAGCTCCATCGACCACCAATTTGATAACTTTCACTAACTCTCCAACCATAAATAAAGTTGGCAACATGAGTTCTATCCCAAGGAGCTAGTTGTTCTTTTGAGTTTGGGAAATAAGCTGCAAGAATTTTTCTCTCGATCCCGCCAACTTGTGAATTGTCACCTTCATAAACTTGATATAAATTTGTGTTTTGAAAGGACTGCGACCAAGTATAAGATATCCAACCAAACCAGTCTCTGGTGCCCGGGCGTGCATTTTTACGAATCAAAAGTTCGTAACCATGAGACCAACCAGATGCTCTGTTTGAATAGTTTAACGGACGATTGGCGACTATCGGCTGAGTTAACCATTGTCCCTTGTCTGGATTTAAACCAACAGGTGTGGACACATAAGGATCATCAATGATGGTATCGGTAAATTGGTTTTTGAATACTTCTACTTTTACCTGCCAGACTTGATCAATTTTTTGATCGATACCGGCACTTACTTTTCGTGCTCTTTCGAACCGTAAATCAGGGTTTCCTGTTTCCGAATTAAAATTAGTTGTTAAAGGAAATCTGGATACATCCCCACCACTTCCATAAATTGTCATCCCTTTCCCAACTTCTGGAAACGTATAGGAGGCAGTGGCTCTCGGTGTTAAGGCACCATTACCTGTGACCTGAACATAATCATAACGTGCACCAGGTTCAAATAGAAAGTTTCCAAATTTAAAGTGGAGTGTCGTATATGCATTGTAATATGGGGTATTTCCTTGGATACTGAGGGGTCTACCGATGAAATCTGGATTTGCCGAGTTATAAGGGTTAGGCGCCGGATTTGTCGGATCACGTAAGGCAACCTCTGTTCCATAATCTCTGAAGGAAAACTTTCTCACTTCTGTTCCAAAATCTACTTTTAGAAACTTGGTTGCTGTCCAGTAAGCATCCTGACGAACACCTACATAACTTCCCCTTTGGTATTGTTTCCCTTGAATGGCTCCGAAGCCAACATTATACTCACCGATTGGATCAAAGTTAATTAAAGTAATACGGTTTTGAAATTTATCACCAGGAATCCAAGTATATCTAAGGGCTGTTGTTCGGAAACTTTGACCGAAACTAGCTTTTGCTCCACTTAAAAGGGCAAGTGCCGAACTAGTAGGATCATTCGCAGGTTTGTTCGGAACATCGATAGCAAAGTTGTCCTGAGCAGATAGGTTATAAAAAGCAATTTGGTGTTCAGGCGTAAAGTTATGAACATACTTAATTTGTGAGTCATTATAGCGAGGAAGCCTAATCCCTTCTGGTAAAAGACCTGTGGCACCTAAAGTTTTATCCAAATAACCAAGTTTCCCTGCAATAGCAAGGTATCCCTTCCCGCCGGATGTTGGTGTCGCAGCATAAGCTGTTGTGTTCCATAAGGAAACTTGAAAAGCACCTTTTGTTTTTTGAACGGAATCTACTGTTTCGATTTCAATGACACCACCTGTCGCATTATTAAAGTTAGCAGGATATGCGCCAGAGTATAAGTCAATTGATTTGATCAAATCATTATGAATGACAGATGTTAATCCATCCAAGTGGAATGGATAAAGAATCGGAAGGTCATCATAAAGATAGGTATTTGCGCTGGGGTTAGCACCACGTACGATAATACCATTGGCACCACCACCAAAACCAATGTTAGGAATGACCCCAGGAAGTGTTTCCAAAGCGCGGAGAGCCTCACCAAAAGTACCTGGCATCCTTTTGATTTCTTCGTAACGAACTTTAGTTCTTGAAGCTACAGTTTTTTCACGTTCTCCTTCAACTACAATTCCTGTTTTTGGTGCACTTGCTTTTTTTTCGGTGTAGATAGTCCTTGATTCATCTTCAGAGCCAACAGAAATTTTTATTTCTTGGATTCCTGAGTCACGCAACAAACGTAAGGTGTAATCACCAGGTGCTGGAAAATCGAGAGTGATATTTCCTTCTGCATCAGTTTGTGCAAATTTTTTCGTCTCAAAAATTAATACAGATAAATTCTTTTCTGCAATTTCCTTTTTGGGATTAATCAGTTTGGCACGGATACTCACGGCAAGGAGTGGGGATCCAAAACAAAAGAGAAAAATCCCTAATAAAATACGATTATTTAATTTGAATTTTGCTGATTTCATTGAAGTTTAAATACCAAGGGATATCTCCCGTTTCTTTTTCTAGGTAAATGAGGGTACAAGGTAGGGGATATCCAAGAAACGGACATTCCGTACGGGTAATCGCAATTGTACACAAGTCTAAATTTCTTTTGATTGGTTTATTAACGATGACTAATGGTGGATTGGGAATGGGATTTCCACATTTCTCTGAAGCAAATTTTGCAGCTGCATAAACTTGGCTTTGTGCATCGCTAGTATCTACGCGATCTACCCCAGCTCCACAATGGATGATAGATCCAAACGCCATTAAAAAGGTAAGTGTCCAGATTTTCATTTGGTACCTTTTGTCCCTGTTCCAGTCGTTGTAGTTTCTGTTTCTTCCGGTTGGCCAACTACGTCAGCAGTTACGTTCACTACAGTAACCAAACCAAGAGGGAAATAAGCTTTATCTTCTCTTTGGATCTTGATGTTGATTAGAGTTTTTCCTGTCGGGTATTTTTCTAAAATTTGACTCATGGCCAACTCTACATTAGGTGCTTTTGTAACGGGAAACATTCCTAACAAATAAAAGGCGGAGTCTTGTCCTTTCCCTTTTCCGAGAATTTTATAATCGGTGGAACGTATGACTGTTGCGGAATCATATAAATAAATTTCTTTTGAGACATGGGAGCCAATACACCCCATACCCATTATGGAAGCTGAAATAAAACTTATAAAGATTTTGAAGATAGATGTTTTCATCGTTGGTATTATTTTTTGTTTTTAGTTGGTGTTGTGGATGACGGGAACCGAACCAAATCACCTTTAATAGTGAATCGATACCTTGTGATTGGTCCAAAAATGGATTTGTCGTTCCAGTAACGAATATTTACAAGAGCGTCCCCAGAATCCTCCTCCATCACTTTTTCGTATAAATCAGTGACAGGTGGTTCAGTAAAAGGAAGACCAAAGATAATGAAATCAAGTGCATACCATGTAAAGGTTTTCTCTACGGTTTTTACGGTTTCGTAAGGAGTGTTTGGAATTGGTTTATTGCTAGTTGCAAGTCCAACGGAAGAAGAGGCACAATTCGTTAAACCTAAAGATAAAAAGAAGATACTTGCAGTGACTATAAAATGTTTCATAAAAAGACTCCGTTCGTATCCACATACCATTTCTATGGTTGTGGTCAACGGATTAATCGCACTAACGTTGATTAACTACTTAACTCGGAATGAACGCTACATATTCCGGAGTGAAATCGAAACGGATTATAATTTAAGTGCTTCTTTTAGATTTTGAGCAAACGAACGGCCAACCGGAAGGGTAGTTTCGTCCTCGTTTTTCAGTTGGATGGTGTAGGATCCGCCTTTATCATAACGTAAACTTGTCACGTAATCTAAATTAACGAGGAATCCTTTGTGAATTCGGATGAATTGTGCGGAAGGTAATTTTTCTTCAATTTCTTTGAGTAATTTTGATGTTTCGTAGTCTTTTTGGGAAGTGTGAATCACACAACTTTTGTTATTTGCAGAGATAAAGTGAATGTCTTGAAACGGTAATAGAAAAACTGCCGAGTCGGACTGAATTTTGAGATGGGTTTTTTTCTCTTGCGAGGGTACTGTTGTTTGTTTTGATTCTTGTAAAAAACGTAAGGCTTTGTCTACGGACTTTCGAAATCGTTCAAATGAAAATGGTTTGAGTAAATAATCAGTCGCATCCAAATCAAAGGCTTCTACGGCATGTTCACTATAGGCAGTGGTAATGATAAAAAACGTAGATTTATTGTGTTCCTTTCGTAAAATATCCATTCCATTGACGGCAGGAAGGTTGATATCCATAAAAACTAAATCAAATTTCTTCTCTTGCAGAAGAGTTAGGGCTTTGTCGCCACTTTCTGCGATGCCTGCCAGTTTTAATTCAGAACAGTTCATGATATAGTCCATCATGAGCATTCTAGCAGGATATTCATCTTCAATGATTAATACTGAATAGGTGGAAGAATCCATGGATTTAATTTATGTTACATCAATAAAGAAAAAAGTGACATCGTCTTTTAGTTCTTCTTCCGAAAATTTTGAAATTTGAACAATAATTTCCCGAGACAACGATTTTATATCCTTGTCTTTCCCTCTTTCCAGTAGATCAAGTATTTTGCTTTCACCAAATAATTTATTTTCTGCACGAGCTTCGGTAACACCGTCAGTGAAAAAGAAATATCGATCACCGGCTTCCATTTTGTGGATCCATTCACTATAAGTGAAGGATTCTTTCCAACCTATGATGGGACCTTTTACATTCATAAATTCAAATTTGCCTTGGATTCGATTGTAAATCAGTGGGTTTGGGTGGCCAGCAGTTGAGAAGATGATTGTTCTTTCATTTGTATCAATAAGTGCACAACAGGCAGTGATAAAATAACGACTTACAAGTGAGGTAAGAGCCTGGTTCATATGTTCCAATACAACTTTTGGTGAGTGGATATTTTTTGTGGATTCTCTAAATTGTACTTTTACCATCGAAGATACAAAGGCAGCTGGAACACCGTGACCGGCAACATCTGCAATTAACAATAGCAGGCGATGATCGTCCAATTCTACCCAGTCATATAAATCCCCACCCACTTGTTTCATCGGTAGATAAGTTGTGTGGATTCGAAGTCCTGTTGTATTTGGGTGTTCTTTGGGTAGAAGATAACTTTGGAGTTGAGAGGCGAAAAATAAATCTTGTTCTAGATCTTCATTTTTTTCTCTAAGTTCAACTGTTCTTTCGTGAACACGAATTTCTAAATCTTTGGTTAGTACAGAAAGTTCTTTTTCATTTTTTGCATGACGATACGAGATGGCAACTCCGGAGAGGATCATTAAAATTAAAAATCCATACTGAGTTAAATATATATTTTTCCCAGAGGTAACATCGATCATGATATCGATTGTTGCACCGACACAGATACAAATAAAACCTACTGTTAAAAAGTATGCTTCTGCCTTTTTTTCTTTTGCGGCTCGGATCACTCCGCGAACAATAAAAAACACTACGAGTAATAATGAAAACTCCCAAATTCTTAAAAGTAATATCCTGGTTGGTATATCGATGTTCCAAGTTTGTGCAAAGGCCAATAGGAGTAGGAAAAATACCAACAATCGTTCTTTTAAATGGAATTTTGTTTGGAATAAGGAATAACTGAACAAAAAAATGGAAACTGGAAGTAGGGCTTGCGCTGTGAAAAAAACTTTTAACCAAAATAGAAATGAAAAGTTGGTATAAGTATAACTTATGTTTAATAAAGGTAATCTCCACAAAACAAAGATCAATGTAGATAGTAAAAGGTAAAAATTTGCTTTTGCCTGTCTTTTTAGAATGATCGAAAAAATTTGATAAGCACCAATTCCAAAGAACAACATGATGAAACAAAAATCGCGTCCATCTTCATTGATGATGAATTCTTGTAAAAGATCATAGTTTCCCATAACAGGAATTTTTCGAAATAATCCCCCTTGGAAGGTTTTGTTCCGAAAATGGATCTCTAATTCTAGATGGTTTATCTCATTTTCTTTGAGTACGGAGCTGGGAATAAAATACAATCGTTTGTAATACCAGTTAGGAAAATATGATCCATCCTCGGAGACAGTGCCGGTTTCTCCGAGTAAAACACCGTTGACAAACAGTTTATCGACTTCTTGAATTCGGTCTAAGTAAATACCTAGTGGTTTGTGATTTGGTTCGTAATAAAAACTTGTTTTGTAACTGCCATGAATTGGTGGGTTCAGCCCTTGGAGTGAAAGACCTTTCCCAACTTGGATGGGTTTTGTTTCGCCTTGGGACGTAAATGTCCAGTCACCAGACATGGTTGTCAGGTTTTTGGAACTTACTTTTAGTGGTTCCGAGGAAAGCGAAAATACTATAGTAAGTAAAAAGGGGAAAATAAATGAGAGAAATCTCATCGGTATCGGCTAAGGATAGTTGCGTACAGAGAGAATGCAAGTTGATTTTCATTCTCCCATTCACTTTCGTTATTTTTTTGGAGAGTATCTAAATGACCATCACTCAACTTCGCTATATTGTTGCCCTGGATCAATTTAAGAGTTTTGCAAAAGCCGCCGAACATTGTTTAGTTGCTCAACCCACTATGAGCTTACAAATTCAAAAAGTAGAACAGGAACTGGGTTTTGAATTGTTTGATCGGAAAAAAAACCCTGTTATAACTACCAAATTAGGGAAAGCCGTTGTAGATCAGGCAAAAAATACACTGAAAGAAGCAGACAAACTTTTTGAAATCGCTGGTCAATGGAAAGACGAACCTGCCGGAAATATATCCATTGGAATCATTCCGACTGTCAGTAATTATTTGATTCCTTCCATTTACAATCAATTACAAACAGAGTTTTCTAAAGTAAACTTCCGAATTTCGGAACTTCCAACTCTCTCCATTTTAGAAAAATTGGAATCAGAAGAAATTGATTTGGGAATTCTTGCGACTCCACTCAAAATTCCAAATATCGTAGAACACCCGCTCTACTATGAACCATTTGTTGTTTATTATCCAAAAGATGCTAAAGAAAAAACCTCATCTGTTTCGATGAAACATATCGAGAAGTACCCCTTACTTGTACTTGGTGAAGAACATTGTTTTCGTCACCAGTCTTTAAAAATCTGTAATCGCAACTCACTGGCAAAAATTGAAAGTGGAAGTGTGGAAACTTTGAAACGAATGGTAGACATGGGGATTGGGGTCACCTTATTACCTAAGTTATCAGTGGATCCATCTTCCAAACGAATTGTTCCTTTTGATACTCCCGAACCCGCAAGAGAAATTAGTTTGGTATATAAGAAGGGGTTTTACAAAACTAAAATTTTAAAAAAACTCACAAGTTTGATTCTTGGTGTGATAGCTAAGGAATATCATTCCAAAGAAAAATTTAAAATCATCGGTGTGTCTTTGAACCAAGATTGAATGAAAATTGATTGATAGTTTTTGTAAATCTTGTCATTTATAGTATTTATTTTACAAATGATCTGGTTTGGGGTATATTCTTCTTAACAACAAAGGAGGATATTCAATGTCCAATATCAACACTCAAATTCCTGACTTTACCACAGAAGCTTTCCATAATGGGGCTTTCAAAAAAATTAGCAAAAAAGACGTTCTCGGAAAATGGTCCGTATTTGTTTTTTATCCTGCAGATTTTACTTTTGTTTGCCCTACAGAACTTGGCGACGTAGCAGATTATTATGCGGAACTCCAAAAAATGGGAGTAGAAGTATATTCTGTATCCACAGATACACATTTTGTTCATAAAGCTTGGCACGAAGCTAGTGACACCATCAAAAAAATCAAATTCCCAATGTTAGGTGATGCATCTGGAAAGATCACTCGAGGTTTCGGAATTATGATCGAAGAAGATGGCCAAGCACTTCGAGGAACATTCGTTGTGAACCCAGAAGGTGTGATCAAAACTGCTGAAATCCATGATCTTGGAATTGGACGTTCTGCTGAGGAACTCGTTCGTAAAGTGCAAGCAGCTCAATACGTTGCAAACAATGACGGCGAAGTTTGTCCTGCAAAATGGAAACCAGGTAATTCCACTTTGAAACCAGGTCTTGACTTGGTAGGAAAAATCTAAACTAAATTAGGCGGGATAAAACCCGCCTAAATCGGGAGGTTATTATGTTAGATGAATCAACAAAGGAACAAGTAAAACAATATTTTGAAAGAATTAAAAACCCGGTGAACATTCGTTTGTTTTCGGGAGACCATGAAAAAAGAGGGGAGTTGGTAGAATTTTTAAATGATATCGTATCTCTTAGTTCGATGATCACTTTAGAACATTCAGAAGATAAAAATGATGGCCTTCGCTTTGCCATTCTTTCTGAAGGAAAACCAACAGGAATTGAATTTTCTGGAATTCCTATGGGTCATGAATTCACTTCACTCATTTTAGCAATTTTACAATCCGGCGGAAATCCAATCAAATTGGAAGAAGGGATTTTATCTGCAGTTTCAAAATTAAAAGAAACTTTACACTTTGAAACATTCATTTCTTTGGATTGTCATAATTGCCCTGAAGTGGTACAAACACTAAATAGTTTTTCTTTGGTAAACCCTTCTATCTCTCACAATATGATTGATGGTGCTATGTATCCAGAACTTGTGAAAGAAAAAAATATACAAGGGGTTCCTGCAGTTTTTTTAAATGGAAAACGTTTTCTTTCGGGAAAGGCAGAAGCATCCGTTATTTTTGATAAACTTTTGGAATTGTATTCCATTCCAGAATCCAAAGAAGAAAATTCTAATCAAACAAACCCTACGGAAATTTATGATGTTACTGTGATTGGTGGTGGGCCTTCCGGTGTGACTGCAGCTGTTTATTCTGCTAGAAAAGGATTAAATACTCTTGTCATTGCAGACAGATTAGGTGGACAAGTAAAGGATACTTTAGGGATCGAGAATATCATCTCTATTCCTTACACAACAGGGCCAGAGTTAACGAATGTATTGTCCGAACAAATAGAGAAAAATCAAATTCGTAAAAAAGAAAATGTTCGAGTTTTGAAAATTGAATCTGGAGAATTAAAAACCATTCATTTGAATACAGGGGAACGGATTCTTACAAAAACAGTCATTCTTTCGACCGGCGCGAAATGGCGTGAACTCAATGTTCCTGGTGAAAAGGAATTTATTGGAAAAGGTGTGGCCTATTGTCCTCATTGTGACGGACCATTTTTTAAAGACAAAGATGTAGCTGTAGTTGGTGGCGGAAACTCAGGTGTAGAAGCGGCTCTCGATTTGAGTGGAATTGTAAAATCAGTTACCTTGATCGAGTTTGGTGATAGATTGAATGCTGATCAAGTTTTACTTGATAAAGTAGCTCAGTCTTCCAATATCAAAACTTTGGTGAAGGCACAAACAATGGAAATCCAAACTAATACTGAAAAAGTAACAGGACTTACTTATAAAGATAGAAGTTCGGAAGAATCCGAAACCATTCCTCTTGATGGAGTTTTTGTTCAGATTGGTCTTGTACCAAATAGTAGTTTTGTGAAGGATTTGGTTGCTACCAATCGTTTTGGTGAAATATTGGTCGATGAAAAATGTAAAACCAATGTAGAAGGGATTTTTGCTTGTGGAGATGTAACAAATACTCCTTACAAACAAATTATCATTGCTATGGGTGAAGGAGCAAAGGCTGCTATTAGTGCCTTTGAATACCTATTACATGCGGCCTGAAGATAACCATTTTTCAAGAGTTTTATAAAGATCGGCAGAGGAAAGTGGTTTGGTAAGAAAGTCATTCATCCCAGATTCCATTGCCGTATCTTTAACTGAAAAAAAGGCTCCTGCCGTCAATGCGATGATGGGAGTTTTTTTATCTTTGTCTTTTTCTAAATTTCTAATTTCCATTGTGGCCGTATAACCGTCCATAACTGGCATTTGTAAGTCCATAAAGATTAAATCAGGAATTTTTTGTTTGAATTGATTGATGGCATCAGCCCCATCGACTGCATATCTCAATTGTATATTAGGATATCTTTTTAATAACATTTTTGATAACAGTCTTTTGTTTAAATCATTATCTTCCACAATCAAAATATCGTTTTGGATTTGGTTGTTTTCAATGATTGCTGTTTCATCTGGAGTTATTTGTTTTTCCTCAAACAAATTAGAGGATACAGATCCTGAAGAATTTACTTGGAGTGATAAAACAAAATAGAATTTGCTACCCTTTCCCAGTTCACTTTCAAATCGTAAATGAGAATCCATTTTGTGAATGAGTTCACTTGTGATTGTGAGACCAAGTCCCGTTCCACCATATTTTCGTGTAATGGATGAATCCGCTTGTGAGAAGGAATCAAAAAGTTTCGTCTGAGAACTAATGTCGATTCCAATTCCTGTGTCAGAAACCGAGAATTCTATATCAACGATCTCTCCCGTTTGTTTGATCGGTTTAACTGAGACTTCTACCTTACCTTCGTGTGTAAACTTGATAGCATTTCCAATCAAATTAGAAAGAACTTGCCTTACACGCAAAGGATCGAGAGATACAAATCTGGGTAACTCCGGATCTAGTTTTAGTTTTAAGTGAATTGCTTGGGAGGCTGCAGAAATTTGGAAGAGATCCACAGTAGATTGCACTAAGTCGATCAGATCTGTGCTAATTAGTTCCAAGTCCATCTTGCCCGAATCAATTTTTGAAAAATCAAGAATTTGATTCACAAGAGATAACAAACTTTTTCCAGAGATATAGATACTTCGTAAATATTCTTTTTGTTCGTCTGTGAGAGATGCATGTAACAATAATTCTGTGAATCCTATAATTCCATTAAGAGGTGTTCGGATTTCATGACTCATATTGGCTAAAAAATTGCCCTTAGCTAGATTGGCAGCCTCTGCCATTTCTTTTGCCTTTCTTAAGGTAGATTCAATTTTTTTGATTTCTGTTAGATCGGAGTTGGATCCAACCATTCTGATTTTTTTTCCCGATGAATCCCTTTGAATATAACATCTGGACACAACATGAGCATAATTTCCTTTTCTTTTTTTCATTTGGAAACTGAACTCAAAAGTTTCCCTTTGTGAGGATAAAATATTTTCTAAGAATTCAGATACCCATTCTGAATCATCGGGATGAACTAAACTTTTCCAATAACTGATTGGAACATTATCTGATTTTTCGTCGTTACCAAACTCCAACCACCATCTTCGAGAATAGATTACTGTATCGTTCACCAAGTCCCAATCAAACCAACCATCGGAACTCACTTCTAAAATTAAAGCATATCGTTCGTTAGATTCTTTTAGAGCGGTTTCAATACGTTTTTGTTCAGTGATATCTTTACTTGATCCTACAATGAATTTTACTTTTCCATCAACTTCAATAGGAGTGAGGGCCGTTGTCCAGATTTTGGTTCCCGCTGGCATAGGAATACTTTCTTCATAAGAAATTGTGGTTTTTGCTCGAAGAGCATTCCGAAAATTTTGAATCACTGAACTTCCCAATGGTTCTCCTAAAAGGTCAATAGGAGTTTTTCCTTGTATGTTGGATTGAGTAAGGCCTGTAGCTTTTTCATAAGCTGTGTTGATTCTTCGGATTACAAAATCCCGATTTTCCATGACTTCGACAAGGAACATGGAGTCTTGGCTTCCATTAAAAAGAATATTATTTTCGAGTAACAGTTGTTTAATTCCAGTTGATTCGTTTTTAATGAAATCTTGAACAGAAAGTAATTCTGAAATATCGGTGACCACTCCATCAAACCGAAGTATTTCTCCTGATTCATTACGAATCAATCGACCTTGGCTTTGAACAAATTTAATTTGGTTGTCTTTCGTTTGGATTCTATATCGGATTCGAAACTTGTTTGTTTCTTTTAGAGAACTTAGTGCGTGTTCCACGATATGTAAGTCGTCACTATGAATCATCTTTCGCCAGGCACCTAATTCATGTTTGAAAAACTCAATAGGGTATCCGCTGAGCATCTCCACGGAAGGGCTGACATAAATAATTTCTAATTCAGGAAAACTAGCCGAAAAAACCACCTCCTCCATTTCGGAGAGAATTTGCATTTCCAATGAAGGGGGTGGAGGTTGCATACCAACCATTGGACGAATCTTTACGAAATAACTACAAACTAAATTAGGACTTTCTAATAAGAAATGGGAGCGCCAAACCAGGTGTAAATTTGCTGTAACTCATCCCAAGTAGATCTGTTTCGTTCAAAACACGGAATTCATCTATAAAATATGGCCAAGGAAATGGGGCATTTTTTGTATATTCTAGAACGAGACTTAGGTTTTTATCCAGCCGTGACGGTGCGATGGACAAATTCATGGGGTGGCGTAACTGGAACTCTGTCTCCTTAGGTGGTAAAAACAAATTGTAAGCAATCTCCGAACCATCAAATGATTTTCCCCACCAGTGACGAAAGGACATAAAGTTCAAACTGAAACTAGCACCTGTTTGAAACCAGTTGGGACCGATCCATTCCGCTTGAAAATTTCCTACAGGAAAGGAATTGGGTGCCTTAAGTTCTAAAAATTGTTTTTTGATTTGAGACAGAGACATCGTCATCAATCAAATTGCAAAATGCCAAAAGCATAGCGAAAATTCTGATCCAATCGAAAAAATATAGAAAGATTTTCCATTTCATTCAGGAAAGAGTTGGCAAAGAAGGTAGTCCGTCGTAGAACAGGGAACATTCGAATTTCGGAGTTCTCATGCGTAAGTTGGTATTGGCTTTTAGTTTTCTTTTTTTCCTTGGTTCCTGCAATTCTATCAGCGGTTTTTTTCGAACCATCAAACGCACCATATTTCCCAGTAGTTGCCGTATCGAGGTCAAACTAGACACTACAGATTTGAAATATTTGGAAGACCTCTGGGATTATCATATCACAGTTACCGAAGATACCAATTTACAAGAATTCGCATCTGCGGTTCAGATCTCTCCAAAACCATCTAATCCTCGATTAGAATTTTCTGATTATATTACTCGTGAATTTTCTTTGGACCATTGGAACTTTGATCCCGATGTAGAATACGAAATTAAAATTGGAAAATTTTATGCAGAGAATGATTGTTTTTTAGAAACTCCTGTTAGTTTTAAACTTCCTGTGATGGCGAGAAAACCATCATTTTATTTATCTAGCGAAAATATATTTGAATCCAATTTAAACAAAGTCCTGCCTATTTCTATTTCAAATGTTCCCGAGTTTCAAATTCGTTCTGCTGAATTATCAATTCCTGTTCTTGTGAATGCGATTGCAACATTAGGGAACAAATATTATGATTTCGAAAATCAACTGAGTTGGAAAAAAACCGTTTGGAAGTCTGGTATTAAAGTTAATTCCTTTGGAAATCAAGGTATGGATATTGATTCATATTTCGGTGCCAAACCCAATGCAAAAGGATGGATCGCGTTTCAGTTAGGGGCCAATGTCATTGGTGATAACAATAAGGAAGTATACAAAAAAGAATCTATATTTTTACAATCTACAAACTTAGGTATCACAACCAAGTTAGATCCAAATACTCTTCATGTATGGGTACATACTCTTTCCAAAGCAGAACCAGTTGCCAATACTAATATTAGTTTGTATGAAAAAGGAAGTTTGCGCGGAACATGTAAAACAGACAAAGATGGGCATTGTACTGTGCCATCCATCATTGATACTAAATCATTCGACAAGTCTGTGTTAATTGCTGAAGATTCTTCTGGTGATAAAGCCTTCCTTCATTTTAATCAAACTCATATAGAAGGATATAGTGATTATTATACAGAAAATCATGTAAAAGGGAAAATTTATTTCGATAGAAAGTTATACAGACCTGGGGATCGGGTGGAAATCAAAGCAGTACTTGCGGATCGAAAAAATGGAGTTTTAGTTCCTTATAGTTCAAAGAATATCAACATACAAATTCGAGATTCACGTGGAAAGGATGTAGCCAATACAAATCTTAACTCGACTGGGCAAGGGGGAGTCGCTACGGGTTTTACCATTCCATCGGATGCACCGCTTGGCCATTATTCCGTATCTGTTTATAACGCAGGAAAAAATGATTCCATCACTTATGATACCTTCCAAGTCGAAGAATTTCGACCTGTGAATTTTATGGTGAATGTCAATTTAGCAAATGCCGTAAACAAAGATCAAAACGTCAAGGGAACGGTTGAAGGTAAGTATATGTTTGGTGCTCCTATGGGTGGAGCTAAGATTGGTTATTCGGTTTTAAAAAGAAAAAGATATATATCCTTCGAATCTTTTTCGAGTTATGATTTTTCTGATACTTGGTATGATTACGAGGATGAATATTCTGGCGGTAACTCTGATTATGTAACAGGATCGGAAGGTGTTTTAGATGCCAAAGGCCTTTTTAATTTGGACATTCCTGTTCAAGATCTAACTCGTAAATTTGCGACAGATGGTGAAGATATTGAAATTGCAGATCCTTTCAATTTGGTTGTGGAATCTTCTGTATATGATGTAGATGGAAAGTCAGTTACAAAATCTTCGAGTTTACCTTACAACCCATCGGAAACCTATGTAGGTTTGAAATGTAATGATAGATACCAAGCGATAGATAAACCATTTCAATTCAATGCGGTGGCTGTCAACTTACAAGGTAAAGCTGTTGCCGGCGCGGAGTTAAAGGCTTATATCATTTATAATGACTGGACTTCTGTTTTGTCAAAAGGACTAGGGAAGTTCTTTTTTCGAAGTAATCAGTTAACAAAGAAAGTTGTAGAGGTCAAAAAATTAGTTTCTAAAGTTGATGGTGTTTCCTTTGATTATAAGGCTAAAGATTCCGGTAGTTACACTATCTTAGTTTTGAACAAAGATAAAGTATTTTCTCGTGTGGATTTTTATGCCTACGAAAAAGAATCTTATTATACATGGGACTTTCGTGGAGACGACTCCATCGAGTTACGTTCCGACAAACAAGAGTATAAAATTGGTGATAAAGCCAAAATTTTGATTAAATCCCCGTTACAAAATGCTCGTGTCATTGTGACAGTAGAAAGAGACTCTGTTTATTTTAAAAAATCATTTTTGATGAAAGGAAATAGTGCTCCTCTTGAAATTCCAATTGAAGAGTCGTATCTTCCCAATGTAGATGTAAACGTTGTTATGTTGTCGGGTAGATTACCTGTACCCGAGGGACTCTCTGCTGATGATATCGAAGAATTCAATCAACAAGACTTAGGGGCTCCAAAAGCTAAAACTGGATCTGTGACTTTGAAAGTAAATTTGGCATCCAGAACGGCACCGGTTGTAATTAAAACAGACAAACAAGAATACCAACCAAGAGAACAGGTGAAATTATCAATTCAATCGAGTCCCGGTGCTGAACTCACTGTATCAGTGGCTGACCGTGGTGTTCTTGATTTAGTTGGTTACTCCTTTCAAAGTCCTGTTCAAATGTTTTATCAGTATTGGTATAGTATTGTTAAAACATTTGAGCTTCGTAGTATGATCATCAAACATTATATTTACGAAAATAAAGGAGATAGCCCTGGTGGGGATTACGGCGAAGATTCAGGCGGTGGGTTTTCTGCAGAATCTGAGTCTGGTGCAAGAAAAGATTTTCGGTACACTGCCTATTGGAATCCTGTTGTGATTGCTGATAGTAACGGAAATGCAGATGTTAGTTTTACTTTACCTGACAACTTAACTACTTTTAAGGTTATGGTTGCATCTTCCGCCAACGGAAAGTTTGGTGCCTCTAATTCCGAGTTTATCGTTAAAAAAAATCTAGTCCTCCAAAAAACTGTAGCAAGGTTCATTCGTGTTGGCGACAGTTTAGAGTTAGGTGGAAGTATCACCAATAATACAAAGAAAAAGGGTAAATTTAAGTATAAAATCGAGTCTAAATTCCTTTCTGAGGATAAGGGTTGGACATCGATTGAACTTGCCGCAGGACAAACCAAGGAAGTCCTTAGAACCTTCCAGATTTCTGAATCACAGTACATCAAACTCAAACTTGATCACCCTAAAGACGAAATTCAGTTGTCATACCAAATTTCAGTAGAACCAGAAACAGGGGCAGAGTTTGCCGATCTAAAAAAATCCGATCTTTCCGATGCATTGGTGGTGACTATGCCAATCAAAGAATTTGATCCAGTAACATCTGTTCAATTTTCTGGGTATACGGATTCGGAACACAAAACGCTGATTTCTTTTCCAAAAAAAGAATCTATACTTCTTAATAAAGGTTCATTAGACATTCGAATGTCAGGGACTGCACTTACGGCTTTAAAATCTGCCTTCGATTTTTATGAATCAAATCCTTACTTTTGTATGGAACAAAGGACATCGGCCTATCTTCTTTCTTTGAGTGCTGGTGAGTTGCTAAAAGAATTTCAATACAAAGCCCCTGCGAAAGATTCTTATGATTTTACACAAATTGAAAAACTATTTCTAGATGAGATGTCTGAGTTCCAAACATCCGATGGAAGTTTTACTGTTTGGAAAGGTCATGGTCGAACAGGTTATCCTTATTTAACCGCTTACATTAGTTCAGTGATGCAAATTGGAAAAGATAAAGGGAAAAGATCTAATCCACAAGCATATCAATCGGCTATTAAGTATTTGGAAAATTACGTTAAGAATCCTACAGAAACGTCTGTTAATTCTTACCAAACACTCAGTTTGATTTATTCTGTGCTTTCGAAAGATAAAAAAGATGTTCATTCCTTAGAAAAAACATTGGTGGACCACTTTGAAGAATTAAATCTAAAGTCCAGAGGGATTTTTCTTACTGCTTACGCAGAGGTACATAAACTAGAATCTTCTGATTCAGATCCTGTGTTTAAAAAATTATTTTCAGAGTACACAAAATACATTGTTTATGAAAAGGAATTGTTTGCCCTTAGACCTTTAAAACAAAATTCTGATGAATACTACTATTATTCGTATTATAGTTCTTCTTCGGTACTCGGAAACTATTTGCGATTGTTACTTAGAGTGGATTCGAAAAATCCAAAGATTGTAGAGCTTGTGAAATCGATTATGATGGATCGCCAAAATCACTTCTGGTCTGACAGTCATAGCGTGGGTACGATTGCTCTTGCACTCGCTGAATATCGTAATCGTTTTGAATCAACGTCTCTCGACACAGAAGGAGAAGCTATCTTTGGAGAAAAAACGTTAATTGATGAATCTTTCTCCTCTTCTTCGGATTCTATTTATAAAGAAGAAATTACTTTTGATCGTCTTTTTGAAGGAAAAGATCCATCCGGTCGACCGCTGGTTTTCAAACGAACCAGTTCTGAAGGTAGGTTGTATTTTCAAACTAGATTGATGTATGTTCCAGTAAAAGATACGACCACACAAAAGTTTAATGGTCTTGAAATTCGAAAAACTTTATATCGTATTGATGGAAGAGATTCTAATGGTGATGCCATTTTAAAAGAAGTAACCAGTTTACAGCGAGGATCCACTTATCTTGTAAAAGTGAAAATCCTCAGTAATTTAGAACAAGCCTTCGGAATGATTGTAGATCCGATCCCAAGTAATACTGAAATTGTAAACACATCCTTTTTAACGGAAAAAACTTCTGATGGAGAAGAGACAGACGTTACAGACAACTATTACGGTGGTTACAAGGAATATCGTGATGATCGTGTGATCTTTTCCGAAGATCGAATTAGAAAAGGAGAAATGGAATTTAATTATATTTTGAGACCAGTGGCAAAAGGAAATTCGATTATGCCTGCCTCAAAAACCTTTTTGATGTATCATCCACAGTTTTATGGAAATACTAATACGATTAAAGTGAAAGTGGATTGATTTCTAAGAAAAAAATTACCATTTATTTTTTGTTAGTGGGATTTGTTCTGATTCCACTAACAGGGTTTTTATTAAGACCTGTTTCCTTTGAATCCCTTAGAAATCATACAACAGTTCGAATTCTAACTCAGGAAGGAACTCTCATTGGTCGTGGAACCAATAAAAATCAAACCAAACAAGATTGGGAAAGTATTCATGAATATCCAAACTTTGTTCCAGAGATTTTAAAGATTGCGGAAGACAAACGATATGACTTTCATCATGGAATCGATGTATTTGCTGGATTTAATTCTCTTCGTTCCTACTTCTTTTCGGAAGGAAAAAGGGGAGGTGCCTCCACAATTACAATGCAACTTGTACGGATTCAAAATCCGGATATTCGATCTTATCCGCTTTTGTTACGAAAATCTTTTGAAATTTTAGAAGCTCTTCGTTATGAAGTATGGCTTACCAAATCGGAAATTTTAGAAGCCTACCTAAATTCTATTTCTATCCATTCCAATCTTGTCGGATTTCCATCCGCTTCACTAATGTTATTCGGAAAACACATTCGTTTTTTATCGATAGAAGAAGCGGTATATCTCACCGTTCTTATTCGGAAAAACAGGCCCTCTTTAGAAGAACTATCTATTCGTTATGAGAATTTACGAGCTCGAATCCCTTATCCTATCCCAAAGTTAGAGAATCCGAACGAACTCACTATCAGTTTTTCTTCATCGAACAAAGTTAATGTATCAGAGCCTTTGAAGGGAGAAAACCAACACTTTCTAAATTGGATACGGACGTTGATCGCTATCCCTTCGGAAGAATTTGTATCTTCTCTATCTTCTGAATTAAATTCTGAATTAAATTCGATTGTAAATTCTGAATTAGAGGGATTAACAAGGTGGAATGTATCCAATGCCTCTGCAATCGTTCTAACACGTGTATCTGGTAAAGAAGATGAATTAGAACTTAAAGCCATGATCGGATCAAAGAATTTTTTTGAAGATGGTAATGGAATGGTAAACGGTAGTTTGGCATATAGGGATGCAGGTAGCACTCTAAAACCACTGTTATATGCAATTGCGATAGAAAAAGGACACTATGCTGTTAACTCCATATTTTCTGATGAAAAATATTCTTTCTCTTTAGGCCAAGGAGGGAACTACCTTCCAAGAAATGCTGACCTTCGGTATTGGGGGGATTTGACATTAGCTGAAGCACTCGGGAACTCTCGGAATATTCCTGCCGTTACTGCGATCAATCAAATGGGTGTGACTACTTTTTACCGATTTTTGCAATCGGCTGGATTTAATCATTTAAAAGAATCCCCTCAGTTTTACGGACCTGGCCTTGCCCTTGGCGCCGGTGGAACCAGTCTTTTGCAGCTAACACGTGCTTATGGTACATTTCCTTTGAGTGGAATATTACCAAAAATACGTTTGGGCAAAATTGATAAAAAACCATTATATTTCGGTACCTCAACGCGACTCTTTTCTGCTGAAACAGCAGAAGAAATAAAATTTGTTTTAAAAGATCCTAAGCTAAGGCAAAGAGCTTTTGGTCGCAGGAGTTATTTAGATTTTCCTTTTCCTGTTTCTATCAAAACAGGTACTTCTAAAGATTATCGAAACTCTTGGACAGTAGCATTTAATGATGATTATGTGGTCGGTGCCTGGGTTGGGAATTTTTCTGGAGAACGAACGATGGATGTTTCAGGTTCTTTTGGTGCTGGACGGATCGTTCAAAATATATTTCGAAGTTTGATGAAAGACAGACCAAAACTCGATTACACATCGAAATTTACTGAGACTAGAAATTTTTGTAGGCTTACAGGGAAATTAGCTCTAGATAAGTGTCCATCGATCGTCTTAAGAGTTCGAAAAAAAGTTTTACTTCCTGAACCTTGTAATCAACACAACGAAGAATCCAAACAGGCAGTATTGGGTGTTGGTTTTGTTTATCCTTCTATGGGTCAAATTTATTTATACCATCCATCGTATGAAAAACAAACTCAAGAGATTCCCGTTCGAATTCGTGAAATCCAAACTTTAAAAGATCCGAAACTAATTTGGAATGGCAAACAAGAATTCAAACCGAACTCCAGAGGGGACTTACGTCTGCCCATCATTCGTGGAAAACAATCGTTGGTTTTGTATGATGGAAAATTGAAGAAGGCATCAGTTGATTTCGAAGTTAAATAAATTCTGGAGCCAAATGGAATGGTTCTTTTCGAAAAAATCAACATTGTTTATTTTTTATATTTTCTCTTATCTTTTTTATGGTTTCCTATCTTTTTCATTTAGTGTTTGGATTTTTTTTCATGGAAGTTTGGTTACTATATTTACACTCTTTGTGTTGATTTTAGATTCCTTAATAATTTACAATCGGAACAAATTTTTTAACCAGAAAACAACTGTCTATCGTTTGATTTTATGGACTCTCTTTGTTGTGGTTTTCCATTATCAAGAAGTCTATCAAACGGCTCTTTCTTTGGATCTTGTGATATATTTTTTTCAACACCTCTCTCTTTTGTCTTCTGATCTTTTCAATTTTTTATATCAATGGAAATTGATTCATTGGGTGATTTTAGGAATTGGGTTTTATTTGATTGTCACAAACCATCGCGATGAAACAAAAAAAAATTGGATTATTTTATCCTTCAGTTTGATCTTACTCATTATTCTTCATTCTGGTTCTTGGGTGATGTCAGATCTTAATCTGAACCAAAACCAAAAGAAACTATACTCAACACAGAAAGTGAAAAGGAAATTCGAATCCTTCTCAGGAAAACCAAATTTTGTTTTAGTTTTTTTGGAAGGTGTTCCAAGAAAACATTTGTTAAAAATAAAATCTAGTTACATTGATTTTTCTAACTTACAAGATTTTCATTTTTGGATTCCCATGCCGCATACATCTAAGAGTTTATTTACTTGGATGACGGGGAAGTCTCAACTCGATCACACTCGTTTGCAATTGGATGAATCCGTAATGGAATCAAATCTTCCCAAACAATTGGAGAAAAAACATAATTATTTTACTTCTATGATCTACACACAATCCATCTATTTTGAAGGAATGGACCAGTTTTTCCCAAAAATTTTTCAAACAGTTTGGGAAAAAGGCGATTTGGAAAAACGTTATGGAGGTTTATATCCATCTTTTAGTTGGGGAATGGAAGATCGAGTTGTTTTGCCTGCATTAAAACAAATCACTAATACAAAGAAACAACCTTTGTTTGTAATGATAGGTCTTAGCCAAACACATAGCCCTTATTTTGTATCTAAAGAGAAAGTTGATTATTTTTGGAAATCACCTTTAGATCGTTATATGGTGGCTCTTGAGGAAGAAGTCGAAGTTTTGGATTCTATCATTTCTTATTGGAAAGAAAACTCTTCGCGTGAAACAGTTCTTATCCTAACCGCCGATCACGGCGAATCCTTTGGAGAAGAGGGAGCTCATGCCCATAACTATTCTTTATACAATCAGGAAACTGATGTTCCTTTTTTAATATATTTTATCAAATCGGGAGAACTTTATATTCCAGAACAGGGAACGTCTACCGATTTTAAAGATACTATTTTAAGTTTACTGGACGGTAACCACAACCAAACAGAAGAAAATTTAAAATCAAATTTCTTTAGTTCTGAATATAAACTGAATTTAGTTTTAAAAACTTGGAATTCCGAGATTCAAAAATCGTGGATCACCGATGACAAAAAGTACGTTTATCATAGTGATAGAGATCAGTTATTACAAATGGACTTGGCAGAGAAAAATAGAGTTCCTATTACGGATTCAATTTTAAAAAGAAAAATATTGAATGTGATATATTCTAATATTCGTTAAACGGTTTGGTTCCCTTGTAAAAGTGTTAGAATCGAAGTTCTAAGAAAAATTTTATAGTCCAAAACAAAAATATCCAATCCATCGTCTTTTACTGCTTCCCTTACTTGGTTTGATGGAAATCCATGAGACCAAGAACCAACAGCTAACGCATGACATTGCATTAGAAATAAAAATCCTGACTTTTCATTTAGGAATGGGAATACTTGGAAAAGAAGAGGTAGGATTTTAAAAATTTGTTCTTTTAAACTCAGTTTGAATTCACGAATGGTTTCTACGCTGGCATTTTTTTCTAAGATGGTAGGAACAATAGGAAGTAGTTTTAAAAATCGAACATGTCTATCCATGGAATCGACAAACCATTTGGAAAATATTTCAGCATTGATTGGTTTCGTTTCGGTTAGAAAATTTTCCATATCGAGGAACCAGGCTTCGTAATCCGCAATATGTACGCGAAGGCAAAGATCTTCTTTCGTGGGAAAGTACAAATAGAGAGTTCCCTTGGCTATTTTTGCTCGTTTGGCAACTTCATCCATAGAGAGTTCCGCCCAATCTTTTTTTTGCAAAAGAAAGGCTGCTGATTGGATAATTGTAGCTCGTTTGGAAAGTTTGTCTTTCTCCAACACGGCTCTTTTTTTGGGTGATCGTTCTGCAACCAACACGCGGCTCATACCTCCAGTGTAGGAAAATCCGAAAAAATATGCTAGAAAAAAATGCTTATTGACTAGAGGTCAATTTAGAACAACCACCAGTCATTTATCTATGACTTACGGTCACTAAATTTAAATTTCTTCTCCTGTTTCTATTTCTTTCTATACAAATGGATTCCATAATTTATCTTTCGATCATTCTAAAAGGTAGTTTTTTTGATTTTTCCTTAATAAGAAAAATAGGATGTGTTTATGAAAGATCGTCGTTTTATTTGGATTACTTTGTTTAGTTTTTTCTTGG
Organism: Leptospira perdikensis; assembly: GCF_004769575.1. Taxonomy (NCBI): domain Bacteria; kingdom Pseudomonadati; phylum Spirochaetota; class Leptospiria; order Leptospirales; family Leptospiraceae; genus Leptospira; species Leptospira perdikensis. The sequence goes on along the minus strand of NZ_RQGA01000013.1, from coordinate 21,097 downwards.
TTACTCAGGAAATTCCACTTCTTTATGGAAAAACAAGTTCTTGTCCTCAGTTTACGGAAGATCAAAAGATTGAAAAACTTTTGGTTGGAGTCGGAAAATTACAGGGGAGTTTGATTCGTAATGGAGAAACTCATTCTGCAGAAGCGGCAGAGAAACATCTACGTTATAAATTAGAAGAAGCAAAAAAATCCTTCTTTGCTCCCGATCCTAAAGAATGGACCGCCAAACTATTCATTGAAAAAATTGCTTCGAAATCCTTCCTAACGGGAACACCTTATCAAATCAAATTTTTTGATGGAAAAGAAATTAAATCTAGAGATTGGTTACTCACTGAATTAAGTAAGATTGAATCCTGTTTATAATGTTCGGGTGTTCGAACATACTCTTTTGAAAAGATGTAGTAACTTAATTCATCCCTTGTTATGGATCGTTAGTGTTCATTTTCTGAAAAAAAATGACAAACAAAGGTTGTAAAAAATTAGAAACCTTTTAGAGTCATCTACCATGCCAAAAAACAAGGAGTAAACTATGATACGATTTTCTGTTGTTTATTTATTCATTCTATTTTTTGCCTTCTCACTTTTTGCACAAAAAATAGAATCTGAGTTTTCGTTCAAAACAGATTTCAATGTACGACCTACATTTGTAGAAGGGGACAGTCCATTTTTTGTCAACGGTGGTAAGTGGGTCTATTTGGGAAGGACTGCTGATTTTGACGAACCTGGATTGTATTTTTATGATACAGAATCCAAAGAGAAAATTTATCGTTCCGTTCCTTTGGAAATATATTACCTTGCCCATCCAACTGAATTCATCGGTCAGATAGAAACAAAAGGCAAACGTTTACCACTTACGATTTACGAGTTTTTATTTTATGATGAAGTGAATCATCGTGCTGGTTTTGTGATCGAAAATAAACATAGTTCGGTAAATACCAAAAGGTATTTTTTTATGGGTTGGAATTTGTCGACCAATACCATTGATGTGGTTGAACCAATCTATGAAATTGCAGAATCTGATAAAAAATCATTTGCCATCAGTTCCGTTGTTGGTTATTCACAAGAAGATAATGTAGGTTATTTTACTTTTGCGATAGATGCAGACTTAAAAGACAATGATTCAGTTGATGTGACTGCTTTTATTTATAAAATTCAAAATCAAAAATTAACAAAATTAAAAGAATACAAATCTAAATTTTATCCGTACACACCTGAATTTCATCCAGAATCCAAACAAATAGTGATCTCTTGTTATGCGGAATCGTTTCAAAATAGAAATCCAACGGGTTATTTATTCAAAATAGATTCAAATTCATTCCAGGAATTTTCGATTCCTTCCACTCCTTATGGAATTAGTTTCTCGAAAGATGGAAAATATTTATATATGGCTGCCGCTGATACCGGAGAAGTTCGTATGTATAATACTGAAAATCTTTCGGATGTGAAAAAATCAAAATGGGGGACTCATGGTCATAAGTTGGGATTTTGGAAAGAAGGAGAATTGGTTTGGGTTCGAAACTCCGGATTACATATCTATGATCCCATAACTTTAAAGCAGAAGAAAGTAATCCCTACTAAAAAATTCTATAAAAATAATGTGAATGTGAGCGGTTCTGTTTTTTTGCCATTTCGTAAATTGTTGATTCGAAATATCATGGAAGATGTGGCTGGCGGAGCCGCCAACCGCATCTTAATAGCAGATTAAAATTCAATCTTCCTTAAGGTAAAACAATGTCAAATCTGGTGTTTGGATTTATTTCCAAGCACCTGCATTTTCTTTTGCGTATTGGCTAAAGGAGATTGGATCTTTTCCGGTTAGAGTTTTTACAGTATCAACGATTGGAGATGAAAATCCATCTTTTAATGCACCGGCAATCATCACAAGAAAAGCAGCATAATCTTTAGAAAGTCCTGCAGATACAAGAGAAGACTCAAATACTTTCGGATCCACATCCACATATCCAATTTCTTTACCACTTACATTTGTTAAATGTTTTGCCACCTCAGAGTGGTCAATGGATTCAGACCCTGTTAAGGTAAATGCTTTGTTTTCGTTTTTAGTAGTTGTTAGAAGCACTGCTGCGACTGATGCAATGTCTTTTGCATCAATGAAACTTGTTTTTGCTGTTCCACCTGGAAAATAAATTTTGCCGTCTTGTTTGATGCCTGCAATCCAAAAGGTATGGAAGTTTTGCATAAACCAGTTGGGACGAATGATATTCCAAGGAATCCCTGCTCCTTCTAAAAGAATCTCTGTTTTGCGAAATGGAGCTTCTGGTGGTGCGTGATCCACACCCATGGCCGTCATTAACACTAATTTTTTTAAACCGACTTGTTTTGCTTTTTCAATCCATGGGGAAAGAATTTCGTATTGGTTGGTTTGACCTGGAGGGCTTAAAAAATAAGCGGCATCCACTTTTTCCAAAACTTCTAGACCTTTGTTTAGTTCACTAGAATCAGCAAACACCCAATGTAGGTTTGAGGAACTCTTTTGTGATTCCGGTTTTCTTGATCCTGCAAAGACTTCATGTCCTGCGTTTAATAATTCGGTTACGAGATGACCGCCAACGAGTCCAGAACCGCCATATACAAATACTTTCATAGTTAATCCTTGAATTCGGAAATGAATCCGTTATTGTTTCTCTATAATACGATAGAAAATCTAGACTGTCTATGTCATAAAATATTAAAAATATATCCAATCGTATAATTTGATAGACATTTGGTGAATATTGAGTAAAAAAGGGTTATGGATCTACTTTCTGACATTCTTGCCTCCGCCGGTTGGAAAAACGACCTACTTTCCAAGGGTCAAATTTTCGATAGTTTTGGGTTCCATTTCCCCTGTGAAAAAAGTGGTGGTTTTCATGTCGTAACACAAGGCAGCTGTTATGCGAGGATCGAAGGGACTACCATCCCTCTACACAAAGGGGACCTCATTTTTATCACTCGTGGGACCAATCACGAACTATTATCCGACCCAAAAGCAAAAGTAGTAACCATTGAACGTTTCTTAGGTGATAAAGAGATTCGGATCAAAAAAGAGAATCCTGTAACCACCTTTGTTTCTGTTCGTTATGAAGTTCCACCGGGTCCTATCCATCCCTTATTTTTGGAACTGCCTGAATACATTCATATATCATATGAAACCATCCAAGCCCATCATGCACTGGGGGATATCATTCAAATCCTTTCTCGGGAATTGGAGCTAAATCTTGGTACTGACTTGATCGTACAAAGGTTAACAGACATTTTATTGTATTATATGTTACGTATGTGGTTGAACCAACATATCGATTCACAAGCGGGATGGATCAAAGCTTTTCATGATACACAAGTATTGTATGCACTAGAAAAATTACACAACGGATATAGTAAAGATTGGACCATTGAATCCTTGGCAAAGGAAACAGGGATTTCTCGGGCCAATCTCGCCAACCGTTTCCGTGAAGTTCTCGGAATCCCTCCAATGGAATATTTAGCAAAACTCAGAATGGAAAAGGCTAAACAATTATTTCAAAAGGGTAATATGGGACTGGAAGAAATTGCACAAAACGTTGGTTATGCTTCTGCTTTTTCTTTTTCAAAAGCCTATAAACGAATTTATGGAAATTCACCGAGCCGAGAGTGGAAACGAGTTGTGTAATAACTTTCGGATATTGTCTAACTGATTTTTTTTTGGCAAATATTCGGGGTGGTTGCGAAATACTTCTGCGGCTTTTCTAATTTTAGAAGTGTCTGCCATCATCGGTTTTGTTTCTTTCCATCTCCCATCTAATTTCATTTGTTCCGATAGTTTGAGATAGGATTTGATCCTTCCTGCTCTTGTTGCATAACCAATTCGGTTTGGGCAATGGCAAGGGTTCTCTGCTTTTGTAAGACTACATTCTTTTCCAAGAAAGGTTTCCATTTGTTTTCTAGATCTAGATAACTTTTGGCGAAACGCTTCGGGACGAATACCCATTACAGAAGCCCCTTCTTCACTGGAAGTTTGGAACACTTCTCCTAAAAGATAGGCCATTCTGTAAGGTCTTGAAAGACCTTGTAACATAGAGTAGGTGCAAGCTACCTGGACATGCAAAACAAGTTCGGAAACTGGGGGTGAGGATTCTTCATCCATGGTTACGGTTGGAAATTCAGGAATTGTTTGGTAAGGGCGTTGTGTTCGGTGTAATTCTTCGCGGATGGCACTTAAGTGAACCTTTCGTCGTTCCATTTTTGATTTTTGTACATTGATCAAATGGTTACTGGCAATCCGGTAGATCCAAGTAGATAGTTTACTTTCTTTACGAAAGCCACCTAAGTTTGTAATCACTTTTACTAAAATTTCTTGGGTGGCATCTTCCGCATCTTCCGGGTTCCATAAAAATTTCAATGCTAAAGAAAACACCTTTGGTTGGAAAATTTGAATGAGTTCCTCCAAAGCATTTGTTTTTCCCGCAAGTGAACTTTCTAATAATAAAAGATGCGGATCGTCTATCATTTTGTTTTGTTTGTTATGTAGTGAACCACGAGTGCTAATAAAGCAGGTAATCCTTGTGAAAACAAAATGGAAAACTTAGCAGTTGCTGATCCATAAATTCCTGCGACTACCACACAAATCAGAAAAAATAATATGGTTTGGAATTTCTGTGTTTGGTCTTTGATAAAGAACAAAGCCCAAAAAAGACCTGCTGCTAAAAATCCATTATAAAGGCCTTGGTTTTTTGCTAACTTGGCTGTGATCTCTGCTGTTTCCGGTGTTAGTTGGAACACTTTCATTCCAAACTCGGTTTTCCAAAGGAACATTTCCAATACCAAAATGAACACATGTTCGACAGCAACAAATCCAGTCAGGATTAACGAAAGAAGTTTCATAGAATTCTCCTAAAGAACGGTTTTTCTATTGGGACAATTGATTTTACCGTTTGTGACAAAATGGGAAGAAAAAAATGAAAAAAATGTCCGTATTTTTCGTGAACCTGAATCACAAACGGGAATGAATTTTGTTTATAGAAACCCTAGGGTTCTTCGGTTGCCGGTTTTGTTTCCAATTCGAGGATTCCCTTTTCTGAAGAATATTCTATAATACTTTTCAGTCGGACCAATCTACCTTGGCAGGCTTCAGAAACAGATACTATATTTTGTAATAACTCGGTGGCTCCCGGAGGATCATTATTAAAACTAGTTTCATAATGAATCGATTGGTAATGTCCATTTGTTTCCGATATTGTTAAAGTAAATCTTTGGAATGGATTGATTCCATCACCTGAAGTGGGGATCGATAATCCAGTATAACGAGTTCCATTTGATAAAGAAAATCCAAATACTTTTAATGAACTTGTTTCTGTAATATAACTTAAAGTAGGTGGAATTTCTAATGAATCGATAGCCGTTGAACCTAGAAATTGATTCCAAATTAGATTCCCATTCCAATCAAATTTTGAAAAAATTGTATTTCTATAGCTAGTTGTACTTGGATAGAGTTGAAAAGGGTGAAAAGATGTTCCAAAATCGCCTGCACTCACTCCTGTTCCATAAATTCCGTCAGATCCGGATCGAATTTCTTGTACAGTTCCGATGGTATGACTCGGACTAATAGATCCAAGATAAGTTATATTAGTGATCGCAAAACTATTGATGGACAGTTTAGTAACTACAGGTCTTTTGTAATTGTATGCGGGTAGTGGGTGGCCAGTGTAACCTGTGAAATTATCTTCTGCACTGCCAGACAAGATGATGGAGTCACTCATTCCTAATATGGCATTATGTACCGATGTGTTTCCGTTAGATGGTAAATATCGTTGCCGTATGGGAACACCTTGTGCTGATATTACTGCCCATCCAATCTCTTCTTGGTTAGAATTAAATCCATTCGAAGAAACTTCCATCGTTGGAAATTCACCAAAGCCAACTGTATCAGCAATCGGTGATCCCACCCCTTTGCCTGTAAAAAATAAATGTATGCGATCAAGGCTATCAGTAACAAGGGAAAATCTAGATTCTAAAATAGAATTATCCGTTTTATCTAAATATGTACTCCAAATACGATTTCCATTCCCATCATAACGAACCATTATGAGAGAATTGGTATTTGACTTTGAAGAGATTGGATTTCCTTGCACAGCACTTTTGACATAGGTTGTAACGACTACATCACCATTGGATAATTCCGTAATTGGTGATGTATCTTTGCTATCGGAAGAAGTGACTAGTTGGCCGAGATAATCCAACCATTCAATTTGTAATGACCTTCCATTGACTAAAAATACAATCACATTCATGTCGGTGCCAGGAGTTCCCGAAAATGAAAAATTTTTTCCGGCAGTTTTTCCGTTCCATATTACTTCCTCAAAGACACCAGCTGTTACTAAAAAATTACCATTTTTAAGTTTCAATAATTTGTAAGGATAAGTTTTATATGTTCCTGTTCCCAAACGAACAAAACCTCTTAAATTTGGGTTACACAAACTTCGGAGATACTCTTCCCAAAGCCAAGTTTCTAAATAACTTTGGGACATTGGGTCTTTAGGATTGTTAAATTTAAGTTTGCAGTTGTTAAACTGCAAAAGGATCATGAAAAGAATAAGAAGTAAAAAAAACTTCTTTCCGAAATTTATAAGTTGTTTCATCGCCAAACTGAATTTCCTTTCTGATTAGAAAGGTTTTTTAGACCATAGTACTAGAAGTGGCGAATTTCTCAAGTCCTTTGTTTATGATATCCCTAAATGACAATCTATGATCTTAAAGATATTCTAATTTTTTGATTTGGGTAGTTTTTGTTATTCACTAAAAATTGAATATTCGATATTTTGAATGTATTGTTCATCAAAAATACACAATCGCTATTTTATCACCCGATTTTGGTATAAATCCTTGTAGGTGTAGTGGATATCTTTATGGATTATGGTTCTTCCGATGCGGGGACTGTCGAAATTTCAATTCTTCTTGCCGTAGAAAGTACGGAAAAAGAAGAAACCATAGTGTAAATGGTAACCATTCTTCCTGAACAAACCTCTGTTTGGTTCGAAATGAATCTTACATTGTTTCCACTGACATCAGAACTTCCTTCATACAATTGAATTTTTTGGAAGGCACCTGTAGGCGGATTCATTTTTACTTTTGCTTGGCCCAGTGCGTTTACAACTGTTCCTGATAGGATATCCGAAGAGATTCCTGTATACGGAGTTCCATTATCTACTGTTAGTAGGTTTCCTATAACCTCACCGCGAGCACTATTGTAGACAAAGTTTCCAGGAATCACATCTGGTACATTATAACTTGTTGTTCCTAAATATTGACTCCATAACAAATTGGTTGAGTCTCGATCTGGTTTTATGATTTGGTAATTCCTGCGACCAGAAGTTCCTTGGTAGGAGTGGATTGTATTTGGTGAAGAATCTGGTTGGTCTATCGTTCCTATCAAATAAACCTCTCCATTGGCAAACAGTGATTTTCGGAATTTGGAGGTTGTAGGAGTAAACGTTGGGCCATAATAACTGACGGAACCTAAATTGAGTGAAGAATTTAGTATCCCATAGAAACCTCTTGCTTCATTCAATCTGGGATGACCAGAAAATGATGTAAATTCATTGAAAGTTTCTCCACCTAACAAAAGTTTATCACCATAAGATTTAAATAAGTAGGTATCGGAAGAAGAACCTGGATTCGGTAAAAAATTCTGCCTAATTCCCACACCATTACCATCCACTAAGGCTAATCCAAGTTCTTTTTGGCTCGCAATTGTAGAGTTGGAACTTGTGGAGGGTGCTGGCAATCCGGGAAAACTAAGGCCCGTGGAATCAACTGTTGGAGTGGATGCTTCCGATTGACCTTGGTACACAATGGCCATTTGACCAGAAGGGGTGATGGTCATTGCATAATTATTAAAATTAAACCTTGTATTGTCTTTGTTTGCATATCCTTGCCAAATGATTTCACCGGAATACTGGTTATATCTCGATAGAAAAAATGCGAGTGTACCTGATTTTGCATTTAATGTATTGGTCCGACCAGTTCCATTAACCACTGCAAAAAATCCTAAATCGCCATTGGGAAATTCGTCTACTGAAATAGTTTCTGTCATTGGCCAACTATCTACCCCATAACTCATCTCTCCAATATAGTCCAACCAGAGAATCCGAGAAAAAAATTTATCAATCACAAGTACTACTCCGTTTAAGGCTGCGTTTTGGTGATTGTTATGAATTCCATTCGAGCTCCCATTCCAAACTAAAGGTTCTTGGGTCACTGCAGTGATGACCACATTTCCACTCTTTAGGGCTTTGACGGAAAGTGGGATGATCAAAGTATTTCCCGTTCCCAATGGAAAACTTCCACGAACATTCGGAGCACATAAAGAATTCAGATAGGCATTCCAAATGGCTGTTTCAAAAAAACTCCGGGACCTTGGGTCGCTGGGATTGTTTAAGTCCAGTTTGCAATGACTGAAGGAAAAACTGAAAACGAGAAAATGAAAAAATAGAAAACTAAAAGTATAAATTCGATTTTGTATGACCATGATCTTTCCAAATCCATCCTATGGAAATCTAGATGGAAATTAATTATTGAATTCCCGAATCTAAAAGAGAACAGGAGTTTAATGGATTCACAAGTCATTTGTGGGTTGAGGAAAGAAAAATTCTTGGGGAATTGCGAGGGGGTTGGCTAAAGAATAAGATTTTTTTATCTAGTTGCTTATCTTCGGCAACTGCTTTATATCTTTCTTTATTCTATCCATTACTCCTCCCCAGCTTTTTAGCGAATTTTCCAATAACCATCGTCTGGAAACTTGCAAATAAAAACGTTTGCTGAATAAATAGATCAAAATTGTGTTTAAAACTAACGCCAGAGAAAAAAATATCGGCGGCACTAGCATATTAATCATAAGGGTAATAAAAAATAATTCCCGAAGAATTCTCATCGTTAGAATAGCTTTCCCCAGAGAACGTTCCAAAGCAAATCCAGTTAAAAAACCCAACTGAAGATAGAATCCGAAGCTGGATTGATGAAAGTAAATCAATAGGAAAAAAAAAGGAAAAAAATGAAAAATTTCACGATAGGAAACGAGCAGGGATAGCGATTTTTCCCTCTTAAAATCAAAAACGAATGCGGAAGCGAGGATTAATAGGAAAAAAACGCGTAAAACTATATCTCTTAAATTTTTATTTTCTATGTCTCTATATTCTCTAACTCGATAACTAATGTCAGAATTTAATTCTGAAAATACTGAGTCCAATAAGCTTTTGGTAGCTTTAGGTTCGAAGTCTGTTTGAACCGCAAATGACAGAACCCTTGCTCTATTTTTATGATAAATTTTAGATGGAACTTTTTTTATTTTAATTTCAATGATTTGCTCAATTGGAACGAAACCTTTGAAAATATTTTTAACTTTATATATGTTGAGATCGCGGACGCTTTTTCTAAATGTTTCATCGTAGCGTACTCGAATATCGACTTCCTTGTTTTCAAGAAATATCTTAGAAGCAACCCCTCCTTGAATGGCAGTTCTAATTTGTTCGCCAAATTCTGAAATCGAAATCCCTGAATGGGTAAATTTATCACCCCTATAGATAAGTTCTAGTTCTTCTCTTGAAGGCTTAAACCGCAGCGTGACATCTTCAATTCCTTCTTTTTCTTTTAATTTACGTGTAATTTCAAAGACTAAATTTTCCAGGGTGTCTAAATTTGGTCCGCTTAAATCATATGCATATTCATTCAATAATGGAGCTTCCAAATCGTTAATGAAATGCAAATAAGCTTCCTCTAGATTTCCTACACTCTTTTTAAGTGAAATAAGAAGGCTCTTTTGTATCTTAGTGTTTTCTTTAAATTTGATGATCAAAAAAGATCGATCCGATTCTACTTTACTAATTACATCGTTAATGTTTTCATTCTTTTTTAGCTTCTCTTCAACACCTTTCGTAATCTGATTCGAATAATCGAAAGACGTTCCTGCTGGAAATTCCAAGACAGCTGATAGTTCAAATCCTTCGTTCTCAAGTTTGCTTGAAAAATCACTATTTAGAAAAAAAAAGAAACCTAAAATAGAAAGAAAGATTACACTTGCGGGAAAAATATAGAAATTATTTAAATATTTTTTTTTAGATTTTGTGATTTTTTGAGTCGTCTTCTGTTTGAACTCTTTCACCACAGTTTTCAACTTTGTCAGTTTATTCCATTTCGAGCTGGTCATCTGCTTTTTTTTTGGAATGTCTTTGCTATAGATCAGTAATACTAAAAATGATAATATAAATAAGATATAAAATTCAAAATATTCCTTAACGAGGATTGTATCTAGATAGGAAATGATAAATATTATGCTTAGTGTTGTAATGGTAAAAATGGTAAAAAAAATACGAACTAAGCTTTCTTTTTTTAATCTTAAATGAGTATTATATAAATAATATAAAATTAAACTCAATAAAAAAGAAGTTAAGGAAACTTCGGTTACTTTCATTTTGAATAAGATAATTAGAAAAAAAATATAATTTATTGATAATGTAATAATGATTAGAAAAAATTTAATGTTGATTGTTTTGAAATAAAATTTAAAGCGAATGGAGAAAAATATAGCAAGAGAGAATAAGATAATCGCAGATGATTTTAATCTAGAAAAGAGATCGCGAGAAAGATCTGTATGAATGAAATAGTCAACGTCCTCTCTTAAATAGCTGTTTATAGTATTTTTAATTTGATCAGAAAGTAAAACTATGCTTGAATCACTAGTTCCGTAGATGAAAATACTAGCTTTTTCTTCGCCGTTGATTCGGGAAATTAAACTGCTTTCTCTTGGTTTTCTTGAAACATTACAAACATCCTTAACTAATATTCCCTTCCCATTTTCTTTTACAAGAAGAGGGGTTGTTTGAATATCAAAAATGTTTTCATATTTGCCATTTAACGAAATTCCTCGTTCTAGCTTGATAAAATTAGAATATAAATGTCCAAGTAAAAAATTCTTATTGAGATCTTGTATTTTATTTACCACATCTAAAAGGCTAATTTTATAAGATTCCAGTTTGAAAGGATCACAAGAAACTTGAATTTCTTCCAGTTCTCCTCCAGCAATCTCAACTAGATTGATTCCATCAAGGGCAGACAAACTCGGCTTAATTTTGTTCTCTAGATATAATCGTAGGTCATTTATGGAAAGTGTCTTACTTTCAAAAGATGCAATGTAAATTGGCTTTTGAGCAGGATCATATCGTAAAATGTGGGGTTTATGGAACTCTTTCGGAAAATTTGCAGATACTAAGTCTAGTTTTTCCCTAATCTCAATAGATTTAGTTCTAAAATCTATTGAATCTTTGAATTTCAAATATATGTTCGACTTCCCAACTTCAGAGACGGATCTAATTTCATCAATTCCTCCAATGTTGGAAAGAGACTTTTCGATTGGAAATGTTACTATCTCTTCTACCTTAAACGCATCCGCACCTGTAGCATCAACTTTCACCAAGATACCATTAAACTCGCGTTCACGGTTTGGAGAATAGTTTATCTTACTTATACCTAATACTCCAAGTAAAGAGCATACCAACATTACCATAAAATAAAGTTTAGGTTTCAAACTTAACTCTGTGCTTTTTTTCTGAAGTAAATATAGAAGAATAAAGGAACTAGTAATAAAGAAGCAAAGGTCGAAATAATGAGTCCAGAAATGACAACTATACTGAGGGGAAATTGAAATTCTGTTCCGAATCCAAGCCCGAAAGCAATCGGTAACATTCCAAAAATCGTTGTTGAATTGTTCATAAGGACGGGTCGAAATATTTCTTGAGCTGCTAATAACACGGAATCTTTAATTGAAGAATTTGTTTTACTATAAATTGAGAAATACTCGTAAAAAAGTGAGGCATTGTCTACTAAAACTCCAATAAGTAAGATCATACCTATAAAACTGCTGACGTTTAAACTAGATCCAGAGAGAAGAATGAACGGAATGGTTCCTGCCAATATTAAAGGGGCAGATAGCAACATAATAAAAGAAATGGCAAATGTTTCAAATATGCCACTTAAGACCATGTAAACAATAACTGTAGAAAGAAGGAGAGTCAAGAGTAATTCGATCATCGCAGTTTCTATTTGTCTGATTTCATCAGAAGGTAATAAAGAAAAATCTTTTCGATTTATTTCTGATTTAAAAATTTTTAGAATCTCTTCTCTCGTAGAGGAATCACCATCTTGTAAACGAATGTAAACATTGTTTACTATGTTACTTCCAACTCTTTGAATAGAAGGATAAGATGTTGATTCTCTATATTTGACTACATTGTTAAGTGCTATATTTTCACCGCTTCTAGTCAACAAACGTAGATCTAGAAGATCTTTTGTTTCTTTTAGGTTCGTGTCTTTTAAATGGATTCTAATATCCGTTTCGCTGGAACTAACTTTATACTTGGATACATCCTCACCTCGTAGACTAATCTTAATTAAATCTGCAATGTTTTGATTCAATAATCCGAAGCTAGCTAATTTCAACTTGTCGGACTCTATGAGTAGCTCAGGTTCTTGAGTATCCATTCCTAATCTTACAAAAATTACCTTTGGGTTCGACTCTAATTTTTTTTTTAAGTTAAGTCCGGCTTCTGAAATAGCTAAAGGAGAATCGCCGGTAATTTCTAGATTGATGACATCCCTTCTAAACAGAACTAATTGACTTAATAGATCTCCTTTTTCTTCAATCCAAAGTTTTATGTTTGTTAATTCAGAATTTTTATGTAGATTTGATAAAATTTCAGAAATTAAATAAATTTCATCTTCTTCCAAAGAAAACTCTATTTGGATTATATATTTTTCTTTTTGCAGATTAGGGTTTTTCAGAATTTCGATTTCATCTCTGCTAACAATTGTGAAATAATCCTTTTTTATCTTTTGTTTAAATTCTTTTTCTAATTGGAATGATTTTTCGTTCATCACCTGTAGAGGCGTACCCTTGGGAAACTCCCCTCGCAATACGTATCTCCCGCTACTAATTTTTGGCAAGAAATCCAAATCGAGAAAACTAAGCGAAAATAAAGCCAATGTTAGTGCGAATGTTAGCGGAATTAAAATTTTAATTGGTTGTGGTAGAAGATTCTGTAGGAATCGTGTATACTTTTGTTTTATTTTATCTTCATTGAAAATACGATATAATAGAAAGTTTTCCCCGTTATTATTTTTCCTAAATTTATATAAAATCAAGGTGCTTACAGGCAAAAAAGAAAATGAGATTAGGTAACTTACTAAAATAATTATGATAATTGAGAAAGCCATCTCGGAAAATAGTATTCCAACAAGGCTTTCTAAAAAAATTAAAGGCAAAAAGACTATTATCGTGGTTAAAGTAGCAGAACTTACTGACCCAAATACCTCAACAACACCGTCAATCACTGCCTCAGTTAAGTTTTTTCCTATTTGAAGATTTCGTTCAATACCAGATAAGACAACGTTACTCGAATCAAAGAGCATTCCTATGCCGATTGCGAGACCGCCCATACTCATAAGGTTTAATGAAATTTCTAAAAACCTAAAGACTAATATGCTTGAAATAATTGATAATGGTATAGTTATAACTAAGAGTGTAGGGCTGATTGTGTTCTTAAGAATGATTAACAGTGAAAGATATGCGAGAAAAGCCCCTATCGCTAAGCTAAACATTAAGCTATTGATTGATGCTTCAATGTAGTCCGATTCATTAAATATAATTTCATAATTTAGAAGGTCGCCAAAAATATCATTTTGAGCTTTTATTATCTCTTTAATATCCTTTGATAGAATAAAACTGTTTCGAGAAGATTCTTTGTATAAGCTTAAAATGACAGCGTCTTTCCCATTGTGTCTTACATAGCTTTGTTTTCTTTTATAAACCTCATTAACTTCTGAAATATCTGATAGGTAAAAGTGCTCAAAGTTTTGAGTAGATCCAATAATTAGATTTCGAATATCTTCCACACTTTCAAATTGTGATTTAGTTTTTATCAATAGTTCTTTGTTACCAAATGGTAATTGACCGGCAGGAATATTCTTATTTTGACTGATTATTTTATGTTTAATTTCGTCAATGGAGGTCTTATAAAAATTCATCTTTTCTGGATCAATTTCGACTAGTATTTCTTTCTTATATCCTCCCGAAATTTGTACACTTCCTATTCCTTCCACTCTCTCAAAGTAGAATAGAACATTCTCTTCTAAATACGGTCGAAGTTTTCTTTCATCTTCCGAATTTTTGAAAGTAAATGCAATTTGCATAAATGGACTTTCGCCAGGATTAAAACGACTAATTAACGGCCTTGCCGCTTCTCTCGGTAATAGGTCTCGGATTTGATCTAACTTTTCTCTAATTTCAAGAGTGGAAATAGCCAAATCAGTTCCGTATTTAAAACGAATTCGGACTATAGAAAGGCCTTGGCAGGAATCAGATTCAATTTGTTCAATTCTTGGAACTGTATTCAAAGTATCGGTAAGATACTTCGTTACTAAGTTTTCAACTTCAACGGCGGAAGAATTTTCAAATTTTGTTAAAATGGTTAAACGTGGATATTCAATGTTTGGTAGTAACGCAAACTTTATCTGATTAAAAGATATAATGCCAAAAATTAAAACTAAACCAGCAGCCATAAATACTGCAATAGGTTTATATAGTAATGCAGTAATAAATTTTCGAATCATTGGATTAGTTGTTTGAAAAACTTATCTGGGCACCGTCAAAGAGTTTGTTTAAATTAGATGTGGCAATTAAGTCTCCTTCTTTGAGCCCTTTTTTTATTATTGCTGATTCTTCTAGCTTTTCATCTAGTTCTACCTCTACCCGGAATACTCTTGAGTCTTTAACAATAAAGACATGGCCGGATTTTTCATCTCTTGGAATAAGGGAATTTAATGGAATTTGAATTGCTCTCTTTACTTCACCCACAATGGTTTCGGATCGAACAAACATACCTGGGCGAAGCATGTTATCTGAATTGGCTAATTCGATTTTGATTTCTGAAGTATGGGTCTTCGGATCAATTGCTGGATTGATCCTTTTAATCTTACCTGTGTACTTTCTGTCAGGTATTGAGTCTATTGTTATATAGTTATCTTGTCCAATTCGATATTTTTGAATGTCTTTTTCGTTGACAGCAAGAATGACTAGCAACTTCCTTACGTCTATGATCGTAATGATGGGATTAGGCATTCCTGTTCCGGAGTTTATTAACTCTCCTTCGGAACGATTTACCTTTGAAACCAATCCTTCCATAGGTGAAGAAACTGTAGCCTCTTTAATCAGCATTTCAGAAGCTTGAATATTCGCTGCAGCGACCTCAATGTTTTTTTCAGCTACTTCAATTTCGGAACGTTCAATTTTTGTATTAATTCGTTTTAGTAGCTTTAATCTTTCAGAAAATTTAATCGGAACTACATGACCATCATTAATAATATCTTCATCTCTCATTCCAAGAGAAATAGCTTCAAAATCTCGCTCAGCAGTTTCGAATGCGATGGTTCTATTTCGCAGCTCTAAGCTTATATTTTCTAATTCTTCTTGGCTTATTACATTATTTTCAAATAGCTCTTTCTTTTTGTTAAATATCTCTTGAATTCGATTTAACTCGGATTTTGTTTTTTGAACAGAAAGTTTTCTTTTCTCTATTTCATACCATTTTACTTCAACATTTCGTTCAGCATTAGAAAGTTTTTCTTTCGACAATCGAAATTGAGCCTTCGCAGTTTCAACTGCCGCTTTCTGTTTTATGAGATCAAGCTCATAGGTTAAACTATCCAACTTAAGCAATTTTGAGCTAACTTTTACTTTATCTCCTTCTTGGACAAAAATCTTTTCTATGCGACCACTAACTTTTGAATATATGTCCGTTGACTGGATCGGTTCAAGAATTGCTGTGTTCTGAATTTTTGGATAGTATTCTGATTCTTTCAGTGAAAGCACTGAAATAAAGATCATGTCACCTTGTTCAGATGTTTCAGCCTTTTGGTCATTTTCTTTATTGTTGTACCGTTCCAGATGATAAACGATTGACAGTTTCTTTGAATATAGTATTTTACTTACAGCGGGAATTCGGGCTCTAAAGTCTTGCCAGGTAAAATTTGAATATGCTAACATGATTAGCAAATAGGTTAATCCGCTAATTACAAATTTACTGAAAAAAGGAATATTTTTTAAGAACTCATAAATTGATTTCATTTTTAATTAAAAATGACCCCAAACATAAAGTTTAAAACTAAATAAAATGGGATTGTCCAAACAATTGCACTTCGTCGTCTGGGCTGACCAAAAATCATTTCGTTATCAATAATATAATTTCTGACAGAAAGAATATAAGATGCGAATGCTAAAATGATCCATGACGAAACGAGTAAAGAGGTTACAAATTGTCCTGAATTTTCATTGATTGGGAAAACACTATTCACAATCAAAACAATTGGGAAAACGGAAAATGCTGTAGCTACACTTCTTAAACTAATTGCTAGATGAACTGGAAATTTTCTTTTTTCTGTTTCCAAAAGGAATGAAATCAAATATGAAATTAAGATCATTAAGATTGAGAAAATGATCAGGGAAAGGTAAATATAAAGAACATTCCCGGGATATGTATTTAAATACTTCAATGTTGTTCCCGAATTTTTTGCACTCAGGTCAGCGATCACTTTGTCGTTATATTTCTGGTATACGGAATACTTTATAATAAAGAAAAAAAAGTATAAAAGTAAATACATCCCTGAAACTAAGAGTAAATTTCTTAATGCGTTCTTAGTTAAGTGTGTCGGTTCAATGTTTTCAATGCGCTGAGTTGGCCAAATTATTTCTTTATATCGAATATACACAGTTCTTAGTTTATTAATCATGATTTTATTTCCTTTTAATCTTTATTTTGTTTAATATATTTTCTTTAATGGATTTCACTTCATTTAAAGGTGAGCCCGTAATTTTTTTCGCAAGATTTTCATGTAAATCTGAATTCTCTTTGAGGCCTAGATGTTTATAGATTTTGCTAAGTTCTATGTGGGCGGTATGGATGCGATCGGTTTCGGATAAAACGCGGTTGTATACCATGATTGCATCGGAAGTCTTATTGTGGATAGTGTATACTTTACCAGCCAACAATAAGGCGTCCAAATTGGATGAATCCAATTTCAACATTTTTTCCACTAAAGGAAGTAGTTCGCCCCTCTTTTCCGGGTTTAATAGGAAAACTCTAATCTTGTAAACTAACGCCTGTTGTGTCCATCGTCCACTTTCTAGTGCCGAATCAATTAGCTCAAGGCATTCTTGGAAATTTCCTCGATAGAATTCAATTTTGATCATGTGTAGGTCTACATCTTCGAACTCAGAATCATCACTGTATATTTCTTTGAAAATTTTGGAAGAATTAGACAAGTCCCCTTGCAAAAAATAGCCTTTTGCTAATAAGTATTTTTGAAAATTGGTCTCTTGCGAATTGCCACATCCAATTAATAAAAGTAATACTATGAAAGGAATTTTCATTTATTTATGACCTGGGGAACTTTTTTGATTACATCTGTTACCACTTCGGATACATCTTCAGAACTAATCTCTGAGGATGCTTTCTTCTTTGAAGAAATTGCAGCTACTAACATACCTTCAGAATTGGATAAGGTTATATAGGCAATTATTTCACTTAGCGAATTGGTCTTGAATTCTTCCTTATAGATGTGTAATTTTCCTTGCAAAAAATAATCAAAATTTCTTTCTTTCCCTAACTCGGCGATATAATTTGAATCCAACATATCGGAAGTAAAAACTCTTTCATTTTGTTCACCTGCGGCCTTTAGAATCATGTTTTTGAAAGCCGACTTAGTCTCTTCTTTTCTGATCAAGATGGGATCATAATTAGTCTCGAAAACGTCTACGCGGTATCCTTCTTTCATCAATTCAATCACAGTAAAGTCTTTTGCTAATTTTCCTAAATTCATTGATTGAACGTTTGTTTTCTGTTTGAAATCACCTAATAGAATTTTTTTATTTCCTTGTATCGGATTGATTGCATAATTTAGATTATCACGAGGAGATTTGCAGAAAACAAATGCATAAAGTCCGGCGATTGTTAGTAACAACCTCATTTGGCCTCCATTGTAAAATTAAAAGTAGATTGTAGGGATGCACCCATAGTATCTTTAGCGGAAGTATCCACTGTAATCATATAAAAAGGAAAACCAGACGGAGTATCATCTGATCTTAACAAGTTAAAATCGCCAGACGTTGAAGCATTTCCAAATACTGGTCCGTTACAAGATGCTTCTTGCTCTGCAAAAGCTAACTCTAAAACACGACATCCGAAAGGAAATGTGGCTTGGCAATCTCTCCACACCCAAGAAGATAATTGCACAATTGTAGAAGGTGGAGACATTCGACGTAGCCTAATGGCATTTAAAGTAGTATTCATATCCATGTATTTCGAAAAAATTATTTTGAAATTATCGGTATTAACATCTGCACAGGAAGATAGACCGGATCCAGTATCCCCGGATCTAAAATAATAGGAAGTTGGGCCGAGTATAGGCAAACTATTGTCCCAAAAACATTGAGGCAACAACCAGTTTCCACCAGTTGCAGAGCCTGTTCCTGGAAAAGAATTGGAACAGCCTTGCGAAACTACACCTACTGATTGAACCACTGGTGCATCGCCAATCGCTCCACCTGCTATAAAACTATAAGAAACATTTTGACTTACATTAATTTCGTTAGCCGATATAGCATTTTTAGTAATAGTAATCGTATATCGAATTCCGTAGGAAAATTTTGCATCAGGAGTAAAAGTAAGTCTAGTATCACCGACTGACCAAAGGAATGTTCCTGTTAAGGAAGGTGAAATGGAAACTGATGACTCTGTAATCGAACGATTCATGGGTCTATCAAAATCAATGACAATTGGATTATTGATTGGATTTCCTAAACAACCATTTGTGACGGAGGTTACTAGTATATTTGTAATGGTTCCTATACCTGCTAAACAATCTGCTAAAGTGCCATTTGTAATGGTCATACTTGTAACCGTTGGTACAAGATTTTCCGATCCGACCAAAAAACTCTTGAAAACAGGTGAAAGAAGGCGGTTGTTCAGAGAATCCGAAGCAGATGCAGAAATGGAAACAGAGTACCTTATATTCCCATTCAATGGTCTATCAGGAATTATTCTTAATGACGTTGAGGATGACCAAACAAAATTTGCAGAAATATTCGGCGTAATTTGAATTGCCGATAAAACAGAACTTTGATCCATCGGCCGGTCAAAGATCACTTCAATTTCGTTAATCGTCGGACTGCCCATACAAACGTTGATATAGTCAGAACTTAGAATGTTAACTCGCGCTGCTGTGCCAGCATTACAAGCAGCAACAGTACCAGCAGATACAAATATTCCTGTTACTTGCGGATTACTTCCTGCGTTAACTGCTTCACCCACAGAAAAATTTGCTGAGAATACATCTTTTAAATCAATTCCATCTTTCGATTCACAGTTCTTGGTAATTGTATAAGTATATGATCCGTAAGGTAGGAGTGAACTTGGTGTAAATTTCAATGATAGATCGGAAAGATCAAAAAATCCAAGTGTGTTTGGAGTCATTGAAAAACTTTGAACGCAAGTATTGATATTCATTGATTTTGAAAAAAGGACCGAAACACTTACATTTCTCTCTAAATTTTTTTCACCCATTGTTGGCGAAGCGTAAACAATTTTTGGAGAGCCATCATCATCGACAAATGTTAATAACGAATCCAAACTTTTTCCATTTGGATTACAATAGCTAAATGCGGCTAACAATAATAAGTTATAAATGATAAACTTCATTTTTTATCTACCTTACTAGAAACTTCAAAGTATCCAGACTTCATCAGTTCGTTAAAAATTGAATTTCCTTTCGATTTCTCTTTTCGAACAAGTAGAAGTTCTTCATTGCTTACACCTAAACTGTAAGCTAATTCATATGTAGATTCAATATATGTAGAATAACCTAAACATAAATCATCTAAAGATCGTAAGAGCTCTGATTCGTGATTTAGCAATTCTGCTGGTTTCATAAAACCCCGATCAAACTTTAACAAGGCTGTTTTCCATGCCTCAGCATTTTGATAGAATTTTGCATTGGAGATCCGAATCACTTGCCAACTTTCATTGAGTTTTTCTAATGATTTATAAATCTCAGCCTCTAATGTAATCTCAAGATTCCTTTGGTTTCTGATCGCATCGGAGAGTGTTATTTGGCCTTCATAAATTTTTCTGCTATAACTTAAATCATCAAAAAGATTGAAATTTGTGCTATTAAAAGCATTTTCCCCTCTTCCAACGAATTGGGGTCCAAACCCTGGGATTCTTTGAATACCAGTACCATCAGTTTGTACTCCGGAATTCAAACTTGATTGATTCGTCGTACTACCTAACTGCGTTTGCAATCCAATATTGAACCCAAAAACATCATTTTGAACGGGAAGAGGGCCATTAATATTTTTACCATAATAGCCACCAAAAATAACTTTTGGTTTCCAATAGGAATCCAAGATTTCTTGTCGAGTTCGAAGGTTTTCAATCGCTAGTTTACTTTTTTTCAACTCCGGCTTTTGTAATAGGTATTCGGATATATTAATTAATTCTGAAGGTTGAAAAAGAATGTAGTCTTCCAGTATTGAATCTTTAGGTATAAGTTTTACAGTTAAAGGTAAATTCATTTGTTTTTTTAGGTCAATTTCGGCCAACCGTATTGACGAAGAAGCTTTCAAAGACATTAATTCTATGTCTCTGATCTTAGATTCCAATTCCAAACGCTCAAGTTCAGTATTGAAACCTGATTTTGATTCTAATTCTGAATCAATTTGCAATTTATTGATTCTATCCAGAGTTTTTGATAACATACTATGTTTAAACTTATTACTTAAAAATTTCAAGTATGCCTTTTGGACTTCTAAAGAAATTTTGTTCTTTGTAATATTCCAATCTTGATTGTTTAATAATTCTTGTAATCTTGCTGACTCTATTTCGTGGAAGTTTTCGCCACCATCATAAACTAATTGGTTTAATTGAATACGAATATCATTGTATTGGCTATCCGGCTGATTGATATTTGTATTCTTTAGTCCAAAGTAACTAATACCAACTCTTGGTAAATAATTTCGCCATTTT